>CAYQZW010000007.1:0-34154 GCA_964422065.1 uncultured bacterium | reverse complement strand
TGCCAAGTCTTCGGCAATGAATGGTCCACGAAACGCTTCACAGAATCCGGGACCAAGGGCAATTTGGCCGTGACTTGATGGCCAACAAAGTCGGCAACCGTCACCCAGAGCGTCTCTGCATGGCTGACTTCGTATCTGGGGACCGTTTTCTTATAAGGCATGGGCGGAGGGTCCACCGGGCAATAAAGTCGAATCCACGACTGTGAATAACTTTTGCCCGTGTACCGGAACACCCATTCACTCCAAGGGCCTTCTGCAAAAGAAAGGGTATCGAAGCGGACCACCCCCAACGTTTCCTTGGAAACCCCCACAAAAACAGAATACGGCAGCACCTCATAGGGAGAGCCATCCGTTTGATCCGTTGTGAGGATCTCCAGGCCGAAAGGGCCTGATACAGACACGGGGGGAACCGTCAAAGCGCTTGAGGATGTCAAAGGATGGACCTCCGTGGGCCACGGTGTTCCTTGAACAGTGCTGTTCGCGGTGAGAGGCACAACCCGGAGGGCATGGATCTTAGGGGGGCGATGATCTGGAAGTGACAAAAAGGCTAAGGGATTTACCGGCTGATTGTCAGGGGTGCGAACTTCAATGTGGAGATGAGGTGGGCCCCATCCACTCTCCCCGGAATAGCCCACAATTTCCCCTTTTTGAATCTGAAAGGTATCTTTCGGAAAACGGTCGAGGAAGTAAGTCTGTTGAGCGATTTGGTGTTGATAGACCCAGTGGTTGAGATCCGGCTGGAACTTGGAAAGGTGGGCGTAGACCACAATATCCCCAGATGAGGTTTGGAGGTAAAGGGCCCGGCCGTATCCCACATAGGAGGTGACGATCCGCCAGACATTTCCCGACTCTGGGGCTCGTAACGGGATCCCGATCTGCCCATGGGTGGAAAGGTCGAGGCCGGTATGGAATCGGTGGGGTCGGTAGGTTCCAAAGGTATTGGTGATGTAAGTAGAGCCCGAGAAGACCGGCCCCCAGCTCAGGAGACAGAGCCAGACCCACGAGGGGATCACTCCTGCAGAACCCCTGCAAATCGAGGCAAGTTCTTGAGAAATTCCTCGTTGGTACGGGTAAGACGCATTTTATCCAGCAAGAACTCCATGGCCTCGATGGTACCCATATCGGAGAGGACCTTTCTCAAAATCCAGATGCGGTTGAGTTGTTCTGGGGTCAAGAGCAGTTCCTCACGGCGAGTGCCCGACTTCTGGAGGTCAATCGCGGGGAAGATCCGGCGGTCGGCAAGTTTGCGATCCAATACCAGTTCCATGTTTCCGGTCCCCTTGAATTCCTCGAAGATCACTTCATCCATCCTGGACCCGGTTTCAATCAGAGCCGTGGCGATGATGGTCAAACTTCCACCTCCCTCAATATTCCGTGCGGACCCGAAGAATTTCTTAGGTTTAATCAAGGCCGTAGAATCGATGCCGCCGGTGAGGGTTCGCCCCGAGTGGGGGGTTAAAACGTTGTACGCACGGGCCAGTCGCGTGAGGGAGTCCAAGAGGATCGCCACGTCTTTCCCGACTTCGACCAGTCGTTTCGCCTTCTCCAAGACGATCTCCGCAACCTGGGCATGACGTTCTGCAGGGAGGTCGAACGTAGAGGAAACTACCTCTGCCGGGACTTTCCGCTTGAAGTCGGTGACTTCTTCGGGCCGTTCGTCAATCAAGAGAATGATGAGTTCGATTTCTGGATGATTTTTGACGATTGCGTTGGCGATCTGTTGTAGGAGGACGGTTTTTCCGGCCCGGGGAGGCGAAACGATCAGACCGCGTTGGCCCTTCCCGATCGGGACGAAGAGATCCACAATACGCATCGAGAGGTCCTCATCGTCTTCCGTCTCCAACCGGATCTTCTCTGTCGGGTAGAAGGGGACAAGTTTCTCAAAGGGCATGCGATGACGGAGTTCTTCGGGCGGAAGACCGTTGATAGCCTCAATTTTGATCATCGCAGCAAACCGTTCCCCTTCGCGCGGAGGTCGGATGATCCCGCGAACTGTATCCCCGGTCTTGAGTCCTAACTTTTTGATCTGGGATGGAGATACATAGATGTCGTCGGCAGAGGGCGCATAGTTGTGTTCCGGGAAGCGTAAGAACCCGAATCCCTCGGGGAGGATCTGGAGCACGCCCTCGCGGATCATACTTCCGTCTTTCCGCTTCTTTGCCTCCAGGATCTTTTCAATCAGTTCTGCCTTTTTGTACGAGGAATAGTTGGGGATCTCCAGTTCACGGGCAATTTCGTAGAGTTCCACAACTTTCTTCTTCTTTAACCCCTCAGGGGTTAACTCTTTGATGTCCATGGCGCTTCACCCTCCGTTCAAAATCATGTCATTTTCGTGTTGTTGATGTAAAGTTCAAATTTAGCGTCAAGGACCTTTGCGGCTTTTGCCGCGATCAGCATCCTTGACAAAAAGATCTGGAAGTACTCCATGACCGAAGCGATCTCCGTGTCAATGGAGAGGTCGTATACAATGACCCGCTCGGGTAGAGTCTTGACCACAACCTTTGAGGAGATCGCGGCATAATTCACGCGGTCATGGATATCTCCTCGGATATCTCCAATCGGGCGGACTCTGGACCTGTGGACGTCGGCCTTGTCTGCAAGAATCAGGGCCGCAGAGATGGGAGTTGCAGGTAATCCATCCTCTTCGTGGTGATTCCCAATCGCGCGCATAATTTCTACAGCCTCCTCAAAGGGCAGCCCCAGCTCGGTTAAAACCTGATAGGCCAAAACCGCTCCGGTTTGAGCATGTGCTTCCCGGTTCACTAAATTCCCAATGTCGTGGAGAAGCCCGGCAATTTCTGCCAACTCTACCGTCCTCTGGGGGTACCCTAATGCTCTAAGAATGATCCCCGCGTGTTTGGAAACCCATGAGGTGTGACGGAGCCCATGCTCGGTGTACCCCAAAGACGCCAGTTGAGCATCCGCAGACTCAATCAGTTTAAGGATCTTCGGATGTTTAACCAGATCCTGTGCTCGTAAACGGGTCCGCTCTGTAGGGTATCCGGACCTCTTGTGGGGCGGTATGGGATGTTTCATAGGCGATGTCTTCAACTCCTTCATTCAGAGTTTTTTGTTTCTCTTCTTCAAGGATTTAACATTTTGGGCCGCCTGCATCTTGGGCTTTCTTTTTCGATGGTCTTTATACCATCGTCTCGATGGCGTCCCAGTGCTGTTCTATTGCCGTCCCGACGACCACCAGGTCAGCTCCGGCATCAAAGGCCGAAAGGATGTCTTCCTTGCGTCGATATCCCCCACCCACGATCAAGGGGAGGGAAACCTCTTGTTTCACGATCCTGATGGTATCATTGGGGACCGGCATTTTAGCGCCCGACCCCCCTTCCAAGTAGATGGCTTTGACCCCCAAATAGGCCGCAGCCAATGCATGTGCCAACGCAATTTCCGGTTTTTCTCGCGGAAGTGGACGAGTTTGAGACATGAATTCCACTGATGTATAGGTACCCGACTCGATCAAGATGTATGCCGTTGAAATGGCTTCTATATTGTAATGCCGAATGAACGGGGCAGCTTTCACATGTTCACCAATTAAAAGTTCCGGATTCCGGCCGCTCACCATGACCAGATAGAGCAACGCATCTGCAGACGGAGTTAATTGGATCGCACTCCCGGGGAACAAGACCACTGGTAGCTCTGTACAATTCTTAAGGCTGCGAACCAGATCGTCAAGTCTCGGGCTCATCAGGATGCTGGTTCCCACAAGAAATCCTTTGACCGCACCGTTTTTCTGTACCTTTTCTACAAATACCGGCACGTCTTCGACACGAAGACGATCGGGGTCAACCAGTACCAGGAGCCCTTTAGGCCCCGAAAAGAGTCTTTCGTAAATACTTCGCAAGGTCCTGATGTCCCTTTTTCAAGAGGAAAGTGAACAGCCCAGGACTTTTTTGCAGCACCTGCCGTCCCAAACGGAAGGCATCCAATGTCTCAATCACGGTACCCTCCAAGACCTTCTTCAAGTGGAGTCCCAACTCGTCCCAGTCGTCATCGGTCAGAGAGAGAAAGAATTCCCGAAGGTGAGACATTAATATATAGTCGGAGCGCCGGGGTTTCCAGAAGCTCTGGGGGTATTCTCGAAGGATTTTGGGACGGTCGACTTCGTCAGAGACCAGGGCCTTCGCGGCGACACGGCCGGCAAGGGTCCCGGAAATCAATGCTGCGGGGATCCCGCCTGCAGTCAGAGGATCTGCGAGTCGCCCCGCGTCCCCAACCACCATTACACGATCTCCCACCAATGGGAGATTGAGTCCTCCGGTGGGGATGATGCTGGCGGTTTCTCCCAAAATCTGAGCGTTTGGCAAATAGGTATCCAGCAACTGGTCCGTGAAGGATTGGGGGTCCCGAGGGTCTGTAGCGATGAGGCCGACCCCTACATTGCCGTAACCGGGTCCTTTCGGGAAAATCCAGCCGTATCCCCCTGGGGCCCAGCGCTCTCCCACAAAAAATTCCACACAATCGGATTCGATCTTTGGATGAGCCACAAGATACTGATGGGCCTTATGAATCTCTTCAGGTCCAACATCTAAGGGCAGGCCCAGGCTTTTGCCGACCGAGGAGGCTGGACCATCTGCCCCGATCACGAGGCGAGTTGTAACCTCATGAACTTGATGGCCTTCTGTAAAGATAACCCGTACACGGTGATCTTCAAGGACTGCGTCTTGGAAAATGGCGCCGCGCCGCAGTGTTGCGCCCTGGAGAACCGCCTGTACCGCCAAGTATCGGTCAAAGATTTTTCGATCCAGGATATACCCCACATTGGGATATCGGACTTCAAAGGAGAGGCCTGAAGGGAAATGGAACCGGGCTCGATGGATCACGGTGGCAATTCCCGGGACGGATGGAGAGAATCCCTCCACCAACGAGGCATGTGAAATCCCCTCGGCGCACTGGACGACCCGGGAGATCTCTCGCTGTCGCTCGAGGATCAGGACACGGAGTCCCTGTTTTGCGGCTTCCCGAGCCGCAGAAGAACCTGCCGGGCCCGCGCCCACAACAACAAGGTCGTATGCTGTTCGTTGAGTGGTCATTTGGTTCAGAGGAGTTCTCCGGTCGTACTTAAAAGGTAACCGCTTCTTTCAAGATTGTCAAATTTTCTGTTATTGACATCCAGGGTATTGACAACAACCCCCTCTCCGCTTTATAACCTGGTCCTACCCATCCAACCACCCCCTCCTGCCCCAGGGAGTCTGTCCCCGCTCCCTGGGGTTTTTCTTTACTAAAGACCTTAGTATCAGAAATCCCATAGATACTTTTCGGTTGATCCAAGGATTCAAGTTTTTCAGGGATCAATTCTCAATGGCGCTTCGTACCAAGCGGAGGAGGTTCTCCAGGGCGTTAATCTGTTTCGCCAGTTTCGCCATTGCAACCTTCTGTCCCCGTGTGGGATTTTTTAACTTCCGAAGGGCTTCATATTTTTCTTTTCGCTCTTTCAATTCCTCTTCTACTTTCACCCAGCGAATTAATTTGTCTACGAATTTCTCATCTTGATCGGCGAGATAAGCTACGATCCCAATCAAAAGCTGGTCCTTACTGATCTTCGGTATTTCTTTTTTACGACCCCTTCTGACCATTCCATGCCTCCTTGGTCCTTTTTCCGAGCTTATTATACTTTCACAAAAGAAAAAATTCAAGGTGTTTTGTCTTGACTTTTCTCAAAGGCCACCAAATACTTACTCTGAACGTCAAGGAGGACATCATGAGAAGGGTACTTTTCATCTCAATTCTCCTCATCGCCCCTTGGGCGGTCCTTTCTTCTCACCCGATTACGGTGGACGGCGATGATTCGGATTGGATCGGAACGCCGCCTCCTGTGGATTCCTATGGGGTTTCGATGGGTGAGGGGATTTGGACCGACGCTGCCAATGATGATGTCGGAGACGGTGGAGATGCACCGCTCGCGGCAGACAACCCCGCCGGCTATACCTACCCCGACACCTCTCTCTATACCGGAGATGAAGCAGACCTCCTGGAATGGCGAATCACCCCCGACCTGAACAACAACCTCCTCAACTTTTTGATCCGACTCGGCGGATTCACCGAGTACTGGCAGCCCATTGTGGTCATGACCATAGATTTGGACCACCAAACGGGGTCCGGTGAGGTCTGGCTTCCCCAAAACGCGGACGTCCAAGTCTCGCCTGAGAACGCCTGGGAATACGCTGTGGCCATCGCAGACGGCAACATCAAGGTCTTCGACGCAACTTGGAATGACGTGACCGGAACTTCCCAAGTCGCCCTGAACACCAGTACCGGGGTCATAGAGATGAGTGTGGATGTCTCCGGCTGGGGTCCCCTTCCGAATGCCCTCTATTTCACGGTGGCAAGTGGTCTGGGGGAGTTCGGGAATTTCCGGGAAGTTGACAGTGTTTCTTCCTTGTGGTATGGTGCAGGTGGCGTAGGAAGTGGAGGGAGCAGCAACGACCCCTTCTGGGTCGACCCGGACGTCTACGACCTCTGCTTTGTGGCCGCAGCAGACCAACCCAATGACCTCAACAACTATTCCGACGGAACCCAGGGGCAACCTACCGCCCCAGCGGTCATCCGCCCAACCACCGTCCAGATGGTGAGCCTGGATGCCCTGGATGTCATGGAACAGGCTGAGATCCGCCCAGAACGGCGGGTGGCCTTGGTGCCGGACCGCGGAGTGTTAACCCTCTACAACCTCCCCCGAGGGACCCGCCTCCTGACGCTTTACGATGCGACTGGACACGCCATCCGCTCCTTCCCTGTCTCCACATCACTCCCTGGGCCTCTCACCTTAGACATTCAGTTCCTGCGAACTGGTGTTTACTTCCTACGCATCATCGGTACCCAAGATACTCAAGCCTATCGGTTCATCTGGGTTCGTTAAATCTAACCCTCTGAACCCAGGGACAAGGAGGTGCTATGTTTTTTGAAGTTTTGCGTGACCGTGACCCTGAGATCTTAGAGGTCCTCCTCCGGGAAACTCAGCGTCAAGGGGAGACCTTAGAACTTATTGCCTCCGAGAACTTTACATCTCTTGCGGTCTTAGCCGCAATGGGGTCCGTGCTGACGAACAAATACGCCGAGGGGTATCCCGGCCGACGGTATTACGGGGGATGTGAGATTGTAGATATTGCCGAGAATCTTGCGAGGGAGCGCGCAAAAACTCTGTTCGGAGCCGAACACGCGAACGTCCAGCCCCATTCCGGAACCCAAGCCAACCAGGCGGTTTACGCGGCGGTCATGGAGCCGGGCGAGACCATCCTCAGCATGGAACTCTCCCACGGGGGACACCTCTCCCACGGGAGTCCTGTCTCTCAGGTCGGCAAACTCTACCAGATCGTCTATTACCATGTTCATCCGGAAACCGAGCAAATTGACTACGACGAGGTCCGCCGGCTGGCCCACGAGCACCGTCCCAAGGTCATCGTGACAGGGTATTCTGCATATCCCCGCATCATTGATTTCAAGAAATTCCGCGAGATTGCAGACGAAGTGGGAGCGTACCTGGTGGCCGACATCGCACACATTGCAGGTTTGGTTGCGACAGGCTTCCATCCGTCGCCGGTGAACATCGCACATTTCGTCACCTCTACGACACACAAGACCCTACGCGGACCGCGTGGAGGCTTCATTCTGACACAAAAGGAATACGCCAAGGCCGTAGATAAAGCGGTCTTTCCAGGGCTCCAGGGCGGGCCGTTGATGCATATCATCGCGGCCAAGGCCGTAGCCTTCAAAGAGGCTCTGACGCCGGAGTTCAAGGCGTACCAGGAGCAGATCGTGAAAAATGCCAAGGCCCTGGCCAAGACCCTCATGGATGAAGGGCTTCGGCTGGTCTCTGGGGGCACGGACAACCATCTCATGTTGGTGGATCTCCGGCCCTTAGGGATTACCGGGAAGATTGCTGAATCCGCGTTAGAACGGGCGGGCATCACGGTCAATAAAAACACCATCCCTTATGATCCTGAGAAACCGACCGTCACAAGTGGAATCCGAATCGGGGTCCCTGCCGTGACGACCCGGGGGATGAAAGAACCCGAGATGGAACTGATCGGGCAACTGATCGCCGAAGTCCTCAAAGACCCGGAGAATGAAGCGGTCCTCCAACGGGTCCGCAGCAAGGTGAATGAATTGACCCAAGCCTTTCCCTTGTATCCAGAACTCATTCGCATTTATCAACGGTTGCTTCAGGCGGTCGGGTAGGCCTGGGTTCGGCCGACCCGAGGAGAATCAACAATCACATACGACGAAAGGAGGTACGGCAATGTCGAGATTTGAGGGTGTGAAAATCACGTGGTATGGGCATGCAGCCTTCCGTTTTGTCTCCCCAAAGGGGAAAGTCATTTGGATCGATCCCTGGCTGGAACATCCCCTTGCCCCTCCAGCCTCAAAAGACATGGAACAAGCCGACCTGATTTTGGTCACCCACGGCCACTCGGATCACCTGGGGAACACCGTCACCCTGGCGCAAAAGACGGGTGCGTTGGTGGTCTCTATCTACGAGATTATGCTCTTCCTTCAAAAGAAAGGCCTGACGAACCTCCAGGGCATGAACAAAGGGGGCACGTTGGAATGGGAGGGGCTCCGCATCACGATGACGGACGCGACCCACTCCTCCGGGATCGACGTGGACGGCAATGTGGTCCCTGGTGGCGAGGCCGCAGGGTATATCGTCACTTTTGAAAACGGGTTCAAAGTTTACCACGCTGGAGATACAGGCCTCTTTGGCGGTCTTGCGATGATCGGGGATTTCTACCGGCCAGACCTGGTATGTCTGCCGATCGGCTCTCTGTTCACCATGGGCCCTGAGGAGGCAGCCTACGCGGTCACGCTCCTCAAGCCCCGATGGATCATCCCCATGCATTACAAGACCTTCCCTGTCCTCACGGGACAACCCGAAGCCTTGATCAAAGCCTTACCGGACGAATACAAAGACCGGGTCATTGTTCTTCAGCCCGGAGAAACGGTGGAATAGCCTTTATGGCGACCTCGACACCATCCCGAACCTTTGAGATTGCGGGGAAAAAGGTGATCCTCTCCCAGATCCAGGAGGGGTTGTGGCACCTGCGTGTAGAGGTCGGAGGAGAACAAGAAGAAAGCCGTGTCTGGGCAAGTACATTAGAACAGGCCTCTATTGAAGTCCGACCGGAATACCTCGACCTGCCCCTGCTCCTGGTCTTCTCCGAACCCTTGACACTATCTCCGGGACAGGAGTTGACCCTCTATGTCCGCATCCCCTTGCGGTATGAACTCCGAGCCCGATGGCCCAACGGCAAAGAAGAAACTCTCCTTACCCTGACTCCCCGCCATCTTCAACTGGCCTGGATTGGCCCACCCAACGTGGGCGAATTGGCGTATTACTTCACGACCGAATTTCTGCCCTCCTTAGATCATGAGCCTCAAGCCTTGGACCGGATCTACACGCCTCTCCGCATCTCCAACCGCTCCACTTCCCCCAAGACCTTGGAGCGGACCGTCTTAGATTCTTACCAGTTATCGGTGTTCGAGATGGACGGGCGACTGGTGACCGAGGTGGTCCATATCCTCTTTGATGGGGATGAGGTCGAATTGAGATATACGGACGAACCCCCGGCCTGGGATGCAAAAGAAGTCCGCAAAGGACGCGTGTCCGCCAAAGAACATGGCCTGGCAAGGATCACAAAACGGTCCTTGACAGCCTTAATCTTTCCAAGGGGGTAAAGGGCTCATGGTTCCCTTTCTCCAAAAACTCTGGATTGAACTCCGGGACTTTGGGCTCCACTGGGGCCTGAACATTCTCAAGGCCGTCCTCATCATCCTCTTCCTTCGGTATTTCTATGCCTTTGTCAAACGATTCATCCTGCAGAAGATCGGGGAGGGGCTCAGCGAGCATGGCCGAGTACTTTTAGGCAAGGCGGTCAAATATGGGTTTGTTGTGGTCGGTACCCTCTGGCTCCTGGGCGTGTTTGGCGTGAATCCCGGCGGATTGGTCGCAGCCCTGGGGCTGTTCTCCGTCGCGGTCGGGTTCGCCGCCCAAACCTCGGTGTCGAACTTGATTGCAGGATTCTTTTTGATCTTTGAACGGCCTTTTTCCATTGGAGATGCCGTGGATATCGGCGGGCAAACGGGGATTGTGCTCTCCATTGGGCTCCTGTCTACCAAGATGCGTACGTATGACAACATCCTGATCCGAATTCCAAACGAAACCGTCCTGAAATCCACTATCAAGACCTTCACCGCCTTTGATATCCGGCGGATTGATACCACGGTCGGGATCTCGTATGCGGCGGATATTGAGAAGGCCAAAGAAGTGATTCGGAACTTCTTGAAGAGTGAGCCCGTCTTTTTGGCTGAGCCACAGCCCATCATCTTTGCAGAAGAACTTGGCGACTCTTCGGTGAACCTCAAGGTCATGGTCTGGATCCGTCGTACCGACTATCTCAAGGCCAAAGAGACGTTGGTGGAAGGCATCAAGAACGCCCTGGATGCCGCAGGGATTGAGATTCCGTTCCCGCAGCGGGTGGTCCATATCGTCCGAGACGAGGAGGCGAATTCATGATTCCACGGTATGCCGTTCCAGAAATCACCCGGATCTTTTCCTTAGAGCACCGAACGGAACTCTGGCTCAAAATCGAACTGGCCGTCGTCCGGGAATTGGAGCGTTCGGGGATCGCCCCCCCGGGCACGGTAGAACAGATCGAAACCACTCTCCGAGAAGTTCCCATCCAACGCCTGGTCGCACGCGCCCAGGCCATTGAGGAACAAACCCAGCACGACGTCGTGGCCTTCCTCATGGCCGTAGAAGAAATCGTGGGAGAACCGGCACGGTGGATCCATTTTGGTCTCACTTCCTCCGATGTCGTGGACACCGGCCTTGCCTTGCAGATCCAGGAGGCCGGGGGTGTGGTCTTGGATCGCCTGGAAGAAACCCTGTCGGCGTTACGGGATCTGGCGCTTCGGCACCAGCACACACCGATGATGGGTCGGACCCATGGGATGTTTGCGGAGCCCACCACCCTCGGACTCAAGTTTTTGGGGTTTTACAAAGAACTGGAACGTGCACGAGCGCGTGTCACGGAGGCGCTGGAAGGTCTGCGTTTTGGGAAACTCTCCGGTGCCGTAGGTACCAACGCCTATCTTTCGCCGTCCACTGAAAAAAGGATCCTGGAAAGTCTGGGGTTGAAACGGGAGCCCGTGGCCACCCAGGTCATCCCCCGAGACCGTCATGCCGCCCTTCTTTCCGCGCTCGCACTGACGGGCTCCGCTGTGGAGCGGCTGGCGACAGAGATCCGTCACCTCCAACGGACGGAAGTTGGGGAACTGGAGGAACCGTTTGGCCAGCGTCAAACGGGTTCTTCAGCCATGCCCCACAAGCGGAACCCCATCCGCTCTGAACGCCTCTGTGGGCTTGCCCGCTACCTCCGCGGTGTGCTTATCCCTGCCTTGGAAAACGTGGCGCTATGGCATGAGCGGGATATCTCCCACTCCTCTGTGGAACGGCTGATCATTCCCGACGCCTTCCATACCGTGGTCTACATGCTGGGCCTGCTCCGCTCGATCCTGGACGGACTTGTCATCCATCCCCAACGGATCCAGGAGAACCTTAAACGATTTGGGGATTTCTACCGCTCTCAGCCCCTTCTCCTTGCATTGATACGGAAGGGCGTCCCGAGAAAACAAGCCTACTATTGGGTTCGAGAGGTCAGTCAGAAGGTCTACGACCAAAAGGTGTCCTTTCGTGAAGCGGTCCAAAACCATCCTGAAATCCTCCAACGCCTCTCTTCCGAGGAACTGAAGGAGGTCCTTTCCTACGACTTTTTAAGGCATGTGGACGAAATCTTTCGGCTTGCCCTGAAAAAGAGCGAGTAGTCCTCAGACCTCAATCAAGTCAATCAGCCCTTTGACGATCACGGCCAGTTGATTTCTCGCGCGTTCTGCGACGGCGACGACCTCCTCATGAGACGTCGGTTCGGGGGCATAGGGATTCGCGACATTGGTGATGACCGAGAATCCCACCACACGCATGCCCATGTGGTTGGCCACGATGACCTCTGGAACTGTGGACATGCCCACGGCGTCTCCACCGATCACTCGGATGAAGTTATACTCGGCAGGGGTTTCCAGGTTGGGCCCCTGGAGGCAGACATACACCCCCTGATGGAGATAAATCCCGTTTTTCAGCGCCACCTCGAGCGCCAGGTTCCGGAGCCCACGGTCATAGGCATTGTGCATGGAAGGGAATCGCGGGCCAATGGTCTCATCGTTTGGCCCTCGGAGTGGGTTCTCCGGCAACAGGTTGATGTGGTCCACGATCAGCATGAGATCTCCCGGACGGAACCTCGGATTGACCCCGCCGGCTGCATTGGATACGATCAAGTAACTCGCCCCCAGGAACTTCATGACACGGACAGGGAAGGTAACCTCCACGGTGCTGTACCCCTCGTAGTAGTGGATCCGACCTTGGAGCGCAACGACCTTTTTCCCGGAGAGTTCGCCATAGATCAGTTTGCCCTTGTGGCCGGCAACGGTAGAAACCGGAAAATGGGGGATTTCCCAGTAGGGGATCTCCGCTTCTTTCTCAATCTCATCGGCCAAGCCCCCCAAGCCAGAACCCAGGATGATCCCGACCACTGGGGGCTTGGGCATTTTACTTTGGAGATAATCCGTCGCTTCAATGATCTTTTTCTTGAGTTCCTCCATGGATGCCCTCCTATCGCATCAAGCGGATCCCCGTTTCCACCAAAACGGCGATCGCAAAGTATTTCAGGAAGAGGAGCCCCAGGAACGCGACGAGAGGAGAAAGGTCCAGGCCCGGTGTGGGGAGCCGGAAAGAACGACGGATCCAATCCAGGAGTGGATCTGTGAGTTGGCGCAGGATGCGAACCAGAGGATGCCAAGGGTCGATACTTGGAAACCAGGAGATGACCACTCGAACAAAGAGGATGAGAAGATAAAGGTTAATGAGAAATTCCAACACACGCGCTAAGGCGATGAAAAAAGAACCAATGACGTACATGGCTCCTACTCCTTGGTTTGGATACGACCTGCGGCAGCCAGGACCAAACGATCCGGTGCAAGATATGTCCGCACTACCCGAACCACATCCTCAGGAGTGACCTTTCGTAAGTCCTCAATCTGTTTCAGATCGTAGCCATACCCCACGCCCAGGTATTCGTAGAGACTGAGATAATAGGCTTGATTGATTTTCCGTTGGTGATACCGGAGGAAACTTCCCCATTTGGCGTTGACCACTCGCCGGAGTTCTTCAGGAGTCGGCGGATCCGTCACCAAGGAGTTGAGGACCTCCAGGATGCCATCGCGGGACTCTTGGAATTGATCTGAACTCGTCCCCATCGTAATTCCAAAGAGCCCACCATAATCTTTAAAGAACTCCGTAAAGGCACCCAATCGGTAGGCCAAACCACGCTGTTCCCGGAGGACATTGGACATCCGGTAGGACAACACCATCGCAGCCACTCGGAGTGCAGGGATATCGGGGTGTCCAATAGACGGGATCCGGGTCCCCATATAGATGTCTGCTCTATCGTTGTCCAGGAAGACCATGGCTTGCTTTGTTTCTACGGGTTCCGGGCTTGGTGGGGCCACCTGGCCGGCCTCGGAGGATGCACGCCAGGATCCGAACAGTGCCTGGATTTTCTTCAGGACTTTATCCGCAGGTTCACTGGAAACTACCGCCAGGATACAATTGCCGGGGGTATAGGCTCGTCTGTGATAGGCCACAAGGTCGGACCGCTCAATCGATTCAATGCCTGCCAAGGTTCCCTCCAGAGGACGGGCAAAGGGCGTCCCGGAATATAACAACGCATAAAGTCGGTTCCGGGCAACCCACCGTGGAACCTGCTGGTTCTCCTTGAACTGCAGGGTCAATCGCTGCTTGGCACGCTGGAGTTCTTCTTCTGGAAACGTTGGAGAAGTGACCATCGTATGGAAGAGTTCCAGGCCAGGGAAAAGGTTCTCGTCCAGAACCTCAAAACGAACATAGGCGTAATCCCGCGAATTGTAATAATCATCAAACGGGATGTAAGGGTTATCCACAGTCTTAACGCGAGCCCCGAGAGATTCCAGTTTCTGAGCGATGGTAGCCCGATCAAAATCCCCTGCTCCTTTGGTCAAGAGCATCTGGGTCAGGAGGCTTTCCCCAGGTTTCTTCTCCAGCACCAAACGGCGTCCAACAAGAAGATGGATCGCCGCTACCGGGGTTTCCGGTACGGTCTTTACGAGGACCGTGAGTCCGTTGGGGAGGACTTCCCGAACAATTCCCTGGGATGGTTGTTGGCATCCAGTGATGCCCAGAAAAGAAAGAATGAAAAGGGTGATTGTCACGGATGGCCGTTTCATCCCTTGCCTCCTTTCGAAGGGGTCAACAGCACGCCACGGTATCTCAAGGGCGTAAAGACGGTATTCTTTGCCTTCAGAACTTGATCCAGGGAAACCTCTCCAATCCGCTTGTAATACGAGTCATAGAGGTCATAGCCACTCCCCAGTGCAACCCAATAGGCAAGTCCCATCCCCTCATATGTCAGATTCTCACTCTCAAAGGCGTGCGACGCCAAAATGGAGGTGCGAATCCGCTGAATCACGTCCTCCGTAAGTGTTGACAGTTCTTCCAGACTTTTGGGCAGGAGTGCCAAAGCCTTCCGGGCCTTTTCCGGGGTATCGGTCTTGAGCGTGAGTTGCAGGTACTCAAGGCCGAGATGGCGCACATAACTCCAGGAAGCCTCTGTGGCTAACGGAGAATCGCTATAGAGAACACGCTGGAGATACGGCGAATCCGAAGAACTGTTGAGGATGTCTACCAGAACCTCAAGCGCTGGGGCTAACGGATGGTCCGCCGGCAATGCAGGAAAAGCCACAAGGAGATAGGTACTGGGGAACGACCATTCTTTTTGGACAATTTCCTGGTCTTGAGGCCGGAACGGCGGAATAGGCCGGGCCTTGGGGAGGGGCTGGGAGGGACGGGGACCGTAGACGTTCTCCAAGACCTCCAAAACCTTTTTGGGTTGGAAATCTCCAATCACAATTGCGATCATATTGTCTGGGCGATAGAACCGTTTGTAATAGTTCCACACGGTGCCCCGCTGGACTTGCTGGATCGTCTCTTCGTATCCCAACACCGGCTCGGCATACGGTGTCCCCTGGAACGCGACCTGCTTAAAAATTTCGTCAGCTACAGAACTGGGGTTGGCACGGTCCTTGTGCATCTCCTGAATGACAACCTTTTTTTCCTTCTCGAATTCCTTTTCCGGCAGGATGGAGTGCATCAGCATGTCCGCCTGATTTGCGATGGCGTCTTCCAGAAACTCCGACGGGGCAGTGATCAAATAGGCGGTGAAGTCTTCACGGGTAAAGGCATTGAAGTAGGTTCCGTGCTCGTCGAATCGGTCCCGGATCTGCTGACGTGTCTGGGTTTCTGTCCCATCAAAAAGCAAGTGCTCCAAGAAATGGGTCATGCCCAGGGTAGAGTCAGACTCATAGACACTCCCGGACTTCACGACCACCGTCACGTTGACCAGGGGGACCGAGTGATCTTCTTTCAGGATGACCTTCATCCCGTTGGCCAGGGTGGTCTCCTGGACCGCAAGGATCACCCCCAGCAAAAGACCGATTGGCATCCCTTACGACCTCCTTTTGGTTGTTTTATTGATCGAATAAGAAGGGACCTCGACCGGGGTCCCCCCTTGGCGGATCGACTCAAACGCAGCCTCGAGGACTGCCATGACTTCAAGACCTGAAATGCCATCGGTTTTGGGACGTTTCCCTTCTCGGATACATTCAACGAAATGTTTGGCCTCCTCGCGGAGGGGTTCCTTGAGAGGAACCCTGGGAGCAAAGATGTCCCCATAGCGCACGGCAATCACACCAGGAGGGAGTTCTACCGTTTGGAAGGGGTCTCTCAGAATCCCTTTGTCGTAGATTTTGAGTTTTTCCTCCGGCTCCATGTCATCGAAGACCGCCATCTTTTCAGAGCCTACCAACACCAAACTCCGTACCTTCCGGGGGTCTAACCAGGAGATATGGAAGTGCGCAACCTTACCTCCTTCGTATTCCACGGTGATAAACGCAACATCTTCAATCGCATTGGTGACGTAACTCCACCCCGTCGCAGTTACCCGTAGTGGGCGACGCGCTAAGAGATAATTGCTGATAGAGACATCGTGCGGTGCCAAACTCAACACCACATTTTCGTCGGTCCGGATCCGGCCTAAATTGAGGCGCCGTGAATACAGATACAAAACCTCCCCCAGTTCTCCCTGATCCACAAGTTGTTTCAGTTTTTGGATAGCAGGGTGGTAGATGAGGAGGTGTCCCACCATCAAAATCCGTTGTTCCTGTTCAGCCAGTTGCACCAGTTCCATAGCCCGCTCGAGGGAATGCGTCATGGGTTTCTCGACGAACACATGCAAACCGCGGGTTAGGGCTTTTTTTACCAATTCGTAATGTGCCGAGGAGGAGGTGGCAATGACGACCGCATCTACGTCATCCAAGGCTTCTTCTACCTGGGTGGTGGTTTTTACCGTAGGAAACGCCCGGGCCGCTTTTGCCAACCGTCCTTCTGAAAGGTCGCAGACCCACCTGAGTTCCACATCTTCCAAAGTCGCCCAAGTCCGCAAGTGGTTCCAGCCCCAGTTGCCGACGCCAATTAATGCAATTTTGATCATGAAGGAAGCCTCCTTTCCGTGGGAATGTTGCCAGAATTATAGAGGACATTCGGAAATCCAGCAGGGTGAGAGGGCTGGAGGAATCTTTCCGTATAATCTCCCATCATGCAGACACTTCAGCGGATTCTTCGTCATATTCACGGCAAGGGCTACGGAGCATATAAGGAACTCCAGGGGAAGGTCTTTGATTTTGGCTTCTTTCGCCTTTATGTGGATCATGTCCAGGGTGACCCTTTTGCGGCTCCGAGTCGATTTCGGGTCCGTGTCCCTCAATCGCTTGCGAAATTCCCACCCAGCCTCTTTGCCAACCGATCGCGCCACATCGCGCTCCGGGATTTTCTCGTCCGCCGATTCTGGGCAGTGGCCTGGCGGCATTCCGAACGCAGGGGATCGGGCAAGAGTGGGCAGATCTTCGTGGATCCCCCTGGCCAAGAGATTCTGGAGCGTTCCGCATGCCAGGTTACGCAGGACTTCGTCGAACTGCGGTTTTTCGTTGGGCTTCCTGCGGCGGGCCGACGGATTCTGGGCCATGAGGCCGAGGACATGCTCGTCCACTCCCTTCCCCGGATGATCGAGCAGGCACTCCTCTTTGAAAATCTCCCAAGGTCAGAACTTTACAAACATGTCGAAACCGCGGAGGATGCGGATGTGCTCCGTCACATGCTGCCTCGTCTCAATTGCGTTGCCTTTGTTGCCGATGGCAGTATCCTTCCGCGCCAAAGTGGGGTTGATGACCGGCCGATGGCCCGGGACCGTGCGATCCCTTTCCAATCCCCACCTTCCCTCCGGGTCACCGTAGAACTTCCTAACCGAGGTCCTGTGACCGGGATGGGCATTCCCAAGGGCGTGACCCTCATCGTCGGGGGCGGATTTCACGGCAAATCCACGCTCCTCCGGGCCATTGAACGGGGGGTTTACAACCACATCCCCGGGGACGGAAGAGAACTCGTGGTCACAGACCCCTCGGCAGTCAAAATTCGGGCTGAAGATGGTCGGAGTGTCGTGGGGGTGGACATTTCCCCCTTCATCAACAACCTTCCCGGCGATGTAAATACTTGGGCATTCGCCACAGAAAACGCCAGCGGTTCTACGAGCCAGGCCGCCAACATCATGGAGGCACTCGAAATCGGAACAACCCTCCTTCTGCTCGATGAAGACACTTGCGCGACAAACTTCATGATCCGGGACCACCGCATGCAGGCCCTCATCCCCAAGGTCCACGAACCCATTACTCCCTTTGTCGACAAAGTCCGGCTTCTCTACCGAGATCACGGGGTTTCCACCCTCCTCGTCATGGGAGGTTCTGGGGATTACTTTGACGTTGCAGACACGGTCATCGCCATGGTCGAATACACGCCCCAGGATGTCACCCAAAAGGCAAAGGAGATCGCTCAGCAATATCCCACGAATCGGGTCATGGAAGGTGGGGAACGTTTTGGACCGTTACCCCAACGGATCCCCTTGGCAGAAAGTCTGAGTGCTCGGCGCGGCCGGCGGGAAGCCTATCTCAAGGCCCGGGGCACACGAACCCTCGTGTTCGGGACCCACGAAATTGATCTCTCGGCCGTTGAGCAACTGGTCGAAGATGGACAAGTCAAGGCGATTGGAGAGGCCTTGGTCTTTGCGGTGGAACGCTATATGGATGGCCGAAAGACGCTGAAAGAGGTGAGCGATCTCGTTATGAAAGAGATTGAACGTCACGGACTGGATGGAATCGCCCGGGTGCCCTATCCTTCGGACCTTGTGATGTTCCGACGTCAAGAATTTGGGGCAGCGATCAACCGGCTCCGGAGCCTCCGGGTTCGAACCAAGTCCAAGCCGTGAGAACCTCAGGACACGTTGACATAGCCCAAAATCCCTTGTATGTTAAGCCCCTAAAGAAACTGTGGAGGTGCTCCGATGAAAGTAAAGGTTGAGTGGGAGACTGGACACCGATTCCGGGCTACGCCGGATTCGGGTCATACGGTGATTTTAGACGATGCAGAAGGCGATCGTGGCCCCCGTCCGATGGAAACGGTCCTCATCGCATTAGGAGGATGCACCGGCATTGATGTCGTCAGTATCCTGAAAAAGATGCGCGTTCCCGTCGAGGCCTTTTGGATGGAAATCGAAGCAGAACGTGCCCCTGAACACCCCAAGGTCTATACGCATATCCTCGTCCGCTACTGTTTCAAGGGACAAAATCTTCCCATGGAGAAACTGCAGCGAGCTGTGAATCTCTCCGCGGAACGGTACTGTTCCGTGATGGCCATGCTTCGATGTACCGCAAAGATCGAAACACAGATCCAGATCGTTCCGTGATTCCGTGGATTCAACATCCAGTCTACGGTCTGTTGATTTCCAAGGTCACTCGTTTTAGTGCGGAAGTTGAAATCCCTGGTGGGGGGATCCACCTCGCCTATATCCCGAACTCATCTCGTCTTGAGGAACTCCTGGTCGGAGGACGCCAAGTGGTCTTAGAAGCCCATCCCGACCCCCATCGCAAAACACAATACGACCTCAAAGCAGTAGACCTGCAGAAATTTTACGTGTCCATTGATGCCCGTGTCCCGAACCTCGTGGTCCGGGAATGGCTTGCCTTGAGCCTCCTGCCCGGGCTATCTGGCTATCGAATTCGGAAGGCAGAATACACCTATGGATCCAGCCGTATCGATTTCCTGCTGGAGGGGCCGGATGGTCTTTTGTTGCTGGAAACCAAATCGTGTACTTTGGCCAAAGATGGCCTTGCGCTGTTTCCAGATGCCCCTACGCGTCGGGGGGCCCGACATCTCAAGGCTCTCGTAACCTTCCGGCAAAAAGAAGGGGGCCGCGCGGTGGTCCTCTGGGTCGTCCAACGGCCTGACGCACAGGCGCTCCGTCCCTATGCAGAAATAGATCCGGTATTCGCAAAAACCGCACTCTGGGCCCAAACCCAAGGCGTGGAGTTCTATGCCATCCGGCTCCGGGTCACCCCCACAACCCTTGAGTTTGACCAAGAAATCCCTGTACGGTTGGAAACATGGACCGGAAACGAAAAGCCTTAGAATATCTGGAGACCCGCTTTGGCATTCCTCCGGAGGTGTTTGAGGACTATGCGTTATTGGACGAGGGGGACATCTGGGTCACGTCCAAGGAAGTCCCACAACTCCCCATCCGGACCTATAAGCGGCGGGGGATCCGCCTGGCCAGAGTTTTCAAAGATGGCAAAGTCAAATTGACAACCGCCGGGATTCAACTCTTCGGTCGGTTTGCAACCCGAAATGTCGTGGATCTCAACGCAGAAGAGGCGATGGCTTATGCCGAAGGGAAAGATCTCCGAGGTGAATTCTCGGACCTCGAGCCAGGCCAGGTGATCGTCCGGTATCGGGGGCACCCTTTAGGGTCCGCGTTATACCAACCAGGCCGATTGAAAAACCAGTTGCCTAAGGGACGCCGCCTCCAAATCCAGATTCCGACAACCCCACCCTGCCCGGCCCTCATCTTCGATCTCGATGGGGTCCTGTTAGACTCCGAGCCCCTCCATGTCGAGGCCACGAATCGCGTTTTACAGCAGTACGGCCACCACCTGACTCTGGAAGAGAATGTACCGTACATGGGGTTGGGCGAACGGGAATATTGGGAAGCCCTGATCCAAAAGTTTGACTTGCCAGGAGGGATCGCCCCGGCTCTGGCGAAATCCAAAGCGGAGTACTACGAGGAACTCCTCAAAACCGCCCCCCTCCAGCCCACCCCAGGAGTCCACAAATTCCTTCAGCAGTGCAGAGAGTCCGGCCTTTCCTTGGCGGTCGCTTCCTCCTCCAGACACAGGGAGATCGACTTGATTCTGAAGAGGCTGGGCCTCCGCTCCTATTTCCGGGTTGTAGTGTCTTCCCAAGACGTTCAACGTGGCAAACCTGATCCTGAAATCTTTTTGAAGGCAGCCAAAGCCTTGGATACACCCCCAGATCGCTGCATTGTGTTTGAAGATTCCATGAACGGCATCCGCGCGGCGCGTGCTGCCGGCATGAAAGTCGTTGCCGTCCGAGCTCCGAAGGGGGCAGACCTGGCCGACCTAACCCTCAAGTCCTTTGAAGGGATCTCACCCGACGATTTGATCCAACACCTCCTGGAAGGCTGCCCCTGATCGCACCGTATCCAACGCATTGAACTCCCTCTCTGGCGATCCAGAACTGTATACTTTGTGCGTGTACGCATACGAGTGTAAAGGTTGTGGAACCTTGGTCTTTGTGCGTTCAGAAGACCGCCCACCCCTCTGGTGTCCGATCTGCCGGAGCAGTATGGAGCAGGTAGAAGTTGGGGTACCCACGGACCTCCAGGAGTGGCGATGTCCGGAGTGTGAGGAACTATTTTCGATGCAGAAGGGGACAACGCCCTATAAATGTGCGTACTGCAACTATACCTTCCCTCGTTCTCCCTACCGGATCCAAGACGAACGGCTATAATTCCCGGACGCCTTGGAACACGGAGATCAGAATAAGAATTCCCGTTTTCACGTCGGGGTGATTTGAAGCCTTGAGGGGGTGTCCATATAATTCCTCATCATGATGAAGAATCAACGGAACGACCTGTGGAAAGCTCTTTTCTTTGGCGCCCTGATCGCGACAGTGGTCGGCGCGACGGTTCAGATGCGCGCCCAAGAGAACCGCGCGACAAAACGCGAAATGCTGGAGATCTTCACCCGAACCCTCATCCAAATCGAGCGAAATTATGTTGAAGAAGAGGATCCTGTCAAACTCATCGAATCCGGCATCGACGGGATGGTCCAGTCGCTGGACCCCTTCTCAGATTTCCTGACTCCGGACGAGAGCGAGGAATGGAAGGTTCGGACCCAAGGAAAATTCGGGGGTCTCGGCATTCAGATCGGGATCCGTGACGGTTGGCTCACGGTCATTGCCCCTATCGAAGGGACCCCGGCCTATCGGGCGGGCCTCCGCGCAGGCGACCGGATCATCAAAATCGAAGGGAAATCCACCCGTGGCATCAAATTGAAAGATGCCGTCAAGGTCCTTCGAGGCAAACCCGGCACCAAAGTCACGATCACCATCCAGCGGCCGGGCGTAGACGAACCACTGGACTTTACCATCACACGGGCAATCATTGAGATCAAATCTGTGCCTTACTACACCAAACTTGACGGCGGCGTGGGCTATGTGCGCCTTACCCAGTTCTCTTCGCATGCCTCCAGAGAGGTCAAGGCCGCGATCGATTCCCTGTTAGCGCAGGGCTGCAATCGGTTCATCCTGGATCTTCGATCGAATCCCGGTGGCCTTCTGCGGGAAGCGATCCGCGTGTCCAATCTCTTTCTCCCCAAGGGCAAAACCATCGTTTTCACCCGCGGACGAGCCTGGAACTCGGATACCGCATTTGTTGCCCCACAAGAGCCCGAGGTAGACCCCGAGATCCCTGTGGTCGTATTGGTTGACCCAGGCTCGGCATCAGCCTCGGAGATTGTCTCTGGGGCACTCCAGGATTGGGATCGCGCACTGATCATTGGGGACACGACCTTTGGGAAAGGCTCTGTACAGCGAATCTATCCCCTCGGGAAAGGCTACGAACTGAAATTGACCGTGGCTCGGTATTACACACCATCCGGCCGGAGCATCCACCGGGAGCGGAAACGTGCCAAAGCCTCTTTCGCCGAACTGATGAATGCCCCACAGGATACCACTTCGGAAGATACCTCCAAGAAAGAGGTCCGTCCGGTCTTTTATACCAAGAAACTCCACCGCGTGGTTTACGGCGGGGGCGGGATCGTTCCTGACATTGTCGTCGAACGGAAACCTCCCCACTCTTTGGTTTCCAAAGCCTTTGCCAAGTCGGCTTTCTTCGACTTCGCTGTGAAGTACTACAATCAGCACCCGGAGATCCAGTCCCTGGACGAGATCCAGGTCACCGACGCCTTGATGGAAGACTTCAAAACTTACCTGAAGGACAAAGGCGTGGAGTTCACGGACGAGGAGTATGAAGAAGCAAAAGACGATCTGAGATACTACCTTGCCATGGATATTGCGGAGAAATACTTCGGCATCAAGGGGCGGTACGCTATGTCCCTCAAGACAGATCCCGTGGTCCAGAAAGCAGTGAAGGTCTTGGAAACTGCGAAGTCTGTTGAAGACCTCTTCGCATACATGGGGCAAGGGAAACCGTAAGCCACGCAATCCCCGGATTGGGCCAATCAAGGAGATTTCATCGGTGCCCCTGCGCAAGGTTGAGGAGGTGTTTCTATGTTCATGGTTGAATTGATCCGAAAAAAGCGGGATGGGGAGCCGCTCACCGACGAAGAGATCCGCTTCATCATCCAGGGCATCACTTCCGGAGAGATCCCGGATTACCAACTTGCCGCATTTCTGATGGCTGTTTATTTCCAGGGGATGACCCCAGAGGAAACCGTAGCCTTGACCCAGGCGATGATGGAAAGTGGGGAAGTATTGGATCTTTCCGACATTCCGGGTCCCAAAATCGATAAACATTCCACCGGGGGTGTAGGAGACAAGGTTTCGCTTCCCTTGGCCCCTTTGGTGGCCTCTTTGGGGGTTAGGGTGCCGATGATTTCCGGACGCGCGTTAGGACACACCGGTGGAACTCTGGATAAATTAGAGTCGATCCCCGGCTTTCGGACAAACTTGAGCGTGGAAGAATTTAAAGCGGCCCTCCAGACCGTGGGGGTTGCCATCATCGGTCAAACAGAAACCTTGGTGCCCGCGGATCGCAAGATGTATGCCCTACGGGATGTTACGGCTACGGTGAGCAGTATTCCCTTAATCGCCTCGTCCATCCTCTCCAAGAAGTTTGCAGAAGGTGCCGAAGGTCTCGTTTTGGATGTGAAAACCGGCTCCGGAGCGTTTATGGCTCGTCTGGAGGATGCTCAGGCATTGGCACAAAACATGGTGGAGATCGCTAAGGGCATGGGGAAAAAGGTGGTGGCCCTCATTACCAACATGGACCAGCCCCTGGGACACGCAATCGGTAACGCCGTGGAAGTCGTTGAAAGTGTGGCGGTTTTGAAAGGCGAGGGTCCCGAAGACCTTACGGAACTCGTGGTTACCGAGGGCGCGTATATGCTGCTCCTCGCTGGAAAGGTCCCTGATCTGGAAACGGGGAAACGGAAGATCCGTGAGCAGATCCGCAACGGGCAAGGGTATCAGAAATGGCGGGAAATGGTCCAAAACCAGGGTGGGGACCCGGATGCGATCGAGCACCCGGATTTCCTTCGAGTGCAAATTCAAGAAAAAGTTGTCGCTCCAATGACGGGTTATCTGACCGGATTCCACACCCGCGAGATTGGGATGGCCGCAACGCTGCTGGGTGCGGGGCGGAAGGTCAAAGACGATCGCATTGACCCCAAGGTGGGGATCTATTGTTGGAAAAAGGTTGGAGATTGGGTGGAGGCCGGTGAACCGGTCTTTGAGGTCCATGGGAATGATCCCGCGAAGGTCTCGGAAGCGGTGCGTCTTCTTGAAACCTCCTTTCAGGTGGGGGAGGAATGCCAAGACCCCATGCCCCTGATCCTTGAGGTATGGTCATGAGAGGTGATCCCTGTGCCTGAGAAGGTCGTGGTTGGAATGTCCGGCGGGACGGATAGTACAGTCACCGCCTACCTCCTCAAAACCCAGGGATACGAAGTCATCGGGGTCACCCTTTACCTTTATGACAACGTAAACTCCCCCCGAAGTTGCTGTACCTTGGATGCGATCAACCGGGCACGGATGATGTGCATCCAACTGGGGATTCGGCACTACACGGTGGACTTAAGGGATGTATTCCAGGACACAATCATCCGATTTTTCGTCGAAGGTTATGCTCGGGGATTAACGCCCAACCCCTGTGTCCTTTGCAACCGTATCATCAAGTTCGAGCATCTCATCCACTTTGCGGACAAGGCCGGTGCACAGTGGGTTGCGACCGGACACTATGCCCGGATCATCAACGGCCGAATTGTCCGCCCCAAGGACAGGCGAAAAGACCAGACCTATTTTCTCGCTTTAGTCCATCGGGAGTTCCTTCCCCGGATCCTTTTCCCTCTGGGCGACATGGAAAAATACGAGGTCCAGGCCCTGGCAAAGGCCAGGAACCTGATTCCTCCCAATCTCGTGGAATCCCAAGATATTTGCTTTGTAGACGATGGAGATTACCGGAAGTTTCTGGACCGGGTCCTGCCGAAAAAGCCCGGACGGATCCTGGACCTTGAGGGCCGGGTCTTGGGCACCCACCCGGGTACCCATTACTTCACTTTGGGACAACGAAAAGGCCTGGGAGTCCATCTTGGACACCCAGTTTATGTCGTGAAAATCGACCCGAAAACCGGTGACCTTGTGGTCGGGCCTCGGGACGCCTTGATGAAAAAAAGGATTCGGGTCGGAGCGTTAAACCTGCATGAGGACTTGAAGGTCGGGGATCGCGTGGACGTGATGATCCGATATCTCGCCAGGCCAGCACCAGCCACCATTACCACTCTCCAGGCGACCGAATGTACCGTGGAATTCGATGAGCCCCAATGGAATCCCACCCCCGGGCAACTGGCTGCATTTTACAAGGGCGATACACTCGTCGGGGGTGGATTCATCTTGCCGGAGGATGCTCCATCATGACATCCCTGAGCCTCTGGATCCTCCTTGCGCTCCCTGGAAACTTAAGTGGAAGTTTCTCTGCCTATGGGGTGGTCACGGGATATCGAATCCCCGTCTCCCTTTGGCCAACTTTTGAAACCCACTTGTTTCCAGGCCGGTTTGTTTGGAGCCGTCTCAACCTGACGTGGGAACCCCAGTGGGGTTCAGCTTTTTCCGGAAAACTCGCGATTGAAGCCCAACCAATGACCGGGGATTCATGGTCTATCCGATATTTTGAGATGAGTTTCGACCAATCCCGGATGCATTCTGCAGACACGTTGATCAAAGACACTCACTGGGGCTCACGGTTTTTGGTCTATCGCGCCAGTATCCAATGGATGCTCCCCAAAATGCGAATCAGACTCGGACGCATGCTGGTTTCTCAAGGGCTGACCTACGTGTATTCCCCTTTGGATTTCTATGTGCCCCGACAACGGCTGGCCCTTGATCCGGAGTTTTTACCCGGGATGGACGCCGTCGAAGTCACCCTATACCCCGTGGAGGACCTCCGCTTTCGGTGGGTATGGCCGGCAACGTACGAAGGGGCACCTGCCTCCGCTTCGCTTCGGTTTTGGGCCGGAGAATGGGAAATCCTGATCTTAGGCACAAGAAAAGGCTTTGGGGCCGCACTGAGTCGTCCTGTCTGGCAAGGGATTTTCCGCGCAGAAGGGTTTCGAGATCAAGACAACCTCTATGGCTCGGTGAATTATGACCGGTTCTTTGCCCACGAAATTTACGCGCTTGTGGAGCTCTTCTGGCCCCCTAAGGGGAATGTCTCCGGCTTCACACCCTTCCAAGCCAAAAAGACCCCTTACGGTGCATTGCTACTCCAAAAGACGATCAACCCCCTGTGGACGGCATCGGTCCTCTGGGTTTACGCAATCAACGATCAAAGTTTCCTGGTCGTCCCTGGCATCCAATATGCGTTCACAAACTCCGCCACCTTAGAACTCAGGGCCGACCTCGCGTGGGGGGATTCAGAGGATATCTTTGATCCGGATTGGTTCCGACCGCTGGTCCTCCTCGCCCTCCAAGTCTTCTTCTAATCAGGACTTCTGCTGCCGGTCAAAGCCGTGTTTGATGATGCGGCCTTCGACCATATAGATGACATCCTCACAGATGTTCGTCGCCAGGTCTGCAACCCGTTCCAAACTCTTACAGACCTGGATGATACGGATCGCCCGTTCCACGGTGGACGGGTCTTTGATCATGATTTCGACCAACTCTTTGAAGATCGCGTCATAGAGGTTGTCCACCAGGTCATCTCGTACACAGACCCCGTGGGCCATACCGGGATTCTCTTGAATAAACGACTGGACCGCATCTTTCAGCATCCCTTCGGTGATCTGGGCCATCTTTGGTAAATCTACGTAAGGCTTGACTTGGGGTTCCTGCACGATGATCTCTGCACGTTTCGCAATGTTTACAGCATGGTCTGCGATCCGCTCCAGATCGTTGTTGATCTTGATCACCATGACCAGGGTCCGAAGGTTCTCCGCCTCCGGCTGGAATCGAGCAATCAGTCCAATAGCGCGATCTTCAATCTCGATCTCTCGCTTATTGATCCGTTCCTCGGCATCCAGGACCTGGTGGGCCAGGGTCACATCTTTCGTCAGGATGGCTTGGATCGCATCGTGGATCATCGCGATCGCTTCGTCGGCCATCGCGATGAGATCGCGCTTCAGATTTTCCAGTTCTTGCAGAAATCTCAGCATAGAAGCTCCTTAGCCAAATCGGCCGGAGAGATAATCGGCCGTGAGTTTCTCTCGAGGTCGCGTAAACAATTCATGGGTCTCGCGGAATTCGATCAGTTGGCCCATGTAGAGAAAGGCGGCATAGTCGGAGACCCGTGCAGCCTGCCCCATGTTGTGCGTGACCAAAATTACCGTAATGGACTTTGCGATTTCCACAATGAGGTCTTCAATCCGAGCGGTAGCGATGGGATCTAAAGCACTGGTGGGTTCATCGAACAAAAGGACTTCGGGTTCCACCGCCAGGGCTCGGGCAATGCAGAGGCGCTGCTGTTGACCTCCAGAGAGTTCGTACGCAGATTGGAACAACTTGTCCTTCACCTCGTCCCAGAGTGCGGCCTGGACCAAGGCCCGTTCAACTCGTTCATCCAACTCCGATTTCTTCTTGATCCCGCGGATTCTCAAGCCAAAAGCGACGTTCTCATAGATGGATTTGGGGAAGGGATTGGGTTTTTGAAAGACCATCCCAACCCGTGCACGCAGTTCCACAGGGTTCACCTCGGGCCGAAGGATGTCCTCGTCATCCAAAAAGACCTCTCCTGTGATCCGGTATCCTGGTACAAGTTCGTACATGCGGTTGAACACTCGAAGAAGGGTGGTTTTTCCACAGCCCGAAGGTCCAAAAAGAGCGGTTACACGTCGCTCTGGGATCAGCAGGTTGATATCTTTTAAGGCGTGAAAGTTCCCGTAATAGAAATTCAGGTTCCGGACCCGGAATTTGGGCCGAAAGGTGGTTTGGGGCTCAGGGTTCTGCACAACTTTAGTCTCTTCCATGTCGTTCCTCCCCTAAGAAGGGATAAGGTAGAGCCGCACGATGACCACTGCAAAAAAACCCACAAAGAACAGGATCAAGAAGATCACAACCCAGAGGAACCGACTCTCCAACAGCACCTCGAGGCCGAGGAGGATCAGAATCACAGGCCAATACCGAACGAGTTGTCTCAAGGTATAAGCACGGAGCCATCCAAAGTTCTCCATCAGCAACAGGATTCCACTGAAGATCAGGAAGATGGCAATAGTATAGCGTCCGAATTTCATGGCTTCAGGTGCCCTTCACCAGGTAGTTTAATAGGCTGCTCACGATACTCAAGAAGATTGCGCCAAAGACCGCCGTCCAGAAGCCATGGACTTCAAAACCTGGGACCAGAACGCTGGCCAGCCAGAGCAGAGCCCCGTTGATCACGAAAGTGAAGAGCCCCAGGGTCAGGATCTGGATAGGGATGGTCAAAAAGATCAAAATGGGTCGTAGGAGAGCATTGACCAAGCCGATTACGGCGGCCGCAACGAACACGGCTAAGGTCCCAGAGACCGAGATGCCTGACATCACATTACTGACAATCCACAACGCAAAGGCATTGAGCACCCATTTCGCTAAAATCGATCTCATCGAATGACCTCCACAGTCGAACGCAGAACTTCACATCCCCTTCGTTGAAATTGATCGCCGATGAGTCTTACACTCATTTTGACGCCCGGGGTAGCGGCGACGCGGGTCGCATCGTGAATCCGAACCACAATTTTTTCTCTCATCTCTCGGGCTACAACAAAATACCGCTGTTCCAGCCCCTGTTCTTTCAAAAAAACCTCAAAGAGTGCCTCACGGCCATCGACGGAAAGATAGGCCTTAGGCACCACCAGGTCAATCCCCCCACTGGTTCTCATGGGCCCGATCCCCTCAACAAGATCGGACAACCGCTGTCCCTTTGGTGGTTTTAGCACTACATTGGGCATGGTCTCATCCTTGGGTAAGCACGGGAAATTATAAGGGGCTTCACGGACTTTCTTGGCCTCGAGGTAAAAAATCGGCTTCCGCTCCGATTCCCACTTTCGGGCATATCGGGTCCGCGGATAGGCATCCGTGAGGGTCCATTGGACATGAAGTTCGGGGACCTCACGACTTTGCTCCAGGATCCAGTGGAGATAGGGCTCTTCGTCTGTATAGAGCCGGAGCGCACCCCCAATTTTAAGCCGGGACGCGACCAGCGCCCAGAATGGGGGATAAAAGAGTCGGCGTCTTTCGTGACGCTTTTTGGGCCAGGGGTCGGGAAAATTAACCCAAATCGTGTCAATGGAAGAGGTGTCAAAAAGGTGCTGGAGCCCTGCACGCGCATCCATGTGGAGGAGTGCGAAATGGGCCTCGGGAATGTGTTGGAGTCGACGCAACGCCCGGGAAATACTGGTCTCGGAAACCTCAAAGCCGATCACTAAAGCATCGGGCGTCTCCCGGACAAGATGTTCCAGGAATTCGCCGGAGCCAAAGCCGATCTCCACCCAAACCGGACCGGGGATCTCAAAGGCCTGGGTCCATGGAACCGGGAAGGGCAGTGTTCTCCAGTCCAGGTATCCTGAAGATAGACGAAATGTCGCCCCCTCTCCTTTCTTTGTCATTGGAAACCCGGGCGGATCGTTTGGGATCGAGCCTACATCCGAAAGTCCTCTTGGCTCAGTCCCACGTTTACCTTGATGTTCTGATATGTCAGACGCTTGATGAGGTTCCCCTCGGCGTCGTATTGGAGAACCTCCCGGGGGAAGAGGTCATCGGTCCCGATCTTGACCTCGAACTTCGAGGTTCCGTGGAAGTTGTCGGGATGCTGGATTTGGTCGATTACCAAGACCCACTGCTCTCCCTCTTGGGTGACGGTGGCATTTCCAGCGTCTTGGAGCGCCTCTTGAAGCATCTCGATTAATGCGGGAAATGGGGCGTCCGTGATTTTGTAGCCGCGCAAGGAGGTGACTTTCTTGTCCGAAGGGTCTAAGGTCAACTTAATGGCGGACAGGAGTCCTCCCTTGTGAGCACGGACCTTCTTTGTTTCCGGATTATAGGCAACTTCCGCCCCTTTGTTGTCGCCTTTGATGATCTTCATGCGGATCCACCCCGGAGCCATGTACTTGAACTCATAAGTGCGGTCCTGGGTCTTCTTGTCCAAGCGCTCGTAACTCTCGAAAGTGCAGGTGTAATCGCGGATCTCAGACAGCCTGCTTTGGATTTGGGTCAACAGGCTGTCCGGTGTCATCCCAAGGACAACGGCCAATGTCAAAAGGTAGGTCATCATCATGAGGCTGTTTTAAAGAGGAACGGGAAAAATGTCAAGGACGGCTTCCGTCCCGTTCACATGCTTATGCCGTCCGAGGAATTCAATCAAAAACCACTAAGATTCCGGGCGCTGGGTCAATTCGAGGATAGCCATTTGGGCGCCGTCTCCACGACGGACCCCCAGCCGATAAATCCGGGTATACCCCCCATTGACGTCTTTAAAGAGGGGGGCGATTTTATCGAAAAGGTAGTTGGTGACTTTTCGATCCACAAGGAACCGTCGGGCGAGACGGCGGGCATGGAGATCCCCTCGTTTGCCAAGCGTGATCATGCGTTCAGCCACCTTCCGGGTTTCTTTGGCCTTCGCCAGAGTCGTCTCAATCCGACCGTGCATCAACAACGAGATGACCTGATTCCGAAGCATCGCCTTTCGGTGTTCTGCATCGCGTCCCAGTTTACGTGTCTTTTTCCTGTGTCTCATCTTTCGCCCACTCCTCTAAATATTGTGAGACATCCATGCCAAAGTACAGGCCTAACTCCGACAATTTCGATTCTAGCTCCTCAAGAGATTTCTCGCCAAAGTTTTTGATTTTCAGCATCTCCTCACGGGTTCGAGAGACCAAGTCGGCGACACTCTTAATGCCTTCCTCCCGGAGACACGTGATGGTTCTCACCGAGAGTTCAAGAAACTCAATGTCTCTTAAAAGCAAGGACTTAATCCGCTCCCGTTCCTCAAAGGAGAGGCCCCGCTCGATCAAGGGGCCGGTCACCCGTCGAAGGAGACGCTGGAAGATCTCGATGAGAATCCGGACTGCCTCGCGGAAGGCGTCGCCCGGAGTAATCGTGCCGTCTGTCCAAATCTCCAGGGTCAGTTTCTCGAAGTCGGTCCGCTCTTTGACCCGAACGTTCTCCACCGTAAAGTTGACCTTGGTCACCGGGGAAAAGAGGCCGTCCAGGAAGATATAGCCCTCTGGATAAAGGTCTTGGGGGTACTCCTCGGCTGGGATATACCCTCGGCCCTTCGCCACGATGAGATCAGCCTCAAAGGAGGCATCGTCGGATGTCAGGGTGGCGATGAGTTGGTCTTTGTTGATCACCTCAATGTCACTCGAGGCCTCGATGTCTCCTGCTCGGATCTCGCCTTTTCCGGATTTTTGAATTCGGGCCGTAACTTGGGATTCATTGCCGTCATAGCGAATCCGGACACGTTTGAGGTTCAGGATGATATCGGGGACATCTTCCAGGACCCCTTCGATCGTCGTGAACTCGTGAGGCACACCGCGGATATTCACAGCTACAATACTCGCGCCCGGGATGGAAGAAAGCAGGACCCGTCGCAGGGCGTTCCCCACGGTGGCCCCATATCCCTTTTCCAAAGGCATGAAAATGTACTTCCCGTAGGTGTCGGTCTCTTCAACGGCCTGAACACCTCTGGGAATCGTAAACTCTCGGATCATCGTCTCTCTCCTCACTTGGAGTACAACTCCACGATCAAACGTTCTTTGATCGGGTGTGTAATATCTTCACGGACCGGCAGGCGCAAGACTTTGCCCTCGTATTTTTCTTTGTTGAGGGAAAGCCAGGCCGGCACCTGATTCGGGTCCTTGGAGGTCAATGCCGCCTGGACCGCTGGATTGTTTCGGATTTTTTCCTTGAGACTAATGACATCCCCGACATTCACCAGAAACGAGGGGATATCGACCTTCCTGCCGTTGACCAGAACGTGTCCATGGGCAACAAATTGCCGGGCCTGGGCTCGACTCTGTGCAAAGCCCAACTGATACACCACATTATCCAACCGCCGTTCCAGAATGGACAGTAGGTTTTCGCCCGTGTTCCCGCCCATGGTCCGCGCCATTTCGAAGTACCGCCGGAATTGGGTCTCCAAGACCCCGTAGATCCGTTTCACCTTCTGCTTTTCTCGCAACTGTAAGCCGTAAATAGAGAGTTTCTGGCGACGTCGAGTGGGTCCATGCATGCCCGGCGGATACCGCCGTCGCTCAAACGCACATTTGTCGGTAAAGCACCGATCGCCCTTGAGGAAGAGTTTTTCTCCTTCCCTTCGGCAGAGTTTGCATTTCGGCCCCGTATACCGTGCCATCGGTCTTATACCCTCCTCCGTTTCGGTGGACGACATCCGTTGTGGGGAATCGGTGTCACATCTTTAATTGCAATCACCTGGAGTCCAGCAGCCTGCAGAGACCGGATCGCGGCCTCACGCCCCAATCCCGGGCCCTTGACGTGGACTTCCACCTTCTGGACTCCCAAGTCGCGAGCATCCTTTGCGGCCTTTTCTGCTGCACGACTTGCAGCAAAGGGCGTACCCTTCCGCGTGCCCGTAAAGCCTACCGTCCCTGCAGACGCCCAGGTGATGGTATTGCCCTGAAGGTCTGTAATCGTAATAATGGTGTTGTTGAAAGTGGACTGAATATGTGCAATCGCTAACGGCTCAACCTTTTTGGCTCTTTTCTTCTTTTTAACGGGTCTCCTGGCCATGGCTCTTATTTCTTCTTCCTTTTAAAGATGTTGCCTCGAGGGCCTTTCCGGGTCCGGGCATTGTGACGGGTCCGCTGCCCCCGGACCGGCAAGCCCTGTTGATGCCGAAGCCCTCGATAACATCCAATGTCAATCAGTCGCTTGATGTTCCGTTGAATTTCCGCACGGAGCGCACCTTCAACCTTGTATTTCTCAACCTCTGCACGGAGTTTGGTCACCTCTTCAGGGGTCAGGTCCTTCACCCGCTTGTGGGGATCAATCCCTGTCGCCTGAAGGATCTTCTGGGATGTAGAACGGCCAATCCCAAAGATATAGGTCAAACTGATAAAAACCGGCTTGTTGCGCGGAATATCTACACCTGCAATTCGTGCCATACCTTATCCCTGCCTCTGTTTGTGTTTCGGATTTTCACAAATGACCATCACGACGCCTTTCCGGCGGATGATCTTGCATTTGTTACAGATTTTTTTCACTGAAGACCGTACTTTCATGGAAATAACCTCCAGCCCCTTTGAAAAAGGGTGAAAATTTTAACCGTTTGGGAAAACCCTGTCAACAAAAGGAGGCAAATTCAGGCTCATATTTTACATGCTCTTCCTCCCAATTACAACGGCCCGGTGAATCTCTCCTTGCATCCGGGATTCTGCTTGGCTATAATCCCCACCGTGCAAAGTTCATCGTTCCTGTTCCAACACAAAGAAGAGACACCCCTCTTGGTCCTGATCGACGGGAGTTCTTTGGCCTACCGGGCCTTTTTCGCCTTCCAAAAGAACCCACTTCGAAACTCCAAAGGGGAGAACACCTCGGCCGTCTTTGCTTTTACCAACTCCGTCCTCAAACTCCTGCGGGAGTATCACCCTTCATACGGCGCCGTGGTCTTCGATGCCAAAGGCCCAACCTTCCGACACGAAATGTATCAAGAGTACAAGGCTGACCGCCCCAAGGCCCCGGATGAACTGGTGCGACAATTGGGGATCATTCGAGAAGTCGCAAAAGGACTGGGATTCCCCGTTCTGGAACTCCCAGGCTACGAGGCGGATGATCTTCTGGCAACACTGGCCAAAAGGGCCGAGGCAAAAGGCTTTCAAGTCCTCATCCTCACCTCTGACAAAGACCTTCTCCAGATCGTCTCGGACCATATCCATGTCTTGGATACCCGCCCGAAAAAAGACGTCTATTACACACCGGAAACCGTTGTCGAACGAAAAGGGGTCCAGCCCCACCAGATCCCCGACCTTCTGGCTTTGGAAGGCGACGCAATTGACAACATCCCCGGTGTACCCGGCGTTGGAGAAAAGACCGCTCGAGCCCTCATTCAACAATTTGGGAATGTCGAAACCCTACTCCAACACGCGGATGAGGTTCCGAAGAAGAGTCTTCGGACACTCCTCGCAAAGCCCGAGATTCAGAAACAAATTCTCGACTCCAAAACCCTCGCCACGTTGGAAACCCAGGCTCCTCTCGACCTCTCGATCGAAGAGCTCAAACTCCGCCCCATGGACCGAAAAATCCTTTTCCCCATCTTCCGGGACTTGGAATTCGCGAGTCTGATGGCCCAATTGGCTGTTCTCCCCAAGGACCTTGAAGAAGCGCAGCCCCCAGAACACTGGCCGGAAGAGATCACCCTAACCGTCCTGGATGACGAAGG
>CAYQZW010000006.1:1550-36543 GCA_964422065.1 uncultured bacterium | reverse complement strand
ACGGCATACGAGATAGCTTCAGGTGACTGGAGTTCAGACGTGTGCTCTTCCATCTCGTCGTTGGGGGGAGTGGGAGGCTTTGAAAGAGCGCTTGAAAAGGCAGTGTGCCTTGGCCTGGGGGCGCATGGAGGTCCCGGATGCCGTCGTTGTCGTGGATATGGAGCACACGGATGCGGTCGTGGTGCTGAACAAAAAGGGAGCGGACCCGTTCCTGGAGGTCACCCTTGAGGAGATGAAGATGGCCAAGATCCAACGTCAAACCCAGGCTCCCGGGAAGCCCTTCTTCAAGGAGGCGCAGCACCCAGGGGAGATGGAAGCTCCCCGCATTTTCGATGGAGATGGGGAACGCGAATGTTGCAAGGCGGTCCAGAGCCACCTTCAGGGATTCCTGATACGGTTCAAAAGGTTCAAGGCCCTCCAGAGGCTCCTGTGTGTTGCCGAGGTAGGTATAGCGGCCGAGGTGGAGGGTGAGGGTCTCTGCTCCCAGATCCTCCGCCAGCGCAACCAGATGTTCCAGAGCCTTGAACGTGCCTTCCACCTGCTCACGAAAGGGAAGGATCCAGGAGAGGGATTCAGGGGCGTGGAGCGTCACTCTTAGGTGGAGATCTTCCAGCCTCTGGCGTAAGTGTTTCCGTTTTCCTGGGGTGAGTGCGTGAGGGTGGAACCAGGGAACGCCGGTATGGAATTCTACCGCAGTACACCCCAAGGATACCAGATCTTCGAGGATGGCCTCCAGGGGTTTTTTCTCCAGGCCAATCTGAACGCCGAGAGGACGTGTCGGGGGAACTGCCACGGATTATCGGGAGTCTTCAGGTGGGCTCATGCCCAGCCTCTTTTGGGCGAGGATTTCGATCCCACGGCGGGACTTCAGGAACTGACGGCGGCGTTCAAGGACCACTTTTTTGGCTTCCAGGCGTGCGATTTCCACCTGGAGATGATGTTCTTCCTGCTTGAGTTTGTAAATCTCGTAGAGATTCAGGCCCACCTGGTAGAGGATCCAGGCGCTAAACAGGGCCAATCCGATCCGTTTCAGCCAGAGACGGATCACTGTGCGAAGGCCTCTTTGCCGAGAAACCGAGCACTCTCACCGAGTTCCTCTTCAATGATCAGAAGGCGATTGTATTTTGCGATCCGTTCCGAGCGAGACAGAGAGCCTGTTTTGATCTGCCCGGTTTTCGCTGCGACGGCCAGATCCGCGATGGTGGTGTCCTCGGTCTCGCCGGATCGGTGGGAAACCACGGTTCGGTAGCCCGCGTGGTGCGACAATGTGATCGCCTCCAACGTCTCGGTTACCGTTCCGATCTGGTTGAGTTTAATGAGAACCGCATTGGCGACCCCTTCTTGGATCCCCTTTCGGATGATTTGGGGGTTCGTCACGAAGATATCGTCCCCCACGATTTGAATTTTGGTGCCCAGGCGTTGGGTGACCCATTTCCAGCCTTCCCAATCATCTTCCGCGCACGGGTCCTCAATGGAGATGAGTGGGTAATTTGAGACCAGGGTCTCGTAGAACTCCACCAGTGCCTCGCGAGTGTAGGTCTTCTCATCGATCTGATATTGGCCGTCTTGGTAGAGTTCTGATGCCGCGACGTCCAAGGCGAGGGCGACATCTTCTCCGGGCCTGTATCCTGCCTTTTCAATGGCCTGCATCAAGAGGTCCAAGGCTTCCTCTGTAGAGGAGAGTTGTGGGGCGAATCCCCCTTCATCTCCGACACTCGTCACTTCCCCGCGTTCCTTCAAGACAGATTTCAAGGTGTGGAAGATCTCCGCGCCCGCTCGCAGGGCTTCCCGGAACGAGGAGAATCCGAAGGGGACGATCATGAATTCCTGGATCGAGAGTGGGTTATCCGCGTGGACGCCGCCATTGATGACGTTCATGAGGGGGACGGGAAGCAGGGCTGCGTCTGCGCCCCCGAGATACCGGTACAGGGGGAGCCCCAGATACCGCGCAGCAGCATGAGCAACGGCCAGGGAGACCCCCAGGATGGCGTTTGCACCCAGGTTTGACTTGTTTGGGGTTCCGTCTAAGTCGATCAGAAGTTGATCAATCGCTCGTTGATTCAGAGGGTCTTTCCCAAGAAGGTGGGGTTGGATGCGTTCATTGACATTTTGGACCGCTTTCAGGACCCCTTTCCCATGAAAGCGTTTGGGGTCTTGATCGCGCAGTTCTAACGCTTCTCGGCTCCCGGTGGATGCACCTGAGGGAACTGTCGCACGTCCCAGCCACGCGCCATCAATGGCGCAGTCCACCTGAACCGTCGGGTTTCCCCGCGAGTCCAGGACCTCACGGGCCTTGAGTGCGGTAATTTTGGGCATGGTTTCCCCCTCTTCAGTACAAGAGATATTGCCGATAGTCCTTGATTCCCTTGGCTTGCTTCATCTCGTTGTTCCAATCCTGCCACAGGGCGTTGACGTATCGGAACTTCAAGTTCTTCAGGAGAGTGGACTGCTGTTGCACAAAGGCGTCTTGGGAAGGTTCTTGTTTGTCAATTACCTTGAAAATGAAGTAATTTCTGGAGATTTCCATTGGTGGGAGGAGAGAGCCCGGCTGGGCATATGCGAGGGCCCCATACGCCGGCGTCCGCATAGGCACACCGGGAATCACCTGGGATAGTTTGACATCAAAGGTATCGGAAACGCTCACGAAAGGACCGTAGGATTGGGCAAGGGTTCGGGGATCTTCGCCTTGTTGCCATCTTTCGTAGATTTCCTGGGCGATAGAGTCTGCAATGGCCTTCTTCCTGGATCGTTTGTAATCCATCTCCACGCTCTCTCTCGCGTCCTTAAAGGGGATCACGTGTTCCGGATCCACATCTTTGACGTAGGCTACGACGTAGTCTTGAGGTCTGCGGATCAACGGGGACAATTCGCCTTTTTTGGCGGTCTTGACGAAGTCCAGAAGGGCTTCCACACGACCCAGTGTGGGAATAAACGGGAGATCGCGTGGGAAGAAGTCCGTTGTTCGCACCTTGAGCCCCATGGCCTTAGCGGCCTCCTCAAATCCCAATTCCTGGGCCTGAGCATAGAACTCTTCGGCATCTTGTCGGACCTTGTCCCGTGTATCTGAACTCGTCCGGATCGTGACCAGCACATGCCACACGCTCACCGAGTCTCCTTTCCGTTTGTCAATCTTGACGATTTCCCAGCCATAGGGGGAGAGAAACGGGTCGGAGACTTTGTTCACGGGGAGGGTATCCAGGACGGCCTTCACTTGTGGAGGCACGCGGTCTAACGCGACGGTTCCGATGTACCCCCCCTTGTCCCGTGTCTGATCGTCGTCGGTGTAATATTTGGCAACTTCTTCAAAAGTCGTGCCTGTCTGGAGTTCATCCAGTGCGGCCTTGATCCGGTCCAGGGCTGCCATGGTATCTTCTGAACTCGGAACTTTGGGGAACACAACATAGGCGAGGTTGACACGTTCCTTCTGTGTGTAGTCTTCTTGATGAGTTTTGTAGTATCGTTGCAGATCCTCGTCAGTGTAATGGATGAGGGAATCCGGAATGAGGGGGATTGTGACTTTGACGTAAAGTCCTTTCACTCGTGTGTTTTGGAAGCGGTACTGTTCCCAGGCCTCTCGGAGTGAGGCAGAAGGCCCCATGAGGATATCTGCACGTGCGATCTCTTTCGGAATCTCCCGTCGGAGCCGTTGTTCGTAGTTGACGAAATAAGGGAGATTCCGGGGGTCTCGCAGAAGTTGGCGATACTTGTTGATGTCGAAGTTCCCTGCGGAATCCCGGAGTTCTTCACGATTGAGGAGATCCCGGGGAGGCGAGGATTCAATGATCTGGACCACTGTGGGATCGGAGAGTTTGAGGTTCCGCTTTGCAATGATTTCCGACCACCGAGCATCTTCAATGACCTTTTCCCAGGCGGCGCGTTCCAGGGCAGCCTCTTCTTGGTCGGTGAGGTCCCGCCCACCTTTCTTCTTCACGGAGTCCTGGTACATCTGGTTGAAGATGGCGTTATAGGTTTGGAAGGTGATGGCGTGTCCGTCGATTTCCGCGATGATCCCGCGTTCCCAGGGCTTGGCCAGGCGTTTGCCGACGATATTCGCCCCGAGTTCAAAGAAGATCCACGCAATAAAGCCAAAGACAACGATCCAGAGGACGACTTTGACCCGTTTTCTCAAGCGATACATGAACATGGGCGATAGTATATTCCCGCACCCAAGAGGTTTCAAGGAATGGGATTCCAACGGCTTTCGGTTCCGATTCTCCCGTCCCAGGTGTATAATCCCCTCATTGTGAGACCTGACAAACATGGAGGTGGTCAACGATGAAGATCTTTGCGGATACAGCAAATCTCCAGGACTTAAAAGAGTTGATGAGTTGGGTGGCGATCGACGGCGTCACGACGAATCCCACACTCCTGAGCCGGGAACCCGGCGATCCAGTGGAGACTCTGAAGAAAATCTGTGAATTGGTCAAAGGTCCGGTCTCGGCCGAAGTTGTAGCCACAGACTGGGAAGGGATGGTGGAGGAAGGGAAGAAACTGGCCAGTTTGGACGAACATATCGTCGTCAAGATCCCCATGACCATCGAGGGCCTGAAGGCGACTCGGACATTGACTGCGGAAGGGATCCGAGTCAACATGACCTTGGTCTTTACCCCAACCCAGGCTCTGCTCGCAGCGAAAGCCGGGGCTTCCTACATCTCCCCCTTCATTGGACGCCTGGACGATATTTCGTCTTACGGGATGGATCTGGTCTCCGACATTATGGCCATTTTGGAGAACTACGACTATGACGTGGAGGTCCTGGTCGCCTCAGTTCGGCACCCGATGCATGTTTTAGAAGCCGCAAAGATCGGGGCTCCGATTGTCACCGTTCCCCCTAAGGTCCTCCGACAACTGATCCATCATCCCCTTACGGACCTCGGTCTCAAGAAATTCCTCGAAGATTGGAAGAAACTCGGCAAAGACCTTCGCTGATCGGTTTCCATGGTTGAAAGGAGGTGGAGATCCTGGTGAGCATCCAGCCGATCCTCCGGTGTTTTAGGGCCTGGCAGGTATGGGGTCTGGTCCTGGGGGTCGTTCTTCTGGAGCAGTCGAGCCTCCTGGGAAGTCCGGCGAGTCAGAGGGTATCCCGAGAGATTGAAGTCCAGCGCCGGACCGCGATTGTCCAGGCTGCGGAACGGATTTCTCCATCCGTCGTCACGATTTCTGTGCTCTCACGGGTGGTGACAGAGGCCCCGTTTTTTGAAGATCCCTTTTTTGGCGAATTCTGGCGTCAGTTCTTCCCTCCACGTTATCTTGAACGCGAAGTCCAGTCCCTGGGCTCGGGTTTGATCCTGACCTCGGACGGCTATATTGTCACGAACGCTCATGTGGTCAAAGGGGCCAGTCAGATTCAGGTGACCCTTACCGACGGTCGTACCTTTGAGGCTGAACTCATTGGGATGGCAGACAAGTTGGACATTGCCCTGCTGAAGGTGGATGCGGATAGCCTCCCGGCCGCACCCCTGGGAGACTCGGATAGCCTGATGATCGGGGAGTGGGTGATCGCCGTGGGCAACCCCTTCGGATTCCTCTTGGAGGATCTGGAACCTACGGTGACGGTGGGCGTGATTTCCGCGTTGCACCGGACCATGAAGGGCTCTTCAGAACGGATTTACCGGGACATGATCCAGACCGATGCCGCCATCAACCCCGGGAACTCGGGGGGGCCACTGGTCAATGCCCTCGGGGAGGTCATCGGGATCAATACCTTCATCATTACCAAAAGCGGGGGCTCAGAGGGGATCGGGTTCGCCATCCCGATCAATACCGTCAAAAAGATCGTTCATGAATTGCGGCAATACGGGAAGGTCCGGGAAGGTTATCTCGGCGTTCGGGTCCAGAACCTGAGCCCGGAACTCCGGGAAGCCATGGACTATCCCTATCTTTTCGGCGTCTTGGTGAATGGCGTGGATCCGGAAGGGCCTGCGGCCCCAAAGATCCAGGAAGGGGACATCATCATGGGGATCAATCACAGGAGACTCTACAATGTGGGGGACTTTGAGGATATCACCTATGCTCTGGTTCCCGGCGAAAAACTCCGGATCACCCTCTGGCGACATGGGGAGGTCAAAACCTTCAATATCCGGTCTACAGAGTTTATCCTCAGGGAGGTAGATGTGGGGTTTGGCATGACGGTGACTTCTGTGACTCCTACGGTCGTGGACCGGTTTGGCTTGGCTGTGGACCAGGGGGTGATGATTGTCCGTCTTCAGCAGAACAGCCCATTCCGCCAGTTGGGATTGGCGAAGGGCGATGTGATTTTAGCGGTAAATGATCATCAAGTTCGAGATCCTGAAGGCCTGAAGAAACTCCTGCGTGCCAGCACACCGGGCTATGTGAAACTCATCGTGGATCGTAAAGGACAACGGTATTGGGTCACGGGCTTTCTGAGAGGACGACCATGAGTGATCGTTGGGCTGTGATCCGGGTCGGCATCGCCGTGACGGCGATCTTGGTCGCATTTGTCCTGGGATATTTCTGGCTTTCGAAGTTCCAGTTCGCCAAGGAACGGTTTTATTACAAGGTCCGATTGACCGAAGCCTCTTGGCTGAACAAAGGGGATCCGGTGACCATTCTTGGTGTGCCCAAGGGGCGGATCGATGACATCCGGTTGTATCCGGATTCGGTGATTGTCGTGGTGTGGCTGGAGGATTACCGGCTACGAGAAGGGGCCATCGCACGGGTGGAAAGCCAAGGGATCATCGGTCAAATGCGACTCTCTTTGACGCTGGGGGAGGGGGATACATTACCGCAATGGACCACAATTCCCGGATATACTCAGAGAGACATCGGGCGGGTGATTTCCGATGTGGGGCTCTTCGTCGCGCGGTCAGATTCCCTTTTGATTATGGCTGGCCAACTTCTCATTGAACTCCAGTCACTGTTGACCGGTGCGCAAAGCGAGTTTGGGAAAACCCTCCAAGAACTCCAGAAGACTCTCGCACAGACGAGACAAAGTTTGCAAACCCTCCAGACCTTGGTGTCTAAGGAGGTCACAGGACTGGATTCGACCCGGAATGTCCTCGAATCGGCCATTGCGGAACTGGACACGTTATTCCATCGGGCTTCGTCCGGCGAAGGAACCCTGGGCAAAATCTTGAACGACCCCACGCTTTACCATCGGGTGGATTCCACTCTTCGCGCATTAGAAACCCTCCTTCAAGACCTTCGGGAACATCCCGAACGATACATCACGATTCGTCTGTTCTGATGGCCACCAAATTTGTCTGTACGGAATGCGGTTATGAGAGTGCAAAGTGGATGGGGCGATGCCCTTCATGCGGTACATGGAATACGTTTCGTGAAGTCCGGGAAAGTTCCTCAAAGTCCGAGGGTTGGGTTCCTTCAGCCCTGAAGAGTTCCCCTGTTTCTGTGACCGCACTAAAGGGTAAAAAAGCTCCTCACCGTGTACAGAAACGATATCCTACAGGCCTATCTGAATGGGATCGGGTTTTGGGAGGCGGGTTGGTGGCAGGGTCTCTGGTCCTCATGGGAGGTGACCCGGGGATCGGGAAATCGACTTTAGCCCTCCAGATTGCATCTCGCCTGGCCGAGCAGGGCCAGCCTGTCCTCTACGCCTCAGGAGAGGAGTCGATTGAGCAAATCCTTGCCCGTGCGGAACGACTTGGGATTCAAACCGAAAATCTATGGGTCGTCACCCTCTCTTCCCTTACCGACATTTTAGAGACGACGAAAGACTTCCATCCTTCTGTCCTTTTTGTGGACTCGATTCAGACTGTTGTCCGTGAAGAAAATCCTTCCCCACCCGGTAGCGTTTCCCAAGTGAGGGACTGCGGGGTAGTTCTTCTTCAGTTTGCAAAACAGACCCAAACTACAGTAGTGATCATTGGACATGTTACGAAGGACGGCACACTCGCCGGCCCACGCACTCTCGAACACATGGTGGATGTTGTTTTGTATTTGGAAGGTCATCCTACCGGTCTACGCATTCTCCGGGCTACCAAGAACCGATTTGGCAGTGTGGACGAGGTAGGTCTTTTTGAGATGGGGGACCGCGGTCTCCAAGAGATTCAAGATCCTTCTGGCCTCTTCTTGGCGCATCGCAAGCGTCCGCAGCCCGGTGTGGTCGTCATTCCAGTGATGGAAGGGCTACGGCCCTTGCTCTTGGAGGTCGAGGCCCTGGTCGCGCATACGCCATTTTCCATGCCTCAACGGAATGTCACTGGGTTTGAAATGAGGCGGCTAACCATGATTTTGGCCCTTATTGAAAATCGGGTCGGAGTGAGCCTTCGGGCTTATGATGTCTTTGTCAATGTCACCCGTGGAATGCGAATTTCAGAATCTGCCGCGGACCTCGGGGTTGCATTGGCCATTCTTTCATCATATTTTAAAAAACCCCTACCCACGAAAACGGTCGTGGTTGGGGAGTTAGGCTTAACCGGTGAAGTCCGGCCGATTCGAGACATGAAACGACGGCTTACGGAAACGCAGCGCCTGGGCTTTCAACGTGTGATCCTTCCTTCGGGCGTGGATCCCCCGTCATGGAAAGGTCTGGAATTCATCCCGGTCACAACCATCCAGGAGGCCGTAGAGGCATGTTTTTCGTAATTTTTTATCGGCTTTTCTTTTTCGTTGCTACCATTTTAGTGGGACGGATTATCCTTTTACAGTTGGGGTTAGCCCCTCTCTGGGCCACATTGGCGGCGTTGGGCTTAAGCTTGTTTTTTGGCGGCATTGAACACTTCATTGCTTGGAAAAAACCTCGAGAGGTCCTGACCGCCCTGACCGGTTTGGCCACCGCCCTGCTGGTCTCTAATGGCCTGGCCTTTCTGGTGACCCGCGCAGAAAGCATGAAACCCGTTCAGTTCTGGGTGTACATTTTCTTCAACCTGGTCGGCCTTTATGTGATTGGAGGCTATATCTATCGCCGGCGTGACAAACTCACGTTCTTAGACATCTTCCTTCGGACTTCTCCTTCAGAGTCGTTCGTTAAGGTGGTCGATACCTCAGCCTTGATAGACGCCCGAATCCTGGACATTGCCAAGACGGGTTTTCTTGAAGGGAGGCTGATTGTTCCACGGTTTGTCCTGCGTGAACTCCAGCGAATTGCAGATTCACGGGAACACTCCCGCCGGGTAAAAGGACGGCGTGGCCTGGACGTCCTCCGTGAACTGCAGAAAATCAAGGGCATCGAAGTCGTCATCCACCCGGAAGACTACCCTGAACTCAAATCAGTAGACCACAAGTTGTTGGAGCTTTGCCGTGCGACAGGGGCCAAATTGATGACGGTGGATTTCAATCTCAAGAAACTCGCAGAGGTGCAAGGCATCCAGGTGTTGAATGTGAACCAATTGGCCACGGTTCTCAAGCCGCCGATCACCCAGGGCCAGGAAATTCAGGTGAAGATTACCAAACCAGGCAAAGAGGAAGGACAGGGGGTTGGATACCTGGAGGATGGGACCATGGTGGTGGTGGAAAACGCGGAGTCCATGATCGGGGAAACCATCCAATGTACGGTTCAGGCCTTCCTTCAGACTGAGGCGGGCCGTATCGTCTTTGCTCGCCCGAAAAAGACCACTTCGGTGTGACACGGCGCTGGATTGCTTTAGCTACCGTACTTGCCCTTCTGGGGGTCGCCGTTCTAGTTATTGGCTTTTCACGCGTCATCCCTCAATTCATCCTCCGGGCACAGGTACGGGAAGGCCGTGCGGTGATGCGGCTCCTCCTCACTGCCCTGGAGGACGCGAAAGCGGCGGAACAACACATCGATGCTCTCATGGCTGAACGCATCCTCTCCTCCGCCCGCTTAATTGCTCAACTGCCTCAGGTCGATCGGAATACCCTGTTAAACGCTGCACACCTCAACGGCTGGATCGAGGCAGAGCTCGTTGACCCGAATTCCCGGGTCGTGGTCTCGTCACGAGGGTACCAGAAGTCCCCGGTCCCCAGCGATTCTCTTCACTCGTTTTGGGTTTCCGGACGCCCCGAAGGCGTTCTGCTCCTGGGAGAGGATACACTGGTCGTTATGGTCCGACGCAGCAATCAGACACTCCTACTGGTCATGGCCAGCCTCACATCCCTCCGGACCCTTAAGACCCGATTGGGCATCGCATCGACGATCCGTAAGCTCGGAGAAGCCAAAGGAGTCCGATATGTGGCCTTCCAGACACCCGATGGGATCCTTTACGCCTATCCAGAGGAAGTGACCCTTTCGGCGATCCAGAGTGACCCCTTTTTGAAGGACCGTTTGACGCGCCGTGCCCAAGGCTATCGGATTCTGCAGACCCTTGGCACTCATATCCTGGAATTCGTCGCTCCTTACGAAGAAGAGGGAGGGGAATGGGGACTTCTTCGACTGGGGTGGGATCTCCAAGACTACCAAGGCACAGTCACTCGGATCCGTCTCATGAGTGTCCTCTTAATCCTCATCTCTCTCCTCATTGTCTTTCTGATTTATCGACTCATGGAGTCCCAGCGTCGTCTCCAGCATCAAAAGGCCATTGCGAAACTCCAAGAAGAAATCCGACAGCAGACCTTAGATGCGCTCCCCCTTGGGATCCTCGAAATCAGCCAATCCGGAGCGGTTCTCTATATCAACACCACCGCTCGGTCTTTTTTCGGGAACCAACCCGAGGCAGTACTTCCCCCCACAGCAGATCCGTTCCAGGTACGGGACGTCTTCCGCCACCGCACCACCCGCCAGGGGGAGATCTTTCTTCAGGGCCGATGGATTTCTTACTTGACGGTTCCGATGGATGACCGTGTGATGGTCATCCTGGAAGACCGGACAGAACAACATGTCCTCCAGGAAAGATTACAACATGCCCAGGAGCGAGAAGTCCTGACCCAATTCGTTGCCGGGATCGCTCATGAGATTCGGAGCCCATTGAACGCCTTGTCGCTCCGAGTTCAAACTCTACTCTTGGATGAAAACCTTTCTGAAGAGTACCGGCACACCCTACAGGAAGCCTTGGCGCAAATCCATCGCCTGGAAGATGCCATTCGCAGGATTCTGGATCTTGCCCGACCTGTTCAACCCATGAAGGAGCCCGTGAACCTCCGGGAGTGGCTGGCCCCCATCCTCTCGGATTTTGCTCTCCGTGCACAACGACAGGAGAAAACCCTGCAAACGGTCTGGGATGCTCCGGAGGACCATACCCTCTCCATCGATCCAAAAGGGATGCGTGAGGTCATGGAAAACCTCTTAGAGAATGCGTTGGAGGCTACGAAGGCCGGCGATCGCGTTACAGTCCAAGTAGAGGCCACGGAGTCTGCTACCGTGATCCACGTTGAGGATACAGGACCCGGAATCCCCCCGGATCTTAAAGACCGGATCTTTGAACCTCATGTCTCTACAAAACCCGGAGGCCTGGGGCTGGGTCTTTACCTTGTGAAACGCATGGTTGAAGCACATGGCGGCAGGGTTGAGGTGGACTCTCGACCTGGCCAGGGTACAAGGTTTACCCTTTACATCCCCCATGAAAGTACTCATCGTTGAAGATGACCCGAGCCAAAGGGCCGCACTCGCCGCGTTCTTGAAAAGACGCGGGGATGAGGTGATGGAAGTGGGGTCCGTTGCTGAAGTACAGCAGGATTTCGGCCCCCTCGATGTGGCTTTAGTGGACCAGCGACTCCCGGATGGTACCGGACTTGAAGTTCTCCGGATCCTGAAGGCCAGGGATCCGGAGCTCCCCGTAATTTTGATGACGGCTTACGCCACCGTTGAAACGGCTGTGGAGGCGATGAAGAACGGCGCATTTGACTACCTGATGAAGCCTGTGGATCTGGGGCGGTTGATGATGTTGTTACGGCGAGCGACAGAAAGACGGGAGATGCAAGAAGAGATCCGGACCTTACGCATGGCGCTCCAGAGAAGCCAGGGGCCAGAACTACCCGAAATTTTTGCCGAGAGCCCTGCGATGAAGGAGATTCTGTCGGTTGTGCAACGCGTTGCCCCGACAGACGCCACGGTCTTGATTACCGGGGAAAGCGGGACCGGCAAAGAGGTAATCGCTCGCCTGATTCACCGGCTCTCTGGTCGGAAGGGACAGTTTGTGGCGGTCAGCGTCGCTGCACTCCCGGAGACGCTGGTGGAAGCCGAACTCTTCGGATTCGAAAAAGGCGCGTTTACGGGGGCAACGACTTCAAAACCTGGCCGTTTTGAACTCGCCCATCAGGGAACCCTCTTCCTGGACGAGATCGGAGAACTCCCCCCTTCCGTCCAGGTGAAACTCCTTCGGGTTCTCCAAGAAAAAGAGGTGGTTCGGTTGGGTTCTGACCGTCCCCGTACCGTCGATGTCCGCATCGTGGCGGCGACAAACCGAGACTTGAGGGCCTTGGTACAACAAGGTTCGTTTCGCGAGGATCTCTTTTATCGGCTAAACGTGGTTCACCTCCACCTTCCCCCTCTCCGGGAGAGAAAAGAAGACCTGATCCCCCTGGCAGAGTATTTCATCCAAAAATTCGCACGGGAGATGCACAAACCGGTTAAAGGATTAGCCCCAGAAACTCGATACCTTCTCCTTCAGTATTCGTGGCCTGGAAATATCCGGGAATTAGAAAATGTAATCGAACGGGCTGTCGTGTTGACCCGACATACACACCTCTTGCCGGAGGACCTCCCGAGGGAAATTGTCCAGCCTCAGGAAGACTCCGGCTCAGTCGCAGTTCCTACCCTTTCTGATGTCGAACGGCAGCATATCCAGCATGTCTTATGGCTTACCCATGGGAATCTGTCCGAAGCAGCGCGCCTCCTTGGGATCCATCGGAACACCTTACGGGCAAAAATTCGAAAATACCGTCTTAAAGTCCCATGAGAGTGGTCGGTGTGATTCCTGCTCGGTATGGCTCTACCCGGTTCCCTGGGAAACTTCTTGTGAAGATCCTCGGAAAACCTATGATCCAGTGGGTCTTGGAGGGGGCCTTGGAGAGTCGTCACTTGGATAAGGTTGTCCTTGCAACAGACCATGAGGGCATAGCGGCGGTAGCACGGCGCCTTGGAGTGCAGGTGGTCATGACACCTCCTGACCTTCCGAGTGGAACCGATCGCGTGTATCACGCGGTGAAGGAGGAACCCCCAGATCTTGTGGTGAATATCCAGGGTGATGAGCCCTTGATCCGTGGTCACCATGTGGATGCGGTTGTCCGACTCCTGCAAGACCCACCGCCGACTCAAATGGCGACCCTGGTGTATCCTAATCCAGATCCGGAAGGCCCTGACCGCGTAAAGGTGGTCATGGATCTCCAGGGGTTTGCGCTCTACTTCTCCAGATCGCCCATCCCGTATCACCGAACACAGGACCCATATCCTTCCTACTGGATTCATATCGGGATTTATGGCTACCGTTGGGAGGCCCTCACGCGGTTGGTTACGACTCCTCCCACACCCTTAGAGACCATTGAAGGGTTGGAACAACTCCGTGCCCTCCAGATGCAGATGAAGATTAAAGTCGGGGTCACAGAAGATCCGTGCATCCCCGTGGACCGCCCCGAAGACGTTATGCGTGTGGAACAACGCCTCCGGGCACGCACTACCGAATGAGTCATTGGACGATTTTTTTTGTCCTTCTTGTTTCAGATGCTGATTCCCTGGCCCTTCAGGGGGTCCAACTTACGGGGCAAACAGTTTTGGCGGTTCAAGCCTTAGAAGATACGGTCTCTCAAGACGTTCGAGGACATCCCTTGACCGATTCCATAGTGGCTTCAGTCTTGTCCAAAATTCAGAGGTTCTACCAAGACCGCGGCTATGCCTTCGCACGGGTTGAACTTGTCCGATTCGATGGGCCACCCCAATCCCTGACCATGGTTTTAGAGGTGGATCCGGGACCATGGGTCCTGATCCAAAACCTCCGGTTCACCGGGTTGCAGGCAACCCGCCCATCGGTCCTTCAACGTCGGCTGGCACGTTGGGTGGGAAAACCCTTCTTGCCTCGGGAGGTGTTTCGGGACATCCATGGTCTGACCTTCGAACTCCCTCAATTGCAGTTGAAGTCCTGGCATTTTGACCGATCTGGGACCCTGACCTTAGAGTTTCAGGAGAGACCAGCAAATCTACTGATGCTTTCCCTGGGGATCAAACGCCCGTCAACTCTTCTGGGCTATGCAGAACTCCATGCACCAAACCTTTTTGGGACAGCCAGAAAGCTATTCCTTTCCTGGCGCCGGCTCTCTGTAGATGCTCAAACTTGGTCCTTGAGATACCACGAGCCTTGGCTTTTTCAAACCCGGGTTTTCTTAGAACTCTTCGCATCCATGTCTTTTCAGAAAGACGCGTTTTTGCGGCAAGACCAGGGGATAGACCTGGGCGTAAATGGACAGTACGGGACCTTCCAATGGGGAGTCGTCCGTTCGTTTCGGAGAGACTATAGTCGTCAACAAACGCATCTGGACTGGGTGAGTACCTTCAGGATCCATCTTATGGACTTTCATGGGTTTACTCTGAAGTTTGGATTCCAGGGTGGACGATCCCTCCGGGATTGGCAGTGGACCGTGGCCTATCACGGTGGGGGGCTCGGGACCCTCCTGCCAACATTCTTATTGTGGAATCCTTACGCACAAGGACGACGCGTGACTCGCAGTACTGGGGTAACGTATGCCGATCTTTTCCAGGCTGGGGGCTTCGAAGGACCCATCGGCTTCCCGGAAGGCGGACTGCTCCTTCAGGATCTATGGATTTTGGGGATCCGACTGAAGGCTCGACTGGGGAATTTTCGTCCATTTTTCCAGGCGGAGTGGGCAACTTTCTACGACCTGAAACAAAAGTCAGATAAGAAGTCGCTTGGGTTCGGATGGACGCAGGCTTGGAAATCCCAACGAGTTACTCTCCTCTATGCATTGCCATGGGGCACACCATGGACAGAGGGGTGGCTTTCTCTTCGAATGCAGACGTTCTTTTAATGGCCTATAAAGCTGCGGCAGGATCTGCCCCCAGGGTGAAGGGGGAGGTGTGGCCTGCATGAAAATGGACCCAGGCCGCGGCTCCAATCATTGCAGCATTGTCCGTGCAGTACTCTAACGGTGGCATCAGGATTTGGATCCCAGGAAATTCCTCCTGAAGTCTCTCCCGCAGTCGTGAGTTTCGGGAAACCCCTCCAACGATTGCCACACGACCAGCTCCTGTTTGATCCACGGCCTGACGGAGTTTTTCCAGCAGCATGTCCAGGAGTGCCTCTTGATAAGAAGCCGCAATATCTGCAAGGTGCTCCTGAACCCATGCCGTCCCGTGGTCTCGCAAATAATACAACAATGCCGTTTTGATCCCCGAGAAACTGAAGTTTAATCCGGGGACCCGAGCACGGGGGAAGCGATGGAATGTGGGGTCTCCCTTTTGTGCCAAGTGGTCAATGGCCGGTCCGCCAGGGTAGGGGAGCCCTAAAAGTTTTGCGCCTTTATCGAACGCCTCTCCACACGCATCGTCCAAGGTCGTGCCCAAAGTCTGGTACTGGAAAAAGTCTTCCATCCAGATGAGTTCGGTGTGCCCTCCAGAGACCAAGAGATAGAGGAGAGGCGGGGAGAGATTTGGGGTTTGGAGGAAGACTGAGAACAGATGGCCTTCAAGGTGGTTGACACCGAGGAAGGGCTTGGAGAGGATCTGGGCCAGCGTTTTTCCGAAGACGAGGCCCACCAACAACGCACCGATCAGTCCAGGCCCGTAGGTTGCTGCGATGCCGTCCACATCCTCGAGGTTTAATTCGGCTTCCTCGAGAGCCGCAAGGGTTACGGGGAGAATATAACGGGTGTGTTCCCGACTGGCGATTTCTGGGACTACGCCTCCAAACTTACTGTGTGCTACCTGGGTTCGCGTGATGTTTGAAAGGACTCTGTAGCCGTCTTCGACAACGGCTACAGATGTTTCATCACATGAGGTCTCGATCGCGAGGACCCTCATGGAAAGCCTTCCCCCCACCCCCTCATGAAAAAGGGTTAGTGTGTGTGACCTTCTGGCCCATGGACATGTCCGTGTGCCAGTTCCTCCGGTGTTGCATCCCGAATGCCGAGGACTTTGAGTTTAAACGTCAATGTTTCCCCTGCAAGTGGATGATTGAAGTCTGCGACCACATCATCTTCAGTGACTTCGAGGATCATGAAAGGGATAGTTTCCCCGGTTTCCGTCCGGGCATAGAGGGTCATCCCCGGCTCCAGTTCCATCTCTGGGCCGAAGGCAGAGCGGGGGATCCTCTGGACCTGGTCTTCTCGGTATTCTCCGAACCCCTCTTCCGGGGTCAGAGTGACTTCCTTTGTGTCTCCGGTAGATAGGCCTTCCACCGCCGCTTCCAGGGCGGGCAGCAGTTGCCCGATGCCATGGATATACACCAACGGCTGGTCTCCGGTCCTCTCCAGGAGCTCCCCTGAAGCATTGTAGAGCTCGTACTCCAGGGTGACGACTTTATGCTTTGCTACGGTATCCATCAGAACTTACCTCCAAAGATTTATGAATTGCGGAAACTATACACGCCCAGCCCTGGGAAGTCAATGCGGTTCTGTTGAAAGGCGGAACAGACGATTTCGGTGGGCGTTCAGGGATGTACGATCTTGCTTTCGGGAATCTCGTTTAGGGTATCTTCCAATTCCACATAGAGAAGAGCAACCTTACGGGCCATTTTACGAACTCTTGCGATATAAGCGTTCCGTAGAGATACGGAGAGGGCCCCACGGGCGTCCAAAAGGTTGAACACATGGGAGGCCTTGATGACGAAATCATAGGCTGGGAAGAGGAGTTTCTTTTCCAGAAGACGATAAGCTTCGTGTTCGTAAAAGTCGAAGAGTTTCTGGTGGAACTCTACATCCACTTCTTCGTAGTTATAGACGGAAAATTCCCATTCGAACCTTCGATAGATCTCGCCCCAGGTAACCCCATCGCCCCATTCAATGTCGAAGATGGATTGAACGCCCTGGACATACATTGCGATCCGCTCAAGTCCATAAGTGATTTCAACAGGAATGACCTCGAGATCGAGTCCACCCGCTTGTTGGAAATAGGTAAACTGGGTGATTTCGAGTCCGTCCAGCCAGACTTCCCATCCAAGTCCCCACGCACCAAGGGTTGGAGATTCCCAGTCGTCTTCAACGAAGCGGACATCGTGGGACTCGATGGGGATGCCTAAAGCCCGGAGGGAATCGAGATAGAGGTCCTGGACATTGCCAGGTGCGGGTTTTAGGATGACCTGGAACTGGTGATATTGTTGGACCCGGTTGGGGTTCTGGGCATAGCGGCCGTCCTTAGGACGTCGTGTGGGTTCCACGTAGGCCACCCGCCAGGGTTTTTTTCCCAAGACGCGAAGGAAGGTCATGGGGTTGAATGTTCCGGCTCCGACCTCCGAGTTATAAGGCTGGGTGATCAGACACCCCTGATCCGCCCAATATCGCTGCAGTCGGAGGATGATCTCTTGAAAGGTCAGCATGGCTATCTTGTCAGGCTTCGAATAGTAACGAAAGCCAGGATTGCCTGATAGACGATGGTTGCAACGTCCCTTAGAACGATCCGGAGCGGGGTCCGAGGTTCGTACCGTTCCGGCACCAGGATGGTGTCGCCGGGGTCGATTTTCTTTGGAGGTCGCTCGGTTTTTCCTGAGGCCTTGATGACGTAAATCCGTCTTTTGTCGGCGTACTCCCGGAGTCCTCCCGCCATCGCGAGATAATAGGATAAGTCTGCCCCTTCTCGATACGCCACTGTTACAGGGTTGAAAACCGCGCCCGCGATTTGGACAGTGGAGAGGCGGGGCGGAATGTAGAGTGAGTCGCCAGGCTCCAGCGGCATCTGCAGAGTCAGGGAGTCGCTCAAGTCAATGACAACCCGCTCTTTTTCCATTTCGGGGAATAACACTTGCACTGGAACAGAGTCTTCCAACATCAAGGTGGTGTCTGGAGATTTAGCAAGGTAGATGAGGAAATCTTTCCGACGCTTGATATAATCAAGTTTGTATGTACGTTCTTCCGTGGGGAGATCCATTTGAGATACTCGGGCCTCTTCCTTGAGGAGGTCTGTGTAAAGCTGATCCATGAACCGCCTTGTGGCCTCGTCCATAAGTCGTTTGGCGCTCTTCCGGAAGAACATGGCACCCTGTGGGTCCGCTGATAAAGTCAGCCCACCTGCGCGTTTCAGGAGGGACCCCAAAGTTTCTCCTTCTGCGATCGGGTAGGATCCAGGAATCCTGACCTCTCCGGTGACCGTCACATAGGCATCCCTTAAGCGATCCCGCGCTTCCTTGACCACAACCTGATCCCCAGGGGACAGGGGGATTTGCTCTGGATCGTTTTGCGTCAAGTCGAAAGTCAGGATCTTCCGGGGTTTCCCCCGTTCGGTGCGGTAGATCTCGACGGACTGTAAATAGGCTGTAGGTTTCGTACCCCCCGCCTGGAATAATGCATCTCCCAAAGACATCCCTTCATAAAATTGAAGTTTTCCGGGTTTGTAGACAGCCCCACTAACTTCCACAGAATCGTACACCACGACTTCATCGGTCCGGAATACCCAGAGAGTATCCCATTCTTGGAGTTTGAGGTTGGCATTCTCGTCGCCGGCCAAAGCCCGTTCGAGGTTCACGGCGATGAGTTGTGGGATGCCGCCTTTCTGGACCCTGTGGAGTTCTGCCCGCTCTAAATAGGTTCCGGGTTTTAGCCCTGCAGCGGCCTGGATGAGTCCTTGAACTGTTGAGGCCTTCTCCAAAGCATAGTCACCAGGTCGAAAGACATTCCCGAGGATGGTGACAATCCCGTGTCGTTCCGGAAGAACGGGGAGGACGATGACCAAATCCCCATCCTGGATCCGAACTTTAGACGCTACCTTTTTAAAGGATTTGAGGCTTTCGAAGGACTGATCCCAGACGATCCTTCGGGTTTCCCCGACCATGCGCTCGATCTGGATGTGTTGACCGGCATCCGGGAAAAGAAGACCTCCAGAGAGTTCCATCACATCCCATAAGGTCTTCTCATCTTTGAGTTCATAAATTGCGGGCCGTTTCACGGCTCCTGCGATCCCCACCACTGGCCCAATGGCAGGAACGAAGATCATGTCCCCTGGATTAAGGTAAAGGGCTTCGGGCCGTTTCCCCCGGATCAATAGGTCATAAAGATCAGTGGTGTCCCTTTGTCCTGTTGTCCGGATGATTTGTATCCTTCGTAAAGAGCCCGTCTTCTTGACCCCAGCAGCACGAAACAAGACCTGAAGTGGCGTGACTAACGGCTGTAAGGCATACACCCCAGGCGCACGAACTTCTCCCAAAACAAAGATCGGAACAGAACGAAGTTGTCCCAAAGTAATAGCAAAATTCACCCCACTGAATGCCGCATGGAGACGGTCTTGGATGAGTTTTTGGGCTTCTCCAAGGGTTTTTCCCCAGAGATACAATGGACCTGTTTTGGGTAATGTGATCTTTCCATCACGATCGATGGTATACGTGAACGTCTCATCCAGTTTCCCCCAGGCGGTGACTACAATCTCATCGCCAGGACCAAGAACGTACTCAGGCCCTACGGCAATGGGGCCAATCGCCTGCCAGGGCTGGGTGGCAAGGATCAAGGAATCCGTGAAGATTTCGTATCCGAATTGGTTGAGGACCCGATCCACGGACAAAACAGTATCCGGTTCAAATGCCCGTTCAATAGGTGACCGTTGGGGCGGAGCCACAAGGGTTTCAGGGACAGTTGGAGGGGCCTGAACAGGAGAAACCGCCTGTTCCAATTGTTCCTGCTGTTTTGCCTTAATCAGAGAGTCGAGAAGTGCCTGCCCCTCTTCTGTGCCCAACATCTGAAGGAGGTTGCTAGGGATTTCTTGAGTGGTTCCCCGTCCAAAAAGGGTCAGGATGAGAACGATGAAGAGGACCGATCTTTTGAGAATGCTCAACCGCATACCTCCCTTTCTGGCCTGATTCTTAAATGTTAAAACCGAAGGCGCGAAGGGCTTCTTTCCCTTCTTCCGTCATCATGTTGACGTTCCACCGGGGCTCCCAAACGACCTCCACGTGAGCCTCAGAGACTCCTTCCAATTCTTCAAGTCTCCGCTTAACTTCCTCCTGGAGGTACCCGGCCAGTGGACAACCGGGAGCCGTTAAGGTCATCCGAATGTACACTTTGTCGTCCTGAATTTCCATGGCGTAGATCAGCCCCAAGTCGTAAATGTTGACCGGGATCTCCGGGTCGTAAATCTCTTTAAGAACTTTGATGATGTCTTCTTTTTTCACCATCGTCCAACCTCCTTGGGTTCAAGTCTTTCTTAACGTGTTATTATAAGGGGAAGGCTTCTTAGACCATCAACCCTCGACTTCCGTTGACACGTCAGGCGCCTTGAATTACCCTTTTTTCATGCGTGATCAACCGAAGGTCTACGTGACCTCGCCGCGAATTCCTTCCCCTGCGATCGAGCGGTTACAGACGATCGCAGATGTGACTCTTCATCCGGATCGCCCCATCACCAAAGCGGAACTGATGGAGATCGTTCAGAATTATGACGGTATTCTTGCTCTTTTGAGAGACCGTTTCGATTCGGAGGTCCTCTCTCATGCTCGCCGTCTTCGTGTAATCGCGAACTATGCGGTCGGCTACGATAACATCGATGTCGCAATGGCTACAGAAAAGGGGATTCTGGTGACCAACACCCCAGAAGTCCTCTCCAATGCTACCGCAGAGCTGGCCATCGCTCTGATGTTCGCTGTTGCACGTAGAGTGCTGGAAGCCGACCGTTTTCTCCGGGCTGGAAAATTTCGGGGGTGGGAACCAGATCTCTTCTTAGGAATGGAGATCTCCGGGAAGACCTTTGGCCTCATTGGAGCAGGACGGATCGGCACCCTTGCAGCTCTCAAGGCCTATAATCTCGGGATGAACGTCCTGTATTACTCTCGCCGGCGGAATTTCCTCCTTGAGAGTCAAGCAAATGCGAAATTTGCAGATCTGGATACCTTGTTGAAGAATTCTGACGTGGTGTCCGTCCATGTGCCCTTGACCCCTGAAACCCACCATTTGTTGGACCTGCACCGACTTCGACAAATGAAACCCGGCGCGATCCTCATCAATACGGGGCGGGGTCCAGTGGTTGACGAACGTGCCCTTGTCGAGGTTTTGAAAGACGGCCATTTGGCTGGAGCGGGCCTTGATGTCTATGAGTTTGAACCACAAGTAACACCGGAACTCTTAAGCCTACCGAATGTTGTCCTTTTGCCTCATATCGGTAGCGCGACACATCAGGCCCGAAACGCCATGGCGAATTTAGCCGTTGAGAACTTAATATGTGCCCTCCAAGGCCAGCGCCCCCCTTGCTTGGTCAATCCAGAAGTATGGAAGCAGCAATGAAATCTCAATCTTTTTACGTGGTTTCCTGGGTTGCTTGGGTGCTGTTTGGAGTCTTCTCGAACACAGTTCTTCATCAAAAAGCAATCACTCCCAAGGTGTATGAGATCACGGTCCTGCTAGATCCCACGATTGAAGACCCTCAGACATGGACGAATTTTCTCGACTATTTACCGGGCAGTCTGGTGTACAAAGTGTTAGACAAAGAGCAAATCTATCAGAGGATTCAGCAAATAGATCCGAAACTTGCTGAGTCGGTCCAACTTGTAGGCCCAGAGATCCTCCCAACCGAGGTTCACATCCGTGTCCTTCGGCCATGGGTCCTCCGTGAGGCTCTCTGGTGGGACTCCCTTCTCCTCCGTTTCCCAGGTGTTCTACGGATTCAGCACTCCTCGTTCCCTACGGCCTCCTCCAAACAATCCCCAGAGATACCTTTTGTTGTTTATTCTCTCCTTTTGCTTGGGCTGGCCATTTTGGGAGAAGTGGAAGGGATAGCTCCTCTTCGTCCCGCTCCACGTTTCCTCGTTGGGCTCGTTTTGGGGGTAACCGTCTCCATCGGGTTGATCTTGATCCAGTTCGTTTTTGGAGAGGCCTGGTGGATATCAGGTTATCCGTGGATGATCGGACTTACCGTTTTTGTCTTAGCGATCATCACGCCGATAGAACGTCTTGAAGGCCCGGAAAACGCTCCAGTGCTTCCCTTCCCACCGGCGGGAAGTTAAGTGCAGGGATTCCAAAGAGGGGGACCTCAGGAAAGTCTCGGAAGGCTTCCTGGAGCCGATCGAGATCGCTGACACGGTTTGCGATGAGTTTGACGACCCCCGATATGCGGTACCTTTTCAGGAAAGTCAAGATATCTTTTGCTTCCTCGATGGACAATCGGTCGTCATGGGTCACGACCCAATATTCTGTCTCCGGTGCCCTCAGCCATGCAATCAATCGTTCCAGATCCCGATGGTAGGTGAACAACTCTTGGATTACAGGGTCTTCAGGGGGAGATTCTTGACGGATTCTGGCAATCGTCTCCCTTAATTCCAGGATTTCCTTTCGCAACCCCAGAAGTTTTTCTGCCCATCTCCTTGAGCGTAACGGCAGGGAGAGAATCCGGAGGGCCAGACCGGTAGGTGGAAAGTCATAGACGGTGTATTCAGTGTTTTCCCCCATGGTCGTTAGAAGGATCTGGAGGTAAATAAATTCCTCACTCCCCGGTGCGTCTTTTACGAGATCAAGGAGAGTATCTAATCCGAGAGGTTGGAGATACCGGTATTCACGTTTCAGAGCCCGAGCAATGGCCTCAAAATGGCGTTGAAAGGCACGCTCTAAGTCCACTTCCTCGATGCGGAGCGTGTCTGAGATTTGGTATGAGTCCTGATTTTCTGTTGTGACTGCAAGGATATCGAAGAGGTTGTGAGCTGGATCTAAAGAGAGCACACGGGTTTTGCCCTGTTGGGAAAGCTTGAGTCCTAAGGCGGCCGAGAGGGTCGTCTTCCCTACGCCACCCTTCCCCAAAATCAAGAATCTCTTCATCCGAGATCGAACCGTCCCAGGGTTTCCCCAAATTGGTCCTCTAAACGCTGGATCCGATCGACCAGAAGGCCCAGTTCACGGGAGAGATACGGAAGGAGTCGTAAACTCAGGTCACTGGTGACAAACGGATAACCGAGCAACGGAGAGAGGATCAAGAGTCCAAAGGCCTCTTCCCTCCATCGTAGTTCATCGACAAGATGGTCGACACTTCGATCCCGGAAGTATCGCTGGAGGATTTTAAACACGTGCAGGAGGGATGACCCAGACTTCTGGCCCTTCTGGGAGGGGAGGCTCGAGTTCGATTTCAGAGGTATCCAGACGTTTGGAGTGGGGCATGAGGCGCAAAAACTCGTCTACAGGGTCAATGGGGAACTGAACACCGGGCACTTTGTAGTGCATGGGAATGACGATCTTGGGGGTCAGGAAATAAACCAGGTCTTTCGCCATCTTTGCGTCGATCGTATACGTCCCCCCCACCGGAACCAGAAGGATATCCGCAGTGCCAATTTTGTTGCGTTCGGATTCGGTCAGTGGATGCCCTAAATCGCCACAGTGAAGGATACGAAGGCCGTCGGTTTCAATCAGGAATAGCAGGTTTGATCCGCGCTCTCGGCCTTGGCTTCGATCGTGGTAGGTGTGGATGCCCGTGATTTTGAAACCTGAAAGTTCGTAGGTCCCTTCTGTCGAGACGACTTGAGGTTGTCCTTGGATCCCCTGGACATAATTGTGGTCAAGATGATCGTGGGAAACCGTGACCACATCAGCCTCGACATTCAACGGTTTCAGATGAAGCGCTCCGAAGGCACCGGGTTGGTAGGGATCCGTGACCAACCGTCCCCCTTGTTGATTAGCCAACCAAAATGCTGCATGGCCGAGATATATGAGCCTCATGGTCCACCTCCATTCCGAGACAATTTTACAGCACAGACTAAACCTCGAGAAGGCCTTCAAAGTGTTGAAAATCCTTTAAAATTGTGATATGAAGATTCGCATCGGGATTGTGTACGAAGAACCAGAGGTGCGGATTTCTTCCCACAAAGGGATGACCCTTATCTCTCCAGGGCAAGACGCGGTGACTGTCCCTCCACACCATCCTATTGTTGTTCGAGTTGCTCATCCTCCGACCTCGACCTATCTCGTGTGTACAGAACGACCGACACAAGAACTTCCTCCAGGCAACTGGATCCAATTTCGGGTAGGGTATGTCTTACGAGATGGGGACCGAGAGTATGACCAAAGGGAAACCTGGCACTGCCTGGAGTATGCTAAGCGTGAAGACGCAATCCAAGCTCAACGAAAACTCGGCGCACAAGAAATTCATTCGGTTTTACGGAGAAAGATCCATCCGGGTGGGGCTCTGGAAGTTTGGGTCAATGGGAAGGCTTACCAATTCAACTCTCCCCTGAGGGTTCAATCTGAAGACGCCCGACTCCTTTTCCTGGATGTTCCGTATGGGAAGGGATTCCATTGGGAACGACGAGAACAACAGGAATATGAGGGCGAGTTCCAGGTATACGCGTATCCCCACGGTGTAGTGGTAGTGAATGAGACGGAGATGGAACCCTATCTGATGGTGGTCAACTCATCGGAAATGCATCCGGATGCACCAATGGAAGTCCTGAAAGCGCAAACCGTGGCTGCCCGAGCTACTGTCCTGGCAACGATAGGCAAACACCACTTTGGTGAACCTTTTGACCTTTGCAATACCGATCATTGCCAAGTCTATCGAGGGATCCAACGAATCCAGGATGTCAGCCGCAAAGCAGTGGAAGAAACGTGGGGTGAAGTCCTTGTTTATGGCCACGAAATTGTGGATGCACGGTACGCCAAGACGTGTGGTGGGGTCACAGAAGATAAAGTTTATGTCTGGGGAGGCCGCCCTGTCCCCTATCTCCGGCCTGTTGTTGATCATCACACACCCCATTCCTTTGTCCCTCCCTTGGATCAAGAAGAACGCGCACGGGCCTTTATTGACGCCCGTCCCCCTGCATATTGCGATCTTCCTGAACAGGAAGTGCCTTATCTCGGAGATATCCTCTATCGGTGGGAAATTCAGGTCTCTGCCAAGAACTTACGGGAGATTGTCCAACAAAAACTCGGCGAAGATCCTGGGGAGATCCTGGAAATCCGCCCCCTGAAACGGGGTCATTCAGGACGAATTTACAAGTTGTTGCTCAAGGGCACAAAAGGGGAGTGGGTGATTTTTACCGAACTGGAGATCCGGCGGGTCCTCTCTAAGAGCCATCTCCCGTCTTCCCTCTTTTATGTGAAAAGAGAAGGAGACCTGTGGGTCTTCCGCGGTGCCGGGTGGGGCCATGGGGTTGGCATGTGTCAGGTGGGAAGCGTGGGTATGGCTCGCGCTGGAGCGACCTATCACCAAATCTTGGCCCACTACTATCCTGGGACCCGTTGCGTACGCCTCCAAAGTCCCGTGGTTCAGCGGGAAGATCTGGGTTAGTACCGGAAACTACTCCCTCCAATAAACTCCCGCAGGATGGAGGTCGGCGGGACCTCGTCGGGGAAGAGAGGAAGAAAATGGGCCAGAAGGCTCAGGAGACGCACAGCGTCTGCGTATTCCGGGACCGTGGGTGGAACGTTCTCTAAGAGGGGTTCCACATAGACCTTGAGTACTGCGAGTTCATAGACCAATGCGGAGTTAAACATGACATCTGCCTGCTCTTGGTAGGGGAAAATAAACCGCTCTTCCCCCTTTCGGACATTTCGCCACATGCGCAGGGTGGTTTCTGCGGTATGGCCCCGGAACAAACGGTCTCGTACAAGCCTCCGGATCAACCGGGTGTCTGAGGTCGAGATCCGGTTATGAGCATCGATCCGAATCTGGGTTAACGCACTGACATAGATCCGATAGACCTGGCCTTTAGGGATTCGTTCTGCAATGGCAGGATGTAGCGCATGGAGTCCTTCAAGGAGTAGGATTTGGTCGGGTTCCAACCTAAGTTTGCGTCCGCTGGGCACCCGTTTGCCCCGTTTAAAACTGAATTTCGGAACCTCGATTTCTTGGCCATTCAGGAGGGCTTCCAGATGTTCGTTCAACAGGTTCAAATCTAAGGCCTCAATGGAATCGAAGTCATAGTGCCCCTCCTCATCTCTGGGGGTCAACTCTCGGTCCACAAAGTAGTTGTCTAAGGAAAGGGCAACGGGACGGCGCTCGTTCACGCGGAGTTGGATGGCCAACCGCTTGGCAAATGTCGTTTTCCCCGATGCGGAAGGACCTGCAATGAGTACAAGTTTGACCGGAGGGTCGGCATGGGTGATTTCGTCAGCGATTTGCGCAATCCGCTTTTCGTGGAGGGCTTCCGCAATCTTTACAAAATCTGAAATGTCTGCAGTCGCAATGACTTCATTTAAGGAGCCAGCATCTTGAACCCCCAGAATCCGTGCCCACCGACTCGACAATTCAAAGGTCGAGAATAACTTGGGTTGGGGGAGCAAAGTGGAAATCCGATAGGGCGGTAAGCGTTCAGGTAAGAGGATGACAAAACCGGGAGGGTAGGGGACCAATTGGAATTGATTTAAGAGGCCCGTGCGAGGTGCTAAGGGGGTCGCCGAATAATCAAAGTACTCCCCTGCACGATAAATGGTCACATGGTGATGCTCGGGGAATCTCCGAAATAGTCGCACGGCATCCTCTCGGGAGGAAATCTCTGAGAATAGGCGCATGGCGGTGTCTTCGTCCACGTCCTCAGGGATGATGGGGAGGTCCTCCGCCACAAGTTCCCTCATTTTCTGATGGATTTCCTGGAGCATCGTCTTGGAGATTTCCCGTTGGTCCGCGGCCTCACAATAAATGCCCCGATGGTAGGGATGGAGGACCAGGATTCGGAGATCCGGGAACAGCAAATGGACCGCGAAAGTCATGAGGAAGGTCACACTTCGCTCGTAGACCCGATGTCCATCAGGGTGTTCCAAGGTGATTGGCTCAACGCTGGCGTCATGGAGAAGGGGATAATGAAGGGAAACCAGTTTGTGGTCTACGTGGGCCGCCACAATGGGGTAAGAAGAAACGTCTTTTGCCAGCGGAAGATCGCACACCTTTGTTCCCCGTGGGACGGTGAACACCTGGTCTTGGAGCTTTACGTGGATCATTGAATTCATCGTTTGATTCCCTCGCGAGAGGGAATTGTAGGGCGTCTTTGGATGAGAAACAACCGACCGCCTTTGGAAAAACCCCTGTCAATGGGGAAATGTCGTGCCCTTATGTTTCAGATCCCGAAGTCGGTGGGGTTTCTTCTCGCAGGACCCGACGGAGTACTTTCCCCACAAACGTCTTTGGAAGTGCCTTTCTGAATTCAATGATTTCCGGGACCTTAAATTTGGCTAGGTACTGACGACAGAATTCCCGGATTTCTTCTTCGGTGATCTGAACGCCTTCCTTGGGAACAATAAAGGCCTTGACCGTTTCTCCACGGTACGGATGCGGAACCCCGACCACCGCAGCCTCCTTGACCTTGGGATGTTGGTATAAAACTTCTTCGACCTCTCTCGGATAGATGTTAAATCCCGACGCGATGATCATGTCCTTCTTTCGGTCTACGATATAGAAGTAGCCTTCTTCATCCATCTTGGCAATGTCTCCGGTATAGAGCCACCCATCTCGGAGCACCTGTGCGGTTTCTTCAGGGCGGTTCCAGTATCCCTTCATCACCTGGGGGCCCCGTACCACCAGTTCACCCACCTCACCTGGAGGCAACTCCTTTTCTCCGGTTTCCAAATCTACAATTTTTGCGTCCGTGTCCGGGAAGGGGATCCCAATACTTCCCGCCTTATTTTGTCCATACAGAGGGTTACAATGGGTGACGGGCGACGCCTCAGAGAGTCCATAGCCTTCCACCAATTTTGCCCCGGTCATCCGCTCGAATTCCTCTTTGACCTTGACCGGTAGAGGAGCGGACCCGGAGATGCACGCCCGAATGGACCGCAGGTTGTACTTCTCCACACCTTTCATGTGAATGACGGCAATGTACATGGTGGGGGCACCCGGGAAAAGTGTGACCCGGTGTTTTTCCAGGAGTTTCACAACCTGCTTGACGTCAAACTTGGGGACCAGTACCAACTTCCCGGCAACGAACATTGCATAGTTCATCGCTACGGTCATGCCATACACGTGGAAAAACGGCAATGCCCCCATCACCACCTCTTTCCCTTCTTCACATTGGGGATTCCACCGTACTGTCTGGACGGTGTTCACCACGAGGTTGTAGTGGGTAAGCATCGCAGCTTTTGGCGTGCCAGTGGTTCCGCCCGTGTATTGGAAAAGGGCCACGTCTTCTTTGGGGTTGACCGAAACCTCTGGGGGATTGGGCGCACTCTGGGCCAAGAGATTTTGAAGGAAATAGGTGCCTGGCTGTCTGGAAATTCTCGGGGATCGCCGTTGAATCCACAGTCTTAAGGGATACAAGATCTTTAGCCAGAACGGAAAATACTCTTGGAGGCGTGTGTAAATGACCCGCTTCAGAGGTGTTTTGTCCCATACATGCTCCACACGACGGTGGAAAACGTCCAAGGTCACGAGAGTTTCTGCCCCGGAGTCGTTGAGGAGATGCTCTAATTCTCGCTCCACATACAAAGGGTTCGTCTGGACCACAATGGCCCCGGCCCGAAGTGCCCCGTAGAACCCGATTAAAAATTGAGGACAGTTCGGGAGCATCAGGGCCACACGGTCTCCCTTTTGAACCCCAAAATCCGCAAGGGCTCGAGCGAAGCGGTAGATCGCGTCTAAGAGTTGCGTGTACGTCAATTCGACCCCAAAGAACGAGACAGCGGGGTGATGGGGATATTTTTGGGCGGCAGATTCCACCATTTGATATACTGGGATCTCCGGGTACTCCAGGTGCGGAGAAACCCCTTCATCATAATGGACATACCACGGCCTCTTCATAAGATCACCTCACTTTTTAGTTCACGTACCAAAAAGATTTAAAAATCAGGTTGATGACAAGGGGTATCCTCCGCGATCAATCACGGCTTTAGCGATGGATCGGTGGATTGCTACACGGTTGGGGTAGAGTGTGATTTTGGCTAACTTGCGGGTTGTAGAGAGGAGAGTCCGTAATTCGTCCCCGGTGGCGATGTAGGGCAAAACCCGGTTCGCCTCTTGTTCAATTCTTTCAACGGCGTCCACGGCATAAACAGACACCGCATCCATCATCAGGGAATTTTGGGTCTTGAGCGCCCGCAAGAGGGAACTCTCCAACGCATACACCTCCATGACCATATTGGCCAAAGCGGCAAGGACCTCCTGTTCGTTCCGGAGTTCTTCTTTGAATCGGTTTGCTGCCAACCCGGCAAGCAGTAGAGTTAACCGTTTCGCCATAGCCAAGAGATGCTGTTCTTCTCCCAAGGGGCCTTCGGGCCGTGGCATGCGGGAGGGCATCAAGGTCATGCTCTCCTTGATGGAAGCGGCCGCCTTTTGGATCAAGGGGATTTTGCCTTGGAGGGCACGACGCATCAACATGCCGGGAATGAGCAGCCGGTTGATCTCGTTCGTCCCTTCAAAAATCCGATTGATTCGGGAGTCGCGGTAAATTTGCTCGGCGGGATATTCCGCGGTATACCCGTATCCTCCAAAGATCTGGACGGTCTCGTCCGCCACAAAGTCTAAGGTTTCGGAACCATAGACCTTTAGAATGGAGCACTCTACCGCATATTCTGCGATACCATTCCATATTTTTTGGGGGTACTCCGGGTCGTTAGGGTCCAGGGTGTGGAACGTCTCGTCAAAGAGCCCAGCCAACCGATAGGCCATGCTTTCCGTGACAAACGTGCGGATAAACATTTGTGCCAGTTTCTCTTGAATTAACCCGAACTCAGCGATGGGTCTGCCAAATTGTATCCGCTCTTTTGCATAGGCTGTTGCGATTTTTAACGCCTCTTTGGAGGCCCCGACTGCGCCTACCCCCAACTTATACCGTCCGATGTTTAAGATGCCAAAGGCGATACGATGCCCTTTGCCCAGTTCCCCAAGCATCTGAGTCTGGGGAACTTTTACGCCGTCCAAAATCACCGAGCATGTGCTGGATCCCTTGATTCCGAGTTTATTCTCCTCTGGTCCAATGGAAAGCCCTGGCGTGTCCCGATCTACGATAAAAGCCGTAAAGTGTTCTCCATTGACTTTCGCGAAGATGATGAAGACATCGGCGATTCCAGCGTTGGTAATAAACTGCTTGTTGCCTGTGAGGGTAAATCCTTTTCCATCGGGATCTGGAATTGCCTTGGTTTGGATACTCATCGCATCAGAGCCCGCGCCCGGTTCCGTCAGCGCATAGGCACCGATCAAATCTCCAGAGGCCAATCCTGGAAGATATCGTTTGCGCTGTTCTTCTGTCCCAAAAAAGACAATGGGTAGGGTTCCAATCCCGGTGTGAGCACCCCAGGTGACACTGAAGGACCCTTGTTTCGCCATCTTTTCGGCGATCAGCATGGAAGAAACTTTGTCTAAACCCAGTCCCCCGTGGGTTTCCGGAATGTCTATAGCAAGAAACCCCATTTCCCCTGCTTTCTTCATCAATTGACGAAGGAGATCAAAGTTTTGGTGTTCGATCTCGTCGGCGTGTGGTAGAACTTCCTTTTCCATAAACTCTTCCGCTGCATGTCCGAACATCTTTTGCTCTTCAGAGAAGTCTTCAGGGGAGAACACCTCTTGGGGGAGGGTATCATCAATCAAGAACCCACCACCTTTACGGCTCAAGTTAGACATCGTTCGCCTCCCTTTCCTTTTTATATATTATATGGATGAACGGAGGAAGGAATGAAAAGGTCATTTCAGGTTCTCGGAGGAGGGTTGAGTAGCTCCTTCTTTGCTCGGTCCTTGATCTTGAAAAGGATGAATCCCCAAGTCATTGAAATTAAGATGTTTGAATTTTGTATCCACAAGTTCTTCCTTTATCCTCCCTTCTATGAAGTACGTGTCATATGTTGGCAATATCCAAACCCAAAAAGTTTTATAGTCAGATGACCAGATCTGCCGTACGAGTTTGCACCTTCGGGGCTTGACAAGAGCCAAAAAAAATGTTTAAAATAATTTCAGGTTTGTGAAGATGCTTGTTTGTCAAATGAGACACAGGGTAAAATGCTCGATGTTGACAAGGTTCGAGTGGACCTTTAATATTGTTCGGATATCCAAGGAGAGGATATGTGAGGATGTTGTTTTTTTACGGATAAGCGAGAAATAAAAAGGAGGATGTTGCATGTCAAAGTCATTTAAGGCTTTTGAATTAGGGGAGAGAAGTGCATTTCCGATTTTGTTAGGTTTTCCCTTTCTTTCCTTCCTACCCCGTTGGTGGTTCTCTGAAAAAAAGGAGGTTTCTTGGATGTCACCGGTTCAACGTTCCCGTAACGTGGTATGGAACATTTTGAAGGTGGGGGCCTTAATTGTAGGCCTGACAGTGATTGCGAATTCTCCGATCTGGGCCACTGGTCAATTCGATCGCCCGGATGTGAACCAAAACGGAATCCCCGATGATAAGGATATGATGATGGGGATCTTTAGCCCTACAGTCAACGCTGATTTCGACGGCGACGGTGTTCCTGATTCATTGGAAGACTATAACCGAAATGGGATTTTTGAACCCAACCTTGGGGAATCTGATCCCAGAAATCCGGACACCGATGGCGATGGCATTTCGGATGGCGATGAACGATACACACCCTCGTCCACGGATGTCGACGGGGATGGGGTTCCCAACTGGCTGGATATAGATTCGGATAACGATGGTTTACTGGATGGTCCCAATGTCATTGTGGGACAAAACGATATCTTGAGTTTTAATGCCTTTGGATCGACCTACAAATATGAGACGGGTGTCGGGGGAACCCAAACCGATCCCTATAACGATGATACCGATGGGGACGGGATTAAAGATGGAGAAGAAGTCTATACTTATGCGCAGTTGGGTCTAAATCCGAACTCCAGTGATACGGACGGAGATGGTCTTAATGATTCCTTGGAAGTGGCTTGGGGATTGAACCCTAACAACACGGATTCCGATGGTGACGGGGTTGACGATGCCACCGAGTGGGGAACCGGGACTACACCGGCCGATCATGATGGGGACGGGTTGGTGGATGCGTTGGATACCGATTCCGATAATGATGGACTCTATGATGGTCAAACCTATGGGACTGGAGTAGAGGGAACCGCAGACCTGGATGGCGACGGCATCCCGAACTACCTCGATCAGGACTCGGATGGAGATGGAATCGCCGATGGGACGGAACAGTGGTTCTTTGGCACCAGCCCTTGGGGATATACCGATGGCGATAACGATGGGGTTGCTGACGAGTTAGAGGTCAGGATTGGGATGAACCCCGATACCAGTGACACCGATGGGGACGGAATCGATGACCTAACTGAAGCCTTACCCGGCGTAACAGATCTTGATGCCGATGGTCTCTACGAGTCCGGAAATCCCACCGATACCGACGGAGATGGAATGGTCGATGCGATGGATCTCGACAGTGACAATGATGGGTTATTTGATGGGACGTACAATCCTGGGTGGACGTATGCGGACGGGACGTTGCCGAATGAGGATGCGTTTGGAACGGATTGGAGGGATAGTGATACGGATGGTGATGGGTTAACGGATGGTTGGGAGGCGGGGAATGATTTGAATTTGACGGACGGATCTGCGACACCGGCGACCTTTGAGCGTACGGATCCGACGAATTTTGACAGTGATGGGGACGGGTTGGAGGATGCGTTTGAGTTAGCGAATGGGTTGAATCCATTGATGACGGACAGTGATTTAGATGGGATAAATGATTCGACGGAGGTTGTGGGTGGAAATTCGAGTGGATTAGCGGACGGGAATGCCAATGGGGCGATTGACACTGGGACGCCGAGTGATGTGGATAATGACGATATTCCGGATGCGCGGGACATTGACAGTGACAATGATGGGTTATTTGATGGGACGTACAATCCTGGGTGGACGTATGCGGACGGGACGTTGCCGAATGAGGATGCGTTTGGAACGGATTGGAGGGATAGTGATACGGATGGTGATGGGTTAACGGATGGTTGGGAGGCGGGGAATGATTTGAATTTGACGGACGGATCTGCGACACCGGCGACCTTTGAGCGTACGGATCCGACGAATGCGGACAGTGATGGGGATGGTATAGCGGATGCGTTGGAGTTGCAGTATGGGGCGAATCCGTTGTCTACGGACACGGATGTAGACGGGATCACGGATGATGTGGAGTGGTTAGGGACGTCGTTGACGGATCCGCCGGTGGACACGGACGGGGATGGGATACCGGATGTGCGGGACATTGACAGTGACAACGATGGGTTATTTGATGGGACGTACAATCCTGGGTGGACGTATGCGGACGGGACGTTGCCGAATGAGGATGCGTTTGGTACAGATTGGAGAAGCAGTGATACGGACGGGGATGGGTTGAGTGATGGTTGGGAGGCGGGGAATGATTTAGATTTGACCAACGCATCTTTTGACCGGACAGATCCGACGAATACAGATACCGACGGAGACGGCATTAGCGACTTTGATGAAGAGTTTACCTATGCCCTGAATCCGTTGACGCCGAACACGGATGGAGATTCCTTTGACCCTGATGGTCCTTCAGGACCCGAGCCTGCTTATCCGATCTATGAAGGACCTCCTGGCTCTGAGGATTACCCGACGTTTGATCCAATTTCGGGAACTTGGTCAACACCCGCAAACGGGATGTACTACATTGAGGTCCCAGGTTCGGACCACGACGCTGTCGGAATGCCTGATCCATGGGATCCGATAAGTTCCGATTTCGTGGACTATTATGTGGATAGTGATGGAGATGGCCTTCCGAATGCTTACGAGACATTCATCGGGACGGATCCGTACAAACGCGACACAGATGGCGATGGGCTCTGGGATGGTGATGAGCTCTTCCCTGAAAGATTCGACTTGGATAGTGTTTACAACATCAAGAATCCATTCGATGGGTTCTATAGTTCCGATCCACTTTCTACGGATACAGATGGGGACGGCTTGTCTGATTTCACGGAACTGACCGGTGGTGGACATATTCCTCTCCGTCCTGCAGGCCCACCTTCTTCAAATGACTCGTTATGGGCTTCCAACCCGCGGAGTCAAGATACGGACGGAGATGGGATTAAAGATGGACAAACTATCACTATCAATTACACAGATCCCTCTGGAAATGTCGTCACCGTGTATTACACAGAGGGATATTTAGACAGTGAGAATATCCCCGATAGTATCCCCAACATTCGTGATTTGGATTCGGACAATGATGGCCTTTCAGACTTTATCGAAAACTTCTGGAATACTGCTCGAAGCCCTGTGAATGCAGGATGGAATCCTGGTGATTATGATACAGACGACGATGGCGTAGCAGACTACACTGAAGCCGGTGTAGGCGGAGATCCCGGGAATGGTACCGTTACAGCTACGGGTACCCCCGCGGACGTTGATCTTGACGGTCTGTTAGATGTATTTGAACAAGGTGGCGCATGGCCAACCTACGCTACAGTTCTTGGAGATAAGGACTCTGACGACGATGGAATTGCAGATGGAACTGAGGATAAGGGTGGGACATTCAAGATCTTCACACGGCCCGATAACCCTGACACCGATGGAGACGGCATCCAGGATGGTACAGAATTAGGAATCTGGTCTCCAATTCCTGGCGGTGCAGGTGTGGGCACAGATCCTGCATTCTTTATCCCCGACGCTGACGCAGGTGCGACTATGACTGATCCCAATCTTGTGGATTCGGACGCTGATGGCTTAAATGACGGTGTCGAGGATGCAAACGCAAACGGTACGGTTGATCTCGGTGAGACCGATCCTAATGACCCGGATACGGATGATGATTTCTACTTGGATGGCACGGATCCTGCACCTCTGACCATTTCTGATACTGATCGAGATGGTTTGCCGGATTACATTGAAGACTTCTTCACCGGAACGGATAAAAACGATAACGATACCGATGACGACGGCCTTGCAGACGGCTGGGATGACTCCCCAACCGCAGACGGTTCGTTTAGTGGCGGCGATGTTCCTGGCGAATTAGGCGACGGCACTATAACCTGGACGGGAACAGTTTGGACCTGGAACCCACCTACCACACCTGCCTCTTCTCTGCCTTATGCCACATACACCCAAGTCACAGAACCCACCATTGCCTCTACAGATCTTGATGGTGTTCAGGATGGAACGGAAATGGGTTTGGCTGC
>CAYQZW010000006.1:0-1450 GCA_964422065.1 uncultured bacterium | reverse complement strand
CGGGATCGGGTTCGGATACGGATTTGGATGGGCGGGATGACAATGTAGCGGGTGGAGCGAACGAGAACAGTTATGCGGCGGCAAGGGACAACGATCAGGATAATGATTACCTGTTTGACGGAGTGGGTGAGGATGCGGGCACTAATGGCGGAACACAATTCGATGCCCAAGTAAATGGAGACGAGACCGATCCAACACTGTATGACTCCGATACTGATGGTCTGGCCGATGGATACAATGGTTACGAAACAGCGATATTGGATCTTCCTGCCAGCGTTGAAGGCTATGCCTCCACCACCTTCGGTTATCCCTCTCCAGATGATCCGACCCCCAATGCATTAGACTCTGATGCCGACAATGACGGAATTGACGACGGTAAGGAAGTCCTTGCGACAGGCTACGATACCCCAACCCCAACTTCTCCTCTCCTGTATGACACTGATGGTGATGGAAGAATTGAAGCAGAATTTGCAGATGTCGGTGTCCTTTACCCCGCGGGATATAACGAACTTGTGGATGGTGGATTCTCTGATCCAGATGCAGACGGACTGGCTGCTGCGGTCGACGTAGATGCAGACAACGATTACTATCTCGACGGTAATGGTGACCTCTTTGGGATCGGATATCCCAATGAACCCGGATGGGGTGAGGACAATGGATATCTGGGCGGAATCCCGAATGACGGAATCGTGCAAGGTCCTCCAAATGGTGAAACCGATCCTCTTGTTCCCAACGATTCTGATGGTGATAACCTGCCTGATTGGGTAGAAATCTCCTTCTTCAGCACCGCCAATGGTGCAGACGGTGTCCCCGCGAAGTTTGACGCGGACTACGACGACGATGGGATGTTAGATGGTTACAGTGGTTCATCGGCCCCCGCAGGGTATGATGCGTATGGCACTTACATTATTGGGGAACAGACTGATATAACCGGAATGTGGTTTACCACGGATCCACGAACCGCGGATACTGATAATGACAACCTTTCTGATGGAATTGAGACTGGAGACATGAATACAGTTGCCAGCACCCCTCCGCTCGCTTACGGAACGAATGCTGGTGTCTATCCTGGTCCTGATGTAGACTGGGGTGTTACCACAACCAATCCCTTGGATGCCGATATGGACAACGATGGAATCACCGATGGAGACGAAGATTACAATAACGATGGAGCAATTGCCGGTGATGCTTCTCCGAACGATGGAGTGTGGAACGCCGGTGAGACGTGGACGGAGACCGATCCTCGGGATATGGATTCGGACGATGACGGTTTGCCTGACGGTTGGGAGGAAGAGTTTGCAACAAATAACGCGTTGGGCTGGGCTACTACCTCTTTGAGCTGGGACTTTGACTCCGATGGACTTTCCGATGGCCTGGAGTGGGGTGTGACGACAGCGGATCTCAACCGCTGGAAGTATGGGTTGACCAGTACTGACTTTAATCTGAATAC
>CAYQZW010000005.1:20640-37188 GCA_964422065.1 uncultured bacterium | reverse complement strand
ATGGAAAAGGGGCACCTCCGGGCCGATGCCAACATCTCCGTTCGGAAACCCGGAGAACCCCTGGGCACCAAGGTGGAACTCAAAAACCTCAACTCCTTCAAAGCCTTGGAGGAAGGGCTAAGGTACGAGGTGCAACGCCAGATCCAACTCCTGGAATCCGGAGGCACGGTGATCCAGGAGACCCGTCTTTTTGATGAGGACGAGGGGGTCACCCGGCCCATGCGCACCAAGGAAGAGGCCCACGACTACCGCTACTTCCCGGAGCCGGACCTTCTGCCCCTGGACCTGGACCCAGCCTTTCTGGAAGAACCCTTGCCGGAACTGCCCGACGCCAAACGGGAACGCTTGATCCGGGAGTATGGGCTCCGCCCAGATGTCGCCGAGGTCTTGACCCTGGAACGTGAGACCGCAGAGTACTTTGAAGCCCTGATCCAGGGGTTGGACGATATTGAACAGGCCGCAAATTGGGTCGCCAACCGGGTCCTGGGGCACCTCAAAGGACAGTCTATCACCACGTTCCCCATCCGGCCAGAGGGGCTCCGGGAATTGCTCCGTCTGGTGGAAACCCAACGCATCACCCTGAACAAAGCCAAAGACGTCTTCGAAAAGATGCTGGATACCGGAAAATCCGCAACCGAGATCATTGAAGAGGAAGGGGCAACCGTGATCGCCAGCACAGACATCTTGCAGGAGATCGTAGAGGAAGTGATGCGGGAGAACCCGGATCTCGTGGAGAAGTATCGCAAAGGCAAGACCGGGGTCATCGGGCCGCTCATCGGGCAGGTGATGAAAAAGACGAAGGGGAGCGCCGATCCTCAGGTGGTCCGATCCTTATTGATCCAGCGTCTGGAGTCTTAACCCCTGTTGTTGTCCGGAGGGGCCCAGGTCCTCCCCAGGATGCGTTCGGTCAATCCCTCCACACCCGTGACCCATTCCACGTATCGCGAGACGGGCTCCAGGAGCCCTGGATTCGGCACATGGGTCGCCACGCTCAAACTCGACTCGTACAGCGTTTGAAGGGTCTGGATCCCGCGCTCCGGCAAATAGATCAGGACCGGCTCTTGTTCCCCACAAGGGGAACATACGGCGCCACCCCGACGGGGGCTCAGGTGCCGGGGTGGGCGATGGCCGCATACCACACAACGATCCAATGTCGGGGGATACCCCAAGGTCCGTAACGCCTTGAGGAGGAAGGCGAGGAAGACCGACTCCTCTTGGTCCTCCCGAACCATCAGAAACAAGGTCCGTTCGGTGAGCGAGTAGAGCCCACGGCTCTGGGCTCGATCCGGGACCAGGGCCTCCACGGTCCGTACGAGCCGGCCGGCCCACATCTGCTTGACATACGAGGTCCGAAGTTCCGGCAAGGTGACCAACGTCCTTGCTTCGTAAACGTGCTGGATGTCTCGGGTCTCCTTGATGCCGACGACCACCTCCACAACATGAAAGGTCTCAAAAGTGGACACAAAGCGGGATCTTGGGCGTTTGGCTCCTTTTACCAGAACCTTGATTTTGCCGAGGTGGTAGGTAAACAGGGACAGGATCCAGGACGATTCCCCATACGGAATTTTCCGCATGACCCATCCCCGGGTTCGGACGCGTGGGCCCATCATCGGCGATACACCACCCACCGGAGTTCCCAGGTTTTGTGTCGATCGCTTTGAATCCCGACGCCTTTGACGAGGACCCGTGTCTGCCAGATGACCGTTTGGAAAGCGAGGAGGGCCAGTCGGCCGGTGCCATAGAGGCTCCGCCAGCGGGGGAACGCGCCGGGTTCCGGCTCCATCCAGTAGATTCGTGCGTCCCAGTGTGGCACCCGGAAAATCGCCACCCGCGCCGTCAGTCCCCGAACCCGAAGCCCCAACCACAGGACATCCCCTGGCCCGCTTTCTGCAGTCACATGGGTGATGCCCAGTTCCTGCTGAACCCCGGAGGTCCAACGGAGTTGGAATGTCAGAGTTTTTCGGGTGATCGTGCCCAGGGGTCCGGAGGTGGTATGACGAAAGAGGAGTTCCATCGGTACCCCATGCGCACGAGCCTGAAGGGTGATCCCGGATCGCATTCTTGAATAGGCATCGTCCAGCACATGGTCCGAGGTCAGGGTCCAGCCCGGACTTAGGCGAAAGGTCATGGAGGCCGCAAAAATCCCGGTGTTCCCTGCCCCCAACTGAAAACGTCCTCCTTCGGTCCGACTCCGAAGAACAAGGAGGTACCGGAATCGCCGTTGGACGATCCCCAGTTCTACAGCGGCACGGATGGGGCCGTGCTGTCCGGAAAGGTCCGCCGTTACCCCCTCCCGTGTCACGGTGGTTCCAAGGCCCTGCCAGCGCGCATGGAACACCGACACCGTGCGGCTCCCATAGAGCCACAGGGATCGGGTTCTGTGTGGGGTCCAGGCGATGCCGATGGCTGGAGCGGTGCCGCGTAACAACCGGAACCGCTGCTCCGGGCGTGGTGCCCATCGGAGTGCATAAGGGGTATCGCGGGAATCCAGGAGCCCCAGCCCGAACCGTGGTTCCAGGGTCCCCAGCCATACCTGGTACTGTGGGGACTGGGTCCCTATGACCCATTCCGGCTCTGGCCAGGTCCATCCCACAAGGACGCGTTCCTGTAACCCTATCCAACCCCACCCTTCCGGCATCGGGAACAGGGTATCCTGTGCATCCGCAGACCATCGTGCCCAAAATCGGACCTGCCAGACCGGGGGTTGAGGCTGGAAAACCAGGGTCTGCCACAAGACCCATCGCTCGATGGGGGTCAAAGGGATCCGACGTGCCAGGTCTTGAAAATCCCGGAAGGGCCGGCGCCGGGCCTCCAGATAGATTTGGGTGGCCACATTCTCAGAGATATATGGCAACCGAAGGAGGTCACGAACCGTGGCATGATTGGGGTTCAGACGTGGAGCCTGCCGGAGAACCTCGGATAAGAGTTCCTGGGTTTCGGCGTCCGGCTCCAAGGTCTGGGGCGCTAGGGGTGGCTGCGCAAGGAGACACCCCCAAAAGACCCAGAAGGCAGGTTCAAAAATGGCCATCAAGGGTCAGGTAGTAGAAGAGGCCGACCAGGGTCTTGGCGTCCTGGATGCGGCCCTGACGAATGGCGTCCTCAATTTCTGAACGGTGGAATACGACCGGTTTCAATTCCTCATCCGCGTCCAGATGCATCTCTCCGGGTGTGAGTCCGGTCGCCAGATAGAGGTGCATCCGTTCGGTGCCCAGGCCGGGGACCGTATAAAACTCTGCAATCTTCCGGATTTCTCGTGCTGTGTACCCGGTTTCCTCCTGGAGTTCCCGGAGTGCCGCGGCATCCGGGTCTTCTCCGGGTTCCAGGGTGCCGGCTGGAAGTTCCAGAAGGCGTTCTCTCACAACATAGCGGTATTGATCGACCAGAACCACGTGGTCGGCATCAAGGATCGGCACAATGGTCACGGCATTCTTGAATTCCACGACTTCCCATCGGGTGGTGTGGCCCCGAACTTCCACGGTATCCACCCGGAGGTTGAGGACTTTCCCTTGATAGAGATACTCCTGCCGCAGTGTTTTGAAGGCCATGATTGAATTTTACAGCCGCTCTCTCGGCCTCTCCCCATCGCTCTCAATTTCCCTTACACTTATGGTCTCATACGTCTAAGGGAGGTCAGTATGATGGAAGATATTGAAATCGCTCCGAGGATCATCGTCAGTGAAGCGGTCCATCCTGGGCGTCCGCTCATCCGGGGGACGCGGATCCAGGTTTCGGTCGTCCTGGGAAGTCTGGCTGCCGGGATGAGTGTAGACGAAGTGGCGCAGGAATATGATCTGACGCGTGAGGACGTCTTGGCTGCGTTGTCTTATGCACAAAAGGTGATTGAGCATGAACTCGTTCTCCCACTCCCGGGGTCACGCCGTGAAAATCCTTCTGGATGACAGCATCCCGCGGTCTGCGGCTCGTGTGCTGGAAGAGCATGGCTATGTGGTGGAGCGTTTACACTCTTGCGGGCTCCGCGGCGCAGACAATCCCGCCGTCTTTCGCCATGCTCAAGCGAACGGCCAACTCCTGATCACCCGGGACCTTTCCTTGATGCACCTTGCCCTTCAATCGCCTGGCGACCATGCGGGGGTGTTGATCTTATCGCTCCCCGAGCCCCTCTCTGCGGAGGCGACAGCCTCTGCCCTTCTCCGAATTTTCCAGCAATTGGGTGCCCGATCCCTGAAAAACGCCGTTGTGGTGGCCGAACCCCAGCGGATCCGAATCCGGACCCGCTAAGCCCTACCCGGAAACTCCCTCTTCATCTAAAAGTCGCCGTACCGTCCTGAACACCTCATCAAACATTTCAGGGGTCAGCCGGCCAGTTTGTGTATTCTGCCGGGATGGGTGATAAGAAGTCACCAGGACCGGCAATTGGGGATGGATCCGATAGACCCGATGATGCCCGAAGGGATACGGTGCGCGCGACAGGATCCATCCCTGGTGTTTCAAGATCTTGAGATACCCGTGCGTGGCAATGGCGCCCAGGGTCAGAACCACCCGAAGCCGGTCGAGCAGCCGAAGTTCCTCTTCCAAAAAAGGCAAACATTGCTCCATCTCCTGGAGCGTCGGCCGGTTCTTCGGGGGTGCACAGCGGACCACAGCACTGAGAAAGACGTCGTTGAGCACCAATCCGTCGTCTCGAGACCTGGAGACCGGCTGGTTTGCGAAGCCGTGTCGGTGTAGGGCCTGGGCGAGGAACATCCCGGAGGCATCGCCGGTGAACATCCGGCCGGTGCGGTTAGCCCCATGGGCGGCGGGCGCCAATCCGATGATCAGGAGCCGGGCGGAACGGTCGCCAAAGCCCGGGACCGGACGTCCCCAGTATGTCTGATCCTGATATGCTCGGCGTTTGGTTCTGGCCACCTCTCGGATGTAGGAGGCGAGGCGTGGGCATCTCCGGCACTGGACAATGCGTAGATTCAGGTTATCCCAGGGATCGCGTCTCATACGAAGAAGAGCAGGATGCCGAGGATCAGGGTATACAGCCCAAACCAATGGAGTTTTTCGCCGATCACCACACGTCGGAGCCAGGCGAGCGCCAAGAGGCCGGAGAAGAAGGCCGCCCAGAACGCCACAAACTCTCCGGCCCCCAGGAGGAGCGTCCCTTCCATCAGTTTGAGGACAACGGCGCCCAGGACCGCGGGCAATAAGAGCAAAAACGAGAAGGAAAAAGCCTCTAAGGGGGAAAGGCCGAGGAGGAGGCCGGCGGTGATGGTCGCACCGGACCGGGAGATCCCCGGCAACAGGGCCAGGCACTGGGCCAGGCCGATCAGGAAGGCGATCCGGAGGCTCAGAGGGCGAGAGTGGGGTCTCCGGATGCGGGAAAGCGCGAGGATCCCCGCATTCACCAGAAAGAAGATCCGAACCCCCGCAAGGGTCTCAAAGGCCTGCTCTAAGGGGTGTTGGAAGAGGAGCCCCAGGACCGCCGCGGGGAGGGTTCCGATGATCACCGCGGTCAACGGCCATTCCCGGACAGGCCCTTGAAACGCGAAGAGCCCCCGGACCCGGGGCCAGAGCAAGAGCACCACGGGAAGCAACGTCGCAAAATGGACCACAATCTCCAGGGAAACGCCGGGGACATGGAGCCCCATCAAGACCTGTGCCACGACGAGATGGCCAGAACTCGAGACCGGCAAAAACTCCGTCAGCCCCTGAATCAATCCTAAAACCAGTTCTTTGATCATGGGGAGTCCTCAGTGTCCAGGAGCCCTTCTACGAGCCGGAGGAGATCCCGGATCTCCCGGAGCATCGTAGTCAGTTCTTGATCCAAATGTTGTTTCCACGCCCGGAGGGCCTCCATCTCGCGTTGTTTTGCAGCCCGTTCGTCCCGCAAGAACGCCTTCACCTCTTCGAGGGTGAGTTGTTCCTGTTCCATGAGGGTCTTGATCAGGAGGGCCCGGCGGAGGTCTCTCCGAGCGTAGATGCGGCGATTGCCGACACGACGAGGGTGGAATCCCAGGGTTTTTTCCCAGAGTTTGAGGGTCTCGGGTTTGATGCCCAGGATGCGTGCGACTTCCGCCCGGGAAAAGTAGGCCTTCATAGAAGTTTAAGATACAACCTCCGCGCCAATGGGTCAAAAGGGGAAAGGCCTTGGGCCGAGTAGAACCGGGCACCCCTTAAAATTAAGGACATGGCCGAGAAGTTTGAAGATCTTGCCAAAGAAGCTCTTCGTGTTGCGGAGAAGGCGGGGGCTGAGTATGTCGACTTCCGCGCGGTCCAGATGCAGGAAGAACGGATCGGGGTGGAGACCGGGGAGGTGCGGGATCTGACAACGTCAGGGTCCAGTGGCTTCGCCGTTCGGGTCCTCAAAAATGGGGCCTGGGGGTTCGCGTCGTCACCGGTTCTGACCCTCTCTGAGGCCCGACGGATCGCAGAAAAAGCCGTAGAAGTCGCGGAAGGCTCCGCATACCTGCGGGGAGAGCCGGTGGTCCTTGACCCGCTGCCCCCGGTCGAAGCCGAATACCGCACACCGATCGAGAAAGACCCGTTTGCCGTGCCCCTGGAAGAGCGCATCACCTATCTCTTGGACCTCTCCTCAAAGGCGCTCGCGTTCTCCGGGGTCACCGGCTTTGAGACATTCCTCCACATCATCAAGGAGGAGCGGTGGTTCTTTTCCAGTGAAGGGCGCAAGATCTGGCAAGAGGTGATCAAGACCGGGGCCGGCATGACCGTCACGGTAGGAGAGAGCCGGCGTCCGCGAGCCAGCCGATCGTATCCTGCTACGGCCTCCGGCCAGTATGAGACGGTGGGGCTGGAATTGCTGGATGACCTGGATCTCCCCGGCCATTTAGAGCGGACCGTCGAGGAGGCTAAGGCACTGGCCAAGGCCAGGCCAGCCCCAAAAGGCCGGATGGACCTGGTCATTGACGGCCCGCTGGTGTCCCTGATCATCCACGAGTCCATCGGACATGCGCTGGAGATGGATCGGGTTATGGGCGCGGAGGCCTCGTTCTCCGGCACTTCCTATGCGACCTTAGACCAACTCGGCAAACTCCGGATCGGCTCTCCACTGTTGAACATCGTTGCCGACGGTCGCACCCCGCGCGGGTTGGCGACTGTGGCCTATGACGACGAAGGCGTGGAGACCCGAACCGAGGATTTGATCCGGGAAGGGATCTTGGTGGGATACCTCACGTCCCGGCAATATGCCCATCTTTTGGGCCGACCTTCTACAGGCTCGGCCTTCGCCAAGGGATGGCTCCATCTGCCCTTGATCCGGATTACCAACGTCAACCTCAAACCCCAGAAGGGAACGCTCCAGGATCTCATTGCGGGCGTGGATCACGGGCTCTACATCTCCGGCGTGAAATCGTGGTCCATTGACGACCAGCGCCTGGAGTTCCAGTTCGCGGCCCAGATGGGCTGGGTCATCCGGGGAGGCAAACTCCGGGAGGTGGTCCGCTCACCCTCTTTTGTCGGCAACACCTTGGACTTCTGGCGGAGCCTGGACGGTGTCGCCGGGCCGGAAGAATGGCGGATCTGGGGCACCCCGAACTGCGGCAAAGGGGAGCCGGGCCAAACGATTGGCACAGCTCAGGGTGCGGCACCGGCCCGGTTCCGGAACGTCCAGGTCGGAAAGGAATCATAGCCATGGATCTGGAAGTCTTCGCTAAGGTAGCACAAGCGGCAGAGGCCGATCAGGTCTTGATTGTCGTGGAAGAAGAGGAGCGCAACCTGACCCGGTTTGCGAACTCGGTGATCCACCAAAACATCAACCAGAAGGACCAAACTGTCGTGGTCCGGGCGGTCAAGGACCAGCGTGTGGCGGTGACCGTCGAGCACGGGGTCCTGGACGTGGATCATCTCAAGGCTGTGGTTGGCCGGGCGATTGCGCTCTGTCCGCATTTGCCCCAGGATCCGGACTGGCCGCCTGCCCCTCAGCCCAAGAAGCACCCTGCAATTCCCGGCTTCTTCGAGACCACCTATCGGTTTGGCCCCATCGAAAAAGGGAAAACCCTGGAGTCCCTGCTGGCTCCTCTCCGAAAATCTGGCCTGATGGGGGCGGGGTACTTAGAGACCCGGATCCACCGACTCACCGTGGCCACGAAAAGTGGCATCGCCAAGTCCTTCCGATCTACGACCGCTGCGTACAAGGTGATCATCCAGACCCAGGAGGGCTCCTCAGGCTTCCAGTTTGTGGTCGGGCGGGACATCGAGGCCATGGACCTCCAGGGCGCGACCGAAGATGCGGTCTTCAAAGCCGAGATGGGTCGCCAGAAGACCGAATTGCCTCCCGGCAAATACACGGTCATCCTGGAGCCCGCTGCAGTCGGACACCTGCTTCTGTTCCTCGCGTTCATGGGCTTTGGGGGACGGTCGGTCGCCAGCGGCTGGAGTTTCTTCAAGCCCGGCCAGAAGATTCTGGGCGATAACGTGACCATCATTGACGATCCTCTGGACCCCGCAAATCTGGGGATGCCCTTTGACTACGAAGGGGTCCCCAAACGCAGGGTCGTGATTGTGGACCATGGCGTGGCGAAGGAAGCGGTTTACGATACCTACTGGGCCCATAAGGTCGGCAAAGAGTCCACCGGACACGCCCTGCGTCCAGATAACGCCTACGGCCCTTATCCCAAGAACATGGTGATGATCGCAGGGGATACCGACCGATCCAAACTCCTGGAAGGTCTGGACCAGGCGATTTGGATCAACCGGCTGTGGTATGTCAATTTCTTCAACCCCATCCGGACCCAGGTCACCGGGATGACCCGGGACGGGACCCTCCTGGTCCAGGACGGCAAAATCGTTGGGGGCGTCCAGGATATGCGATTCTTGGTCAGCATTCTGGAGACCTTTTCCGCCATTGATCGCGCCACGCGCCAACTCTATCTCACACAAAAGTACTCCAGTTTCCAGCGGGTCCCCTATCTCGTGGTTCGGGACTTCTCCTTCATTGCCTGATGCGGATCCTCGTCCTGGGCGACCTCTCTTCTTTCCATACCCCCCGCTGGGTGCAAGCCCTTCGGACCTATCTGGACGACGGTGAAGTCTATGCCCTCTCGTTAGAGCCGTTTGACGGGGGAACCTCGCACGATGTGTATCTCCGGCCCCGGGTCTCCCCCTTGAAGGTGCGCTATCTGACCGCTGTGGACCGGGTGAACCGGGCGATCCGGAAGATCCAGCCCGATATCCTGAACCCCATCCATCTCCCAAACTACGGGCTTCTGGCCAGTTTCTGCGACCAAAACCTGCCCATCTATCTCCACCTGTGGGGCTCCGATATCCTGGAAACCGCGAAAAAAACCCCACTCCACCGACTCCTGAGTTACCACATCCTCCATCAGGCAGACCACATCGCGGTGGACGCGGAGGTCATGAAGGAGGTGGTGGTCCGAGAATTCGGTTACCCCGCTGACCGGGTGACGGTGATGACCTGGGGGGTACCGAAGCCCCTGCGAGAGCGTCCGCTGAGGCCCTGGAGCAAGCCTGAGATCTGGCGGATTGTAAGCCACCGCCGGTTCGAACCGCATATGGAGCCCCAAGTGGTTCTGGAAGCCTTCGCACGGGTCTTGGAGGTCCGGCAGGACGTGGAATTGATCATGGCTTCAGAAGGGTCCCTCCTGGCCGAGATGAAGGCCTATGCCCAGACCTTGGGGATCGCGGACTCCGTTCGGTTCCCGGGCCGGCTTCCAGAGGCCGACCTATTCGACCTCCTGGCCTCCGGCCACCTCTACGTCTCTGCCTCCCGTATGGATTCGACGTCGGTCTCCTTGCTGGAGGCCATGGCGCTGGGTCTGTTCCCTGTGGTCTCGGATCTGCCCGCCAATCGCGAATGGGTAATCGACCGCTTTAACGGGTTCCTTTTCCCGGTAGGGGACGCGGCAACCCTGGCCCACCATCTCCTGGAGGCCATGGCGCGTCCGGACTTCGTCGCGTACGCACGGGAGATGAACAAACACTTGATCCAGGAAAAGGCCTGCTGGGAATGCCATGTCCGTAAGGCGATCCAGGTGATGCGGGAGTGGGTGTGGGCCCGAAGCCGATGACCCCCCAATGAAACGTGTGTTGATGATCACCTACTACTTCCCGCCCCTGGGTGGGGTGGGCGTCATCCGTCCCGTTCAATTTGCCAAGCACCTCCGCTCCTTCGGGTGGACCCCCGTCATCCTGACTGTCCAGGACATCGCCTATCCGATGAAGGATCCGGACCTCTTGCTGGAACTCATGGATGTTCCCATCGTCCGGACCGAAAGCGGGGATCTCAACCGGCTCTTGTGGAGACTCGGGCGTCGGACGCTTCGTGTGAGTGCTCGTGCGCGTCGTGCGAGCCTCTTCGGCCCCAACTTCTGGCTTTTCCCGGATGCCAAGGTCCCCTGGCTCCCCTTTGCGATCCGGCGAGCCCGGGCAGTGCTCCGCGAGTTCCGTCCTCAGGTCCTCTACTCCGTCTCTCCGCCCTTCACCACGCATCTCATTGCGTGGTTGCTCCATGACCGATCCCAGATCCCTTGGGTTGCCGATTTCACCGATCCCTGGCCGACCGGACACCATACCCCCTCCCCACTCCACCGGCTTCTCTATCGGAGGCTCCGTACCGCGATTGCGAACCGCTGTACCCTACCGGTAAAGGTCTATCCGGGTATCCCTTTGGGACCGCGTGCGGTTCTGCTTGAACACGGCTATGACCCGGAGGCCTTTGCGGCTGGAACGTCAGACAAGCCACGATTTCCGGGGGATTCTCTCAACGTGCTCTATACCGGTACGCTGGACGACAAGGGCCCCGGGATCCGGGTGTTCCTTCGTGCGCTCCGACGTGTACCGGAAGCCCACCTATGGATTGCAGGGCCTTCCAGTCAACACGTCATTCGGTGGGCACAAGAGGAAGGTGTCCAGGATCAGGTCCATGACCTCGGTTTCTTGCCGCATGGTGAAATCCCTGGCCTCCTGAAGGCCGCCGACGCCTTATGGTTCATCTCGCCGTTCCCGACCGCGACACTCAAACTTTATGAGTATCTGGGCGCCGGCCGCCCGATCCTGATCCAGGCACCGGACGACTCGGACGCCATGCGCCTGGCGCGCCGATATCCGACCACGTTCCTCCCCGTCCGTACCTCAGACGACATTGAGGTGGCACTCCGGACCCTCTGGCACCGCCGCGAAACAAGGGGTTCTCCCCCCAGGGAACTGGCCTGGCCGTACCTCACACAGCGCCTGGCCTCTCTCCTGGACCGCATCAGCAACACACCCTCCTCCCCACCCTGAGGTTGCACCCACCCAGGCCGTGATTTGGCTTTAGGATATAAACGCGTAAGGTTTTGGATGAGAAGAAAAGGAGGCTTACACGATGAAAGGACACGATGAAGTCATCCAACTCCTCAATGACCTGTTGGCAGATGAACTGACCGCCATCCATCAATACATCCTCCACGCCGAAATGTGTGAAGATTGGGGCTACAGCAAACTCCACGACGCGGCCCGGAAGCGAGCCATGGACGAAATGAAACATGCGGAAAAACTCATTGAACGGATCCTGTTCCTCGAGGGCCGCCCGATTGTCGGCAACCTCAAAGAAATCCACATCGGCGACAGTGTCCCCAAGCAACTGGAATCAGACTTCCAGGCGGAGCAGGGTGCGGTGAAGGCTTACAACAAGGCCATTGCGTTTGTGACGGAGAAGGGGGATCACGGCACCAAAGACCTCCTGGAATCGATCCTTGCCGATGAGGAGGCGCATCTGGACTGGCTGGAGACCCAACTCCATCTGATCGAAGCGATGGGCCTCGAAAACTATCTGGCCCAACAAAGCGGCTGAGCCTCGGGGACCCAGAGGACCCGGGCACATCTTCCTGAGACGGCTCCTTGCTTTGTGGGGCCGTGGGTTTGTCCCCCGGTCCCCTTCCCTTTATACTTGAAGGTCACACAGGGGCGATTAGCTCAGGTGGTTAGAGCGCTTGCTTGACATGCAAGAGGTCGGAGGTTCAACTCCTCCATCGCCCACCATCAAGCATGACCCCCTTTTTCCAGAGTTTTCTTGCCCTTTTTGTGGCCATAGACTTCTTCGGGATCCTCCCTCTGTTCCTCCTGTACACCGCGGACATGCCGCCTGAGGAACAACGTCAGACTTTACATCAATCCATTGGCACGGCAGCCGCAGTAGGTTTGATCTTCCTGTTCGGCGGCCCGACCCTGCTCCAGATCATGGGAATTGAGGTGGCCGACTTCCAGATCGCCGGCGGGCTCCTCCTGGTGGTCCTCTCCATTGTGGACCTCATCCAGCCAGAGAAACGGCGGCGTCGGCCGGAAGGGGCCCTGGGGATCGTCCCCTTGGGGATTCCCCTGATTGCGGGGCCGGCAGTGATCACCACCCTTCTGGTCCTCAAAGGAATCCTCGGTACCCCGATTGTTTTGGCAACCTTTCTCCTCAATCTCGGTTTACTTTACGTGTTTTTGCGATTCTCTGGGAAACTGATTAAAATAATAGGCCCCGGTGGCGCCACGGCCCTGTCCAAACTGATCGTGCTCCTCCTGGCCGCAGTGGGGGTCATGTTCATCCGACAGGGGATCGTGGCGGTGTTCCACCTGGCATAACCCAACGAGGAGGACAACATGAAAAGGACATACCAGCCTTCACGGATCAAGAGAAAACGGAACCATGGCTTCCGGAAGCGGATGAGCACCAAAGGGGGTCGGGCCGTGATCAAGCGGCGCCGTCGGAAAGGCCGGAAACGCCTTACCCATTGATGCCTCGAGGTGATGCAATCCGATGGCGAGACACGATCCTCAAGACCACCGCTTCCTACACCCGGGTCCTGAAACACGGGACCTGGGTCAAAGGCCAGGGGTTCCATCTGTACTATTTGCCAGCCCCCGATTTACGGGCCGGGTTCGCGGTTTCCCGCAAGATCCGGACCCGCGTCCAGCGCAACCGGATCCGCAGGCGGCTCCGGGAACTCTATCGCCTGAATCTCCAAAAGTTCCCCCCAGGCTGGTACGTGTTCATGGGCACACCGAAGACCCTCAACGCCTCATTCTCCGACCTCCAACGGGAACTTCAGACCATGCTTCAACATCTCCTTTCGTCCGGATCCTCACCGGCTTAATCACATTTTATCAAAAGGCGATCTCGCCGTCCCTCCCGACCACCTGTCGTTACTACCCCACCTGTTCCGAGTACACCAAGCAAGCGGTTGTGAAGTACGGTCCTTTCAAAGGTTTGTTCAAGGGCCTTTTGCGGATCCTCCGATGCAACCCCCTGTTCCCCGGGGGGTATGACCCGGTGTAGCCATGACACGGAACTTTATTCTTGCGTTCATCCTGATCTTTCTGTTTCTGTTCATCTACCAGTTGTTTGTGTTTCCGCCGCCCCAGGCCCAGAAGCCGGTGGCGGACACCACCCAGGCGGTCCAGGAGACGGTAGCCCAGAAGCCTGCGCCACCTGTACCCACCCCGAAGGATACCAAAGCGGCGTTCCCGCTGGAATCGGTCCCTGCCGAGACCTCGGCTGGCCAGCAGGGGGTCATCGTGGTCATCACTTCTCGATACATTGCCACTTTAGACCGCCAAACCGGGCGTTTCCTGGACTGGGAACTGCCGAAATACCGAAACAACGGGCACGAGGTCCATCTCATTGCGCCTCAATCCTCGTGGGGGGTTGTGAGTGCGAAGATGCCCATCCGCTGGGTGGGCGCACCTGAAGCCCCCGAGACCCTCCGATTGGAACCGGGCCAGACGGACTCCTTGGTCTTTATTGGATGGCTCCAAGATAGCCTCAGGGTCCAGCGGGTTTGGCGGTTCCAGGGGGACGCATATCTCGTTGGCGGAGCCATCCGGGGGTTGCCTTCCACGGCATACCTCCGATTCGAGCCCGCGCTCCAGGTCACGGAGCCAAACGCCAAAGAGGACCTTCGGTACTTCAAATTCATGGTCTCCAAGGAAAAACTCTACAAGGATTCACCGAAAGGTCTCAAGAACCGAAAATGGTACTCTGCGGAGGGCCTGGATTGGGTGGGGAGCCGCAATAAGTACTTCCTCCTGGCTTTCATTCCCCAACAGGGCTTAGAACGGGCCTATGGCGTCCAGGTCCAAGACCACCTGATTGGGATCGGGCTGGAGTTTGAGCGGAATTTTGCCTTTCAGATGTACGTCGGGCCGCTGGACTATTTCCTGCTGAAACAGGAGGCTCCGATCCTCGCCAATGCCTACTCCTTCGGCAACCCCATCATCGCGCCGTTCTCCAAATTCTTGCTTTACGCATTCCGACTGTTCCACGGATTCATCCCCAACTACGGGTGGGTCATCGTCCTCTTTGCGTTCCTTATGAAACTCGTCTTCTGGCCGTTGACCCGGAAGAGTCTCCGGTCCATGCAGAAGATGCAGGAACTCAAGCCCAAGATTGACGCCCTGAAGAAGATCTACAAAGACGACCCGCAGCGGATGCAGCAGGAGATGCTGGAGTTGTATAAAAAGTACAAGGTCAACCCCTTCTCCGGTTGTCTTCCCCTCCTCTTCCAGTTGCCGATCTTCTGGGCACTTTACCAGGTCCTACGGGAATCCATCGAGTTCCGTGGAGCGGAGTTCATTTTCTGGATCCGAGACCTCTCGGCGAAGGATCCGTACTACATCCTGCCGATTCTCATGGGGGTCACGAGCCTGGTTCAGGCCCTGATCCAATCCAAGGCCCAGGACCAGCAATCCAAGATGTTGGCGCTTTTCATGCCCATCTTTTTGACTGTAATATTTTTAAACTTCCCCGCGGGCATTGTCCTCTATTGGTTGGCTTATAATGTGTACAGTGTGGGAGAGAGCCTCCTGTTAAGGAGAGCCACAACGAAGGAGGAATAACATGCGGTACATCGAAGAAAGAGGCCGGACCGTCGAAGAAGCCCTCGAAAAAGCCATCCAGCGTGCAGAAATTGACCCCTCAGACGCGGTCTATGAAGTCGTTCGTGATGGTTCTTCCGGTGGCCCTGCGTTGGTGCGTCTGTATACCGAAATCCCGGAACTGGAAACGATCGAACAGGTCGTGACCGAATTCTTCGAGAAACTGGGCGGCAAGGTCGAGATCGAAGTCATGCCAAAGCGAACCAAGTACTATGTGGACATTCGGACCCGAAACTTTGATTCCATCCTGATTGGGAAAGGGGGCAAAACCTTAGAAGCCCTGGATTATCTTTTGAACCTCATCATTCGCAGGAAGTTGCCGGACATTACCGTTGAAGTGGACGTTTCCGGCTACAAAGAACGGAAACGTCAGTTCCTGATCAACAAGGCCTTGGCCATTGCCAGACGGGTCCGGGAAACGGGCCGAGAGATGCGGATGGATCCGTTGACCCTTCGTGAGAGTCGCCTGGTCCGAAATGCTTTGAAGAAAGAGAAGGGGATCCGTACGTACACCGTTGGTCGAGGAGACCAGAAGGTCCTGGTCATCGCACCCCAGACCTCGAACTGATGGACACCATCGCGGCGATTGCGACGCCGGCAGGGGTGGGGGGGATTGCCGTCATTCGCATCTCCGGTCCTGAGAGTTTCGCCATCCTTCGTCGTCTCTTTCGGGGCCCGACCGACCCCACCCGCGCCGAAGGCTATACCGTTCACTACGGCAAAATCCTGGACCCTGACGACCATCAGCCGCTGGACGAGGTCTTGGTGACCATCTTTCGTGCGCCCCATTCCTACACCGGCGAGGATGTCGTCGAGATCTCGTGCCATGGTGGACGTGTGGTCCCCAACCTGATCCTGGACGCGGTGATCCGTGCCGGTGCACGTCTCGCCAGGCCCGGGGAATTCACCGAACGGGCGTTCTTAAATCGAAAGGTGGACCTCGTGCAGGCCCAGGCGATCCTTGACCTGGTGCAGGCCCGGACCAAGGCCGCGGTCCGCCATGCCTTCCGGCGCCTCCAGGGCCAGGTCTCCCATCAGATCAGTGAGTTCGGCGAGCACCTGATGGCCCTCATCGTGGAGATCGAAGCACGGATTGACTTTGAAGAGGATGTCCCGCCCTTGGATCCCTCCTGGGTCCGACAGCGACTCCAGCAACTTATGCAGGAACTGGAAGCCTTGATCCAATCCGGGAAGCGGGGCCATCTCTATTTCCGAGGGTACCGAATCGCCATCTTTGGCCCGCCAAACGCCGGGAAGTCCACCCTCTTCAATCGCCTGGTCGGCAAAGACCGGGCCATCGTCACCGAAATCCCGGGAACCACACGGGATGTCATCACCGAAGAGACCGTGATCGAAGGGGTTCCCGTCGTCTTTTATGACACCGCCGGGCTCCGAGAAACCCAGGACCAGGTGGAACTCCTGGGCGTGGAGCGGACCCGGAAGACCGCAGAAGAGGTAGATCTCGGGCTTCTGGTCCTGGACGCGACCCAGCCGGAGATCGTGCCGGACCTGCCGGACGTCTCCCTGCCCATCCTCAAACTCTGGAACAAGGTGGATCTGCTGTCGCCGGCTGACCGCCGGCGCCTCCCTGAGGCCGACCTTCAGGTCTCGGCCAAAACCGGGGAAGGCATGGAGGCGCTGCAGCGCCGGATCCAGAAAGAGATTCAAGGGCGGGTCGGCGAGGCGGCCTTTGCCCTCTCTGCCCGAGAGGTCCACCTCCTCCAATCG
>CAYQZW010000005.1:0-20540 GCA_964422065.1 uncultured bacterium | reverse complement strand
GGTCGGCGAGGCGGCCTTTGCCCTCTCTGCCCGAGAGGTCCACCTCCTCCAATCGGCACTCCAGGATCTCAAAGATGCTCAAAAGACCTTAGGAACCCTGGGATTGGAGATCGTAGCGTTCCATCTGCGCAGTGCGTACCAGCGTCTCCAGGAACTCATCGGCTACGGAGACATTCCTGAGAAGATCCTGAGGTCGATCTTCGCGAACTTCTGCATAGGCAAATGACGAAGAGCACGCGGTACTGGATGGCCCTCTATACCCGGCCGTTCCATGAGTTCAAGGTGCGCGAGATCCTGGAACGGCGGGGATGCGAAGTCTTTTTACCGACCCGGTGGAGCCTGGACCTCCGGTTCCAGCGGCGATGCCTGGTCGAGGTCCCTCTCTTTCGATCCTATCTCTTTGTTCGCGTTGAACCCAAATCACCGGAACTCTATTTCGCACTCGATCTGCCCGGGGTCGTTTACGTGCTTTCCAAAAACGGGTGGCCGCTCGAGGTGCCCGAAGACGAAATTGAGTCTCTCCGGATCCTGGTGGAAAGCGAGTACCGTGACCAACTGATCTCCCACCCCCGGTTGATCCCCGGCCAGTGTGTGGTCATCACCCGGGGCCCGTTCCGCGGAGCTCGGGGTGTGGTTCGACGTCTGGATCGGGAGACCTTACACTTTATCGTGAATATCCATTTGCTGGGACAGTCGGTCAGTGTAGCCGTAGAGCCGGAATGGATTAAAGTGTGCTGAAAGGAGTATGAAATGGAGAGAGAGGAAGACCGTTCCCCTATGGACTGGTGGGGGTCCCGGCTCCAGGAGGTCCAGAGGGTCATCCAGGACCTGGGAGCCCTGGCCACGGATCTGGACCAAGGAGCCCAGATCCTTGCCGAGGCCTTAGCCTCAGGGCATCGCATTTTCTTGTTTGGGAACGGCGGGAGCGCGGCCCAGGCCGCGCATATTGCCGCGGAACTGGTCGGCCGGTTCCGGACCGACCATCGCCCATTGCCCGCGATTGCACTCACGGTCAACCCCGCTTCGATGACCGCCATTGCCAACGACTTTGGCTATGACCAGGTCTTCTCTCGCCAACTGGAAGCCCTGGCCATGCCGGGCGACGTCGTCCTCGCCCTCTCGACCAGCGGCCGATCCCTCAATGTCCTCCGGGCCGTCGAAACGGCCCAGCGGCTGGGCCTGAAACGCCTGGCCATCACGGGGATCCACGGCATACCTCTGTGCCAGCGTGTCGATCACTGCATCCAGATCCCTTCGGAGGACCCGGCACGGATCCAGGAGGCAACCCTGGTCATTGCACACCTCTGGTGTGAATTCCTGGAGGCTCAGTTCCCAAAGGAGGACCGTCATGAGTAATCCGAACACCTGGAAAGTCCTACTGACCGGTGGCGCGGGGTTTATCGGGTCCCACCTCCTGGACGAACTCATCCGTATCGGTCTGGGCACTTCTCCCCTGACTCCTGAAATCCAACAGGCCATCGGCTTTGACCACCTGGAAATCCACGTCGTGGATAACTTCCTGACGGGCAAGCGGGAAAACCTTGAGGATGTTCTGGCCTCCTATGATCCTTCGGACCTTGCCCGTCACGGGATTCGGGTGGAAATCCACGAGGTAGACATCCGGGATCAAGACCGGATGAGGGACCTCCTGAACGGCGTGCACCACGTGCTCCATCAGGCGGCACTGCCTTCGGTTCAGAAATCGGTAGAACGGCCACTGGACACAGACTCGATCAATGTCCACGGCACACTGACCCTCCTGGAACTGGCAAAGGCACAGGGCGTACAGCGGGTGGTCTTTGCGTCGTCCTCCTCCGTTTATGGCGATACCCCGACCCTACCGAAACACGAAGAGATGCCCCCTTCCCCGTTGTCGCCGTATGCGGTCTCCAAACTTACTGGGGAGTACTACTGTCGGGTCTATGCCCATCTCCACGGGCTCTCCACAGTCATCTTACGGTACTTCAACGTCTTTGGCCCACGGCAGGACCCCACCTCACAATATGCCGCGGTCATTCCCAAATTCATCACCTACGCCTTGCAGGATAGACCTCTGCCGGTCTACGGGGATGGAACCCAATCCCGGGATTTCACCTATGTCTCCAACGTGGTCTACGGCAACCTTCTGGCCCTGATTCGGCCTGAGGTGGATGGCAAGGTCTACAACATCGCCACGGGTCTCCGGGTGAGCCTGAACGAACTCATCGAGATCCTCCGGCATCTCTTGCCGGACACCCAGATCGAAGCCACGTATCTACCCCCCCGAAAGGGCGACATCAAGCATTCTCTGGCCTCCATTGAACGCGCCCGGTCAGACCTGGGCTATGAACCCCAAGTATCCTTTGAAGAGGGGTTACGTCGGACCGTAGCATGGTACCGCGAGCGACTCTCAAGGCGTTAGTGTTGGCAGGCGGCCGTGGAACCCGGCTCCGGCCCCTGACCTATACGTTGCCCAAACAACTGGTGCCCGTGGCAAATCGCCCGATCCTCCATTACGTCTTGGACCAGATCGCGGCCATCGGGATCCAGGAAGTCGGAGTCATTCTCTCGCCCGAGACCGGGGACCAAATCCGCCAGGCCTTGGAGCCCAACCCATGGCGTTTGACCTTCACCTTTATCTTGCAACCCGAACCTTTGGGATTGGCCCATGCCGTAAAAACCGCCGCAGAGTTCCTGGACGACACCCCGTTTTTGATGTACCTCGGTGACAACTTGTTGGAGGATACGTTGTCAGGTCTGGCACAACAGTTCTTGGAACACAACCTGGATGCCCTGCTCTTGGCCAAGGAAGTGGAGGACCCCCGGAAGTTTGGCGTGGTGGTCCTGGACGAGCACCGGCAATTGGTGGATCTGGTGGAAAAACCGCAGGAGCCGCCATCGTCCTTGGCTCTGGTGGGCGTCTACTTCTTCTCCCCAAAGATCTTGGAGATGGTGGAGGGGCTGGAGCCCTCCTGGCGTGGGGAGTACGAGATTACCGACGCCATCCGCCGGCTCCTGCAACACGGCGGAAGGATTGAGGTCGTGCCCCTCCAGGGTTGGTGGCTGGATACCGGGAAAAAAGACGACCTCTTGCTGGCCAACCGGCGGGTTTTAGAAACCCTTGAAGGCCAGGATATCGCAGGCACTTTGGAAGGGCGAAGCGTGATTGAGGGCCCGGTCCGCATCGCGCCCGAAAGCCGGCTCCGGAATGTCCGGATCATCGGCCCTGTAGTCATCGGCGAACACGCGGACCTGGAAGACGCAGAAATTGGGCCGTTCGTGAGTATTGGGGGAGGCTGCCGGATCCGGAAAGCCAAAATCGTTGGCTCCGTACTCCTCGACGGTGTCACCGTCCAGGCGGCCCAGATCCACGACTCGCTCATCGGGAACCGGGCGCGGATCCAGGGCACGGGCACCGATCGGCCCAGCCTGAAACTCCTGGTCGGGGATGACATTGAGATCGTCTTGGAATAAACTAAACGGGGCACAGCCCAAAGGAGCACAGCGTGGACAGAGAACACGTGTACCCAGAACGACGGATCCATGGGGTGGAGGTTAAGGTCCTCCGCTATCACTTGGATGACAGGGGTCGGCTTTTAGAGATCCTGCGCCGGGATGACCCCCTTTTTCGCCAGTTTGGTCAGGTCTATCTGACGACGGCGTATCCTGGGGTGATCAAAGCGTGGCATGCCCATCGGCATCAGACCGACCATTTGGTCTGTATCAAGGGGGCGGTGCTCCTGGTCCTTTACGACGATCGTGCAGAAAGTCCAACCCGTGGCCACATTAACGAGTTCTTGTTAAGCGAGTATCAGCCGATGGTGGTCCAGATTCCGCCGATGGTGTGGCACGGGTTCAAGAACGTCGGGCCCGAGGAGGCGCTGGTCCTGAACATCCCCACGGAGCCCTATCGACATGAAGACCCGGACGAACTGCGTCGTCCGGCCCATGGGGACATTCCATACGATTGGACGCGGAAGGACCGGTAGGGTCCCGTCCAGCCGCAATCGTCGTTAAATCATTCCCCCATCCACCACAAGGGTCTGGCCGGTGATGTAGCCGGCATCCTCGGACGCCAGGAAGAGGATGACACGGGCAATCTCTTCGGGTTGTGCAAACCGTTGGAGTGCCACTTGTTCGAGGTATCGTTTTCGGATCTCCTCTGAGAGCCCGGCGGTCATGGGGGTTTCTACGAAGCCGGGTGCGACGGCCACGACGCGGATCTGGCGGCTCCCGACCTCTCGGGCGACGGACCGGGTAAACGCGATCAGGCCGGCCTTGGATGCGCTATAGGCGGCTTGCCCGGCGTTCCCGAGGAACCCCACGACAGAACTCACGTTGACGATGACCCCCTGGCGCTGTCGGAGCATCGGGCGGAGCACGGTCTTGGTCCACACAAACGCCCCCTTGAGGTTGGTCTCCAGCACCTGATCCCATTCCGACTCGGTCAACCGCATGACAAACCGGTCTACGGTTACTCCGGCGTTATTGACGAGGACATCCACCCGGCCCCACCGATCCAGGACCTGTTCCACGGCCTTCTGGGCTTTTTCGGCATCTCGGACGTCTTGGGCAAACCCCAGGACCCGCTCTGGTGCCCCCAGGGTTTCCATGCGTTCGCGCAGTCGTTCCTCATTCCGGGCGACGAAGACGACGCGGGCCCCTTCCTCAAAAAAGGCCCGGACCGTAGCCCAGCCAATGCCCGAGGTCGCCCCGGTCACGATCACCACACGATCCTTAAATCGCATAGAACCTCCTTGTTTTCCGAAGAGCATGACAATTGTACATGATTCTGCAACCAGGCCCAACACGGAGAACGCTGGCTCTATGAGGGTCTCCGGCTTGGCTTCGGGTGTAAAATAATACGACCCCACGGCATCGGGGGGAAATTCAAGGCATTGGAGGACGAAAAAATGGAACTGAAATACGACACCAAAGGCCATCATTACGTGGTTGAGGCTTCGGGCTGTGACCCGGAGATCATTGGAAACATTGAGCGGGTCCAGCAGATCCTGGTGAAAGGGGCCGAGGCTGCCAACGCGAAGGTCTGGGCCATCTCTTTCCATCGGTTCCCGCCGAACGGCGTGAGCGGGGTTGTGGTGATCTCGGAAAGCCATATCTCGGTCCATACCTGGCCGGAGGTGGGGTATGCGGCCCTGGACATTTACACCTGTGGTGCAGATACGGAGCCTGAAAACGCCGTCTACTACATTGTCAAGGAGTTCAAAGCCAAAAATGTTCACATCTCGGAGTTGACCCGAGGCCTGGACGAAGGCGATCAGACCTTTTTCCACAGCATCATCACCTGGGAAGAAGAGGAGATCGATCTCAAACGGTTCCCGCACAAGGACAACAAGGACTGACGGCGCGCCTCGGGAGAGGTCTCCGTTTCCGGGGACTCCTCCACAGGACCGGCCCCGAGGGGCCGAGGTTGTTGGATGAGACGGGTCCTACGTCTTCTTTTGCCTTTTAAAAAGGCCATCGCGCTCGGGGTCCTGACCCTGATGGTGGTGGACGCCGCACAGTTGGTCATCCCCCTGATCATCCGACGTGCGATCGACGAGTTGGTCTTGCGGGAGGAGGTCCAGCCTCGGATCCGGTTCTATGCCCTGCTGATCCTTGGACTGGCCGGCGTGATCGCCACGTTTCGGTTTCTGTGGCGGTACCTCATCATTGGCTCGGCCCGAAAGGCCGAACGGAACCTCCGAAACCGCCTTTACCAGCATTTTCTGACCTTGGATACCCCCTTCTATCACCGGCATCGTACGGGCGACCTGATGGCCCATACGACCAACGATATTGACGCCGTCCGGATGGCCTGTGCCTTCGGGGTCGTGGGGTTCATGGACATCTTGGTGTACTCCATCTTCGCCATCAGTGCGATGGTTTATATCGCGCCCAAACTCACCTTGATCGCTCTGATCCCATTGCCCGTGATCACCGTCCTGGTCTGGGGTGGCGGGCGTCTGATCCACCGCCGGTTCCGACAGGTCCAAGAGGCGTTCTCGGCCTTGACGGAAGCCGTGCGGGAAGCCATTGCGGGCATCCGCGTCCTCAAGGTCTTTAACGCTTACCCTGGCGAACTCCGGCACCTCCGCGATCAGAGTTGGGCGTATGTTCGACAGAACCTGGATCTCGTGAAGATCACAGGGCTCCTGTTCCCGGCAGTGACCTTTATCGGGGGGCTGGCAACGGCGATTGTGCTCTATGCCGGCGGCAGCCGGGTCATCCTCGGCGAGATCTCCCTGGGGGATTTCGTGGCCTTTACAACCTACCTCGGGATGCTCATCTGGCCCATGATGGCCATCGGCTGGGTGGTCAATGTCTTCCAGCGCGGCGCGGCTTCCATGGAACGGATTGAGAACCTCCTCAGCCAGAAGCCCATCATCGTGGACGGCCCCGTGGAGGCCGAAATCCACGGCAAAATTGAGATCCGGGGCTTGACCTTCGCGTACCAGGATAAGCCTGTATTGGAAGACGTCTCTCTGTCGGCTGAGCCAGGCCAGCGGATCGGCATCGTCGGCCTGATCGGCTCCGGCAAGTCTACACTGGTCAAAATGATCCCCCGCATTTTGGACCCGCCGAAGGGAACCGTGTTTGTGGACGACCGAGAGATCCACGAGTACAAACTCAAGGCGTTGCGTCGGGCCGTGGGCTATGTCCCGCAGGAACCCCTCCTGTTTTCCGCAACGATCCGGGAAAACCTGTGTTTGGGCATCCCGGACGACGAACTCCCAGAAGACGAGGTGCTCTGGGATGTGTTGGAAAAGGTGGAAATTGCGGATGAGATTGCTTCGTTCCCTGAAGGCTTAGACACCCTCGTAGGGGAGCGTGGGGTCATGCTTTCCGGCGGCCAGCGTCAGCGGATCTCTTTGGCTCGGGCGTTGCTGACCCACCCCAAAATCCTGATCCTGGACGATGCCTTTTCCGCCGTGGATACCTCTACGGAACAGCGGATCATCCGGAACCTGGAGGACTTCCTCCGGGCCCGGACGACAATCATTGTCACGCACAGACTCTCTTCGGTCCTGACGGCAGACCGAATCTATGTCTTTGATGCCGGCCGAATCATTGAGGAAGGCACCCACGAAGAACTCGTGGCGCGCCAGGGCTTCTATGCGCAGATCTATGCGCTCCAGAAGATGATGGAGGTGGACCATGTACCCGGTCAGCGAGGATCCTGAAGAGTCCGGACGTCCGGAATACGATCTCCACACCCTACGGCGGCTGTTCCGTTACATCCGGCCCTACCTCCACTGGGTTTTCCTCTCCCTGATCGTTCTCTTTCTCAACACGGGCTTTGATCTCTCAATCCCCTATGTGACCAAGGTCGCGATTGACCGGTACATCACGCCGGAGTGGGCGTATCTTTTGGGGGATCCTGGCATGCCTTTACCCGAGGGCAGCACACTTCCCTTCCGACACGACACCCTACTGGTCAACCTCCATCTCCTCAAGAAATCCACCGTCACCGTCTTGGAGAAGAAACAGCGGATTTCCGGCGAGCGGCTGCTGGTTTACACCGACCTTCCGCCAGAGATCTTAAAGCGCTACAGGTCGCTCATTGAGGTCAACAGCGCAGGTACACACTATGTCATCCCCCAAAGCCGGCTTTCCGAGTTTGCCCCAGAGGATGTCCGGAAGATCCGCGGGATGTCCCTATCCGGGGTCATCCGGATGGCGTGGCTCCTCTTGCTTCTCCTGACCGGGAGTTTTGTGTTTGGCTTCATCCTGGCATATCTCCTGCAGTATACCGGACAACGGACCATCCACGACCTCCGGATGGCCGTCATCTCGCACATTCTGCGTTTGCCGATCCGGTTCTTTGATCACACCCCGGTGGGCAAACTCACCACCCGGGCCACCAACGATCTGCAGGCCATCCTGGAGATGTACGCCTCAGTCTTGGTGTACTTCATCAAGGACATCTTTCTGCTCTTCGGGATCCTGTACATCATGTATCGGATGAACGCACGGCTGACCGGGGTCTTGAGCCTTCTGATTCCGTTCATCTTCTTTGCGGCCTATTTCTTCCGTCGGTATGCGAGACGGGCCTTCCGCCGTGTCCGGTACCATATCGCCCGGATCAACGCCTTTGTCCAGGAGACCCTTCAGGGCATCTCCATCATTCAGGTCTTTACCGCCGAAGCCAAGATGTTTCGACGGTTCCGTGCCATCAACGAAGATCTGTTCAAGGCTTACATGCAACAACTCTATGTCTTTGCGGTGTTCCGCCCCCTCATTGAGGTCTTCAGTGCCGTGGCGATCGCCATCATCATCTGGTACGGCGGCAATGAAATTCTGCGAGGTACCCTGACGTTCGGTGCGTTGGTGGCTTCGCTCTCCTATATCCAGATGCTGTTTACGCCGATTCGAGACCTGGCCGAAAAATACAACATTGTCCAGTCTGCGATGGCTGCGGCCGAACGGGTCTTCCGAGTCCTGGATGAGCCCGCAGAGCCTTCCGGGACACAACGGTTGCCTAAGGTCCGGGGCGAGATTGAGTTCCGGGATGTGTGGTTCGCGTACGAAGATGAAGAATGGGTCCTGAAAGGCGTCTCGTTCCACGTGAAGCCAGGCGAAGTCGTAGCGCTCGTGGGGCCGACCGGCGCAGGCAAAACCAGCATCTTCTCCTTGCTCTTGGGCTTTTATCGGCCCCAAAAGGGGCAGATCCTCCTGGACGGCGTGGATATCGCTGACCTCAGTCTGGACGACCTACGCTCACACATCGGGATGGTGTTCCAGGACGTCTTCCTGTTTGACGGGACCGTGCGCGAGAACCTCTTGCTCCGTTCGGAGGTGCCGGAAGAGAACCTGGTCCGGGCCCTTCAGGTGACCCAACTGGATGACCTTTTGGCGCGGCAGGATCGCCGGCTGGATACCCGGGTTGGCGAGCGCGGGCAATCCCTGTCTGGCGGTGAACGACAACTGTTGTCTTTTGCTCGCGCGATTGCTCGAGACTACCCGATTATCCTCCTGGACGAGGCGACTTCAAGCGTAGACTCCTATACCGAGGCGCTGATTGAACGGGCGTTCCGACAACTCATCCAGGGTCGGACCGCCCTGATCATCGCCCACCGGCTCTCCACTGTACGCGATGCCGACCGGATTCTCGTGGTCATGAACGGCCAGATCGTGGAACAGGGACGACACGAGGAACTCCTGGAGAAACGGGGCGTATACTACCACCTGTACACCATGCAATTTGAGGGCATGACCCTCCGTCCTTCGACAGAGCCGGAGCCATCAGGATGAAGAACCCGAAGATCGATCTGGCCCTCGAGCGCCCGGTCCCCAAGCGGTGCCTCCTCCGAAACCACGTGTTTCTCACCATGGTTCTTGCGGCCAGTGAAGTCTATAAACGGGAAACCCTGGGGTTCCTGTTGGGGTATCAGGCCGGCGAACTCCTCCTGGTGGAATATGCGGTCCCCTTGCAGTCGGCGGAACGCGGCTTCGTCTGGGCGAAAGTTCCAGAGGCACGACTCCGCAGGATTGAAGAACTCTCTGAACGCTTCAGTTTAGGGCTCCAGTTGATCGGAGACTTCCACTCCCACACGCAGTTGGGGTCCTCGCGAGCCCGGGCCGAGCCGTCCCCCACAGATGTCACCTTCATGGACCCTGGGCGGCTCTACATCATCCTTGCGGTTAACGAGTACAAGGGGAAAAAGCACCGCGTTTGGCATCGGAGAGGCAAAAGGCTCGCCGGCAGCTTAGGGGAATATGCCTTTGAGATCGGGGCGTTTTATTGTGATCGGGAGGGGCATCACGTGGAACTGGAGATTCGTTGTCCCTTCGCGCAGGCGTTATGAGGAGGGGCGCCCTTCGTCCTTGGGTTCGGAGGCCACCACTCGCCCTGCAAGAAAGTCGTAGAGCCGGGGCATATACCGGTACAGCCACACCGGGATATGGTACCACCAGGGGAAAATCAGGGTGCGACGCTTGCGCCGATATGCGGTATAAATCGCGCGGGCCAGCCGTTCCGGGGATTGCCAGGGCCGGACCAAACGGTCCGTCTGGAGTGCGGGCATGGGCCGCTCGCTTCCCTTGGCATGACGCGTAAAGCCGGTCGCAATCGGACCGGGATAGACCACCAAGACCCGGACCCCGGTCCCCCGAAGCTCAATCCTTAAGGAAGACATCAAGGCGTCCTGCGCAAACTTCGTGGCGCAGTAGCCCCCCATGCCCGGCACGGGGATCAGGCCTGCCACCGAAGAAATCGCAATGACCGTCCCTCGGCTCTTGCGAAGGAACGGGAGGGCGGCCTGGGTGGCAAGCAGCGTCCCCAACACATTCACCTCCCAAGTCTCCCGGAACTCCTCCGGATTCAGGTTCCAAAGCCGGTCATAAATCCCCACACCTGCATTGTTGATCAAAACCCTGAGGTTGCCGAAACGTTCTACCGCGGATGCGATGATCCGGTGTGCGACATCCGGGCTCCGGACATCGCCCGGAACCACAAGGACCCCTCGGTGCTCCGGATATCGGCTCCGAATCTCGTTGGCGACCTTCTGGAGGTGCGTCTCCGTGCGGGCGTTCAGTACAACGGGATGGCCGTGCCTCGCGAATTCAAACGCCAAGGCACGGCCAATCCCCTGTGACGCCCCCGTAATCACAACACTCATGCGTGAAAGACAACTCCTTTTTGGCGCGGGAGAGGTTTACACCGGGATCGGCAACGGCAGATCCGCCATGGTCAACAACCCCGAGGGCAGATCCGGGACACGTTTGAGCACGGCCAATGCCACATTCACGGTGGCATAGTCGCCGTGAACGCCCTCAGGGAACCGAACCCGAACCGGTGGATCGCCCTGGATCTCCACTTCGTCCACTGGATTCTCGTGGTCCAGGGCCATGCAAAGATCCAGGAAGATCTCGCGACCTTTCTGGTCTTTTGCGAAGACCCGGTGGACCATCCCGCGAACATATCCCGGCTCCACGGTGAAATAGTCGGTCTGGATGGTCTTTTCAGCCAGAACCGGCTCACAGGTCTCCTTGAGGTCCACGATCTCCCAGCCCAAGAGATGCGCCATCAATTGTGCGGACTCTACCAGACCCACATGCCCCAATGTCCGTTCTTCCCACCGTTTCCGGAATTCTTCAGGAGTTAAGCCACTGCCGATCTTTGCCTGGAGGGGTTTCCGACGGAGGGAGGCGTTGACGTACCGGCGGACGGTGATTTTCTCAATGTTGGCGGTCACCGCCGCGACGACCACGGGAAAGTAGTCCATGAGGAAGCCCGGGTTTACCCCGGTACCCACGAACGTGCGGTCTTTTTCTTTGGCCAACTCGTCTAACGCCCTCGCCAGATCGGGGTGTCGGACCCAGGGATAGGAGAGTTCTTCTGTGGTGCTCACGCCGGAATGGCCGGTCTCCAGGATCTGCCGGATTTGGGGATAGGCCTTCTCCAGGGAGGACACGGTCCCATGGAAGACCAGGGCTTGGGGATGGGCCTCCAGTACCTTCTGGGCGTCAGACTCAATCACAACCCCCATCGGTTCACGGCCCAACACCTCTCCGAGATCCTTCCCCACTTTTGCAGGATCAATGTCAATGGCTCCCACGATCTGGAGCCCTTCGGACTTTGCGATACGGTTGGCCACCCGCTTCCCGATTTCTCCTACGCCGTAGAGGATGACATCCATGGATAAGCCTCCTTTCTTTGGAACATCTTGGACATCCCAATTATCCAACGATTTTCAGAAAGGGTCAACGAAATGGCCGTGAGCCCCCACGAAAGTCTTCGGCGTGAGACCCCTGTGGAAAGTGATGTCCAATAGGCAGTTCCTTGACCCTTTGGGGTTGGGTCGTTATATTTTGGCTCCAAGGATCATACAAGGCGCCAAACCCAAGAAAGGAGCGGCAGGCGATGTTCACCTTATGGGAAAAGGTCGTTTTTGTTGCTTTTGTTCTCTTCTCCATCGCGTATTTTGTTCGGAGTTTTCGCTATCGGATGGCTCTCGTCCGGGTCGGCCGTTCAGACGGCCGGCTGGATCACCCTCTTCGACGCGCCCTGCGCACGTTTGCGTGGATCTTTAGCCAGCGGGTGGTGACCCGGCACCGATTCTTTGCGGGCCTCATGCACGCCTTCATCTTCTGGGGCTTCTTCGTCTTTTCCATCTCCACCCTTGACCTGACCATTGCTGCCGTATTCCCCTGGTCTCTGATTGACCACCTCCCTGGAAAATCTGGGTATCTCACCCTGACCGACATCTTCTCGCTCCTGGTCATGATTGGGGTGGTGGTCCTGGCCATCCGGCGGTTCATTCTCCGGCCTCTTGCCCTTTGGCCCCCCGAAGACCGCCCGGTCCTGGTCAATGAACATTCCAAACAGCATCCTCAACTCAAGTCCTTCCTGGTCCTGACCCTCATCTTTTTGCTCATGGTGACGTACGACATCTACGCTGCGGGCCGTGTCCTGCAGGGCGAATGGGCAGGATTTCTTCCAATGGCGCAACTGTTTGCCACAATCTTCCAACCGTTCCAAAGCCAGGCGGCCGGGCTGACCCACCTGTTCTGGTGGCTCCACATTGCCGGCGTCTATCTCTTCCTCATCCTGATCCCCAACTCTAAGCATCTCCACATCGTCACCGGCACCATCAACGTTTTCCTCCAGCGCCAAAAACCCTATGCATATCTTGAACCGATGGATTTTGAAAACGAGGAGTATTTCGGGGCGCTGACCCTTACGGATTTGCCTCAAAAGAACCTCTTTGACGCCTTTGCGTGTATTGAATGTGGGCGGTGTCAGGACGCGTGTCCGGCATTTGAGGCGGGCACCGCCCTCTCCCCCAAATGGCTCATCGTCAACCTCCGGGAGACGCTACTGGAAGAGGCCCCGACCTTGCTCCAGGGCCAACCCGGCGAAACCCCGCTGGTCGGGAGTCTGCTGACCGACGACGCCCTCTGGGCCTGCACGACCTGTGGGGCCTGTATGGAAGTGTGCCCGATGGATATCGAACATATCCCCACGATCTTAGAAATACGCCGAGGCCAGGTCCTGGCAGAAGGGAAATACCCCAAGGAACTGACCCCTGCCCTCAAGGGCTTGGAGAACCAAGGGAATCCATGGGGGGTCTGGCAGGGAGAACGTCTCCAATGGGCCGAGGGGCTGGAGGTCAAAATCCTGAAGGATGTCAAGGAAACCCCTCTGCTTTTTTGGGTAGGCTGCGCCGCATCCTTTGATGATCGCGCCAAGAAGATTGCGCGTGCCGTCGCTCAGATCCTCATGCACGCCGGCATCGAGTTCGCGGTCTTGGGTGACGAGGAGAAGTGCACGGGGGATCCGGCACGGAGGGTCGGCAACGAATACCTGTTCCAAATGTACGCACAGGAGAACATCGAACTCCTCAAACGATACAGGGTCCGAAAGATCCTCACGATTTGCCCCCACTGCTACCACACCTTCAAAAACGAGTACCCTGATTTCGGGGGCGATTTTGAGGTGGTCCATCACACGCAGTTTCTCCAGGATCTCCTGGCATCTGGAAAAATCCGCGTAAAGTCAGGCTTCGCTCAAAAGGTGACGTTCCACGATCCCTGTTACTTGGGTCGGCACAACGGGGAATATGCGGCCCCCCGGGAGGTCCTTCAGGCCCTGAAGCCTGTGGTCTATCAGGAGATGCCCCGAAACCGGGATCGGAGCTTCTGTTGCGGCGCCGGGGGCGGACGCATGTGGATGGAGGAAACCGGCGAGAAAAAGGTCAACCAGATCCGCACCCAAGAGGCGTTGGAAACGGGGGCTGAAGTGATCGGTACCGCCTGCCCCTTCTGCATGCGGATGTTGGAAGACGGCACCAAAGAACTGGGCGCGGACGGGGTTGCCGTCAAAGACCTTGCAGAACTGATCTGGGAAAACCTGGCCGAGTCCTAACATTCCCCGCCTACCCCACCCCCTCCTGAGCCGGAGATCCTCAAAGGATCTTCCGGAAACTATAGACCATCAGCGCGATGACGATCGCCCAAGCGATCAGCATGAAAATCAGAGCTGAGGCGTTCATGCCGATTCCTCCCGTTGAAAGGCCCGATGGACCAAAATGCCACCGATGACGAGCATCAGCAGGATGAAGGCCCGAGTGAGCCAAATCGTGGTCCCGCTCTTGAGCATGGTGGGGATCCACTCCGTAAAGAGCCAACCGCCGATGATCCCGATGAGCATAATCGGAGTGACATATTTCATGACCCAGTAGAAGAACCGCGGGACCTGGAGCCGGGCACCTTTGTGCATCTCCTGCCAGCCACGATCCAGGCCGAAGACCCAGACGAACAGGATGATCTCAATGAGCGCAAAGAGGGTGATGAAGAAGGTGCCCATCCAGAAATCCAATTCGTCCAGGGCACTCCGGAGGAAGATCGGAACCTGCGCGGCGGCGAACAAAACAATGCCAATGACTGTCGCGGCCTTTTCCCGTTTCCACTGAAACTCATCGACCAGGAAGGCGATCGCGGGCTGGGTGAGGGCTACGGAAGAGGTGATCCCGGCGAAGAAGAGCAAACCAAACCAGAAGAATCCGAAGATACTCCCCAGGGGCATTTGGGCGAGGACCGCGGGCATGGAATAGAAGCCCAGGTCAAAGGCCCCGGACGCAGCGATCTTCTGGGCAGCCACGACCCCAAAGAAGGCAACCGCTGCGGGGATCGCGATGGAAGCACCCAGCACAACCTCTGCAAACTCGTTGACCGACGCGGTGGCCAGGCCAGAGCCTGTAATGTCGTCCTCCTCCCGGAGATACGAGGCGTAGGTGTGGATGATTCCCATGCCCAGGGAGAGGGTAAAGAAGATCTGGCCTGCAGCGGCCAGCCAAATCTTCCATTGGTTCAACTTGTCAAATTGAGGAGTCCACAGGAAACTCAAGCCCTTAAGAGAACTGTAGTCCGGCGAGACTGGAGACCCCAGGGTCCAGACCCGGATCGCCAGGATCACCGCAAAGACAAACAGGGTCGGCATCGCGATCTTGGCCAGGACCTCAATCCCTTTAGAGATCCCGCGGCGTAGGACATAGATGTTGATCAAGATGGTCACGATAAAGAAGAAATAGGCCCAGACCGAGGGATGGAGAACCATACTATTGCCGATCGATCCAATGAACTGTTGGAAGAAATTCTGGTAGGGCTGGAGGGCCTGGTCGATGGTTGCGCCGTGGGGGATCTTTGGCAACTGGCCAAAGAGGCTAAACACGCTGAAGGCGAGGGTCCAGGACTCGATGTAGATGTAATAGATGACGATGAGGAACGGGCCGACGACACCCAAAAGGCCCAGGTATTTGGAAATTGGGTGTTTCCAGAGATAGGAGAACATGCGTGGGGTGGTGCCATGGCCGCGGACCCCGCCGTATCGGCCGATGGTCCATTCCACCCACATGAGGGGGATACCCATGAGGAGGAAGGAGACGAAGTAGGGGATCATGAAGGCGCCACCCCCGTTCTTCGCGGCTTGGACGGGGAACCGGAGGAAGTTTCCGAGGCCGATGGCATTCCCGGCCATGGCCAGGATGAGCCCGATCCGTGTTGCCCACCTTTCTCTTTCACTCATTATTCTGCCTCCTTATCGTCTCTCTCGATACTGCCAAAAAAAGACTCTCCCCCCTCTCTAACACAAGGACTGTCGAATAAAATAAGGCCTCCACACTAAGGATTACAACTCTATTGACAACGTCCCGAAAAAGATACAGAATAAAAATCCTTCCGCCCTTTAAACAAGGAGGTGTGCTATGAGAAGGTCTATGCTGTGGGGTGTGGGGGTGGCTCTCCTCGTCGGTCTCGCCTGTGGTCAACAGTCCCAATACCCCCTCTGGCAGGTGTATCAGGACTACTTTGTGAAGGCAAAGTATGTTGACCTCACCCATGCCATGACGCCCAGTATCCCGGTCTGGCCCGGCTTCGGGAACGCTCGGTTCGAGCCGACCCGTGCAGGCAAAGACCTGGGCAACTACGCCAAAAAGGGCGAAGTCTTCACCTATGAAAAGCATGGGTTCGTGGCCACGGCCTACTGGCTGCCGACCGACCAATACGGCACCCAGTTAGACCCACCTGCCCACTGGGATCCGTATTACCCGACCATTGACGAGTTACCGCCGACCTATGCGATCCGTCCCTTGGTCGTGATCAACATCGCAGATAAGGTCAAGAAGAACCCCGGCTACCACCTCCAGGTCTCGGACATCCTCGAATGGGAGAAAAAGTATGGCAAAATCCCTGAGGGGTCTGTGGTCTTCGTCCGCTCCGACTGGAGCAAGAAGTGGCCCAACGTCAAGCCTGAGAAGCCCTTCCCTGGTGTCTCCCTGGACGCCTTGAAGTTCCTGCATGAGCAACGCCATATCCTGTTCCATGGCCATGAACCCCTGGATACGGATACCACCGATAACCTGGAAGGCGAATATTGGCTCATGCACAATGGGTACTGCCAGGCTGAGGGGGTCGCCAACCTGGACAAGGTACCGGAAGCTGGCGCCCTGGTCGTAATCGGGTTCCCGAAGTTCAAAGGCGGGACCGGTGGGTACGCCCGCTACATCGCCATCTGCCCGCCTGACTGGAAGTACGGAGTCTCCATCGAAGAGGCTCCCGGTGCACCCCTGCCCAAGTTTGATAAGCCCCTGCATTGGGACGACAAGCTGGGCATGAGGGTACGGTAAAAATCAAGAGGAGAACCTAAACAAGGAGGTTATGTATGCGTAAAGTCATCGCTGTACTGCTGCTGCTCGGGGTCGGCCTTGCCAAGGCAGAAGCCCCCAAAGTCACTTGGGGCGGAACCTTCTATGCCTATAACTTCTTCTGGCAAAACGCCGACTTCAACAGCAACACCAACGACGGAGATATGTTCTGGTATATGCACGGTGATCTGACCGCCACGGCGGACTTCGGCTCCGGCGTCATGGCCAAGATCACCGCAGGGACCTGGGGCGCCTTCGGGCAACATCCCATCAGTGGCGAAGGGCCGGATGGCACCGCAAACGGGGTCCATCTCATGGAGGCCTACATCGCCATGAAGAACCTCTTCGGGACCCCGCTCAGCCTCACCGTCGGGAAGAAACACGTCCTCTACGGCGACGGCCTGGTGATCTTTGATGGCGGCGAAGATGGCGTCACTCAGGTGGCCCTGAACTTCGCCACGAACATGTTCTCCGTTGACCTCTTTGACTACCGGCTCGTGGAAAACGGAGGCTTTACACCCTATGCAGAAGGAATGATTGGCTCCGGCACACCGGTAATGCAAGACGCAGATCTCTTCGGTGTTTATGCCAAGGCGAAGGTCGCAATGTTTAACCTGGAGCCTTACTTCCTGATGCGTCACATGCCGGTGGCCCCGGACACCACGGATATGCCTACCTGGATGGGTGCACGCGTGAGCAGCCAGCCCATCCCGGGCCTCTCCTTCGTATGCGAGTTCTCGATGATGGGCGGCGACAACGGCATGGGTGTGAACTACAAGGGAAAGGCCATGCTCTTCAAGGGTGATTATGCGCTGCCTGTGGGCGCGACGGTCGGCGCAGGCTATTTCTCCTTCTCCGGGGATGACCCCACCACCGACGACAACGAACTTTACGAGGCCGCCCTGTGGAACCCGTTCACCAATGGATTCTGGCAGTGGTGGCCGGGCTTCGGGCCTGCCCACCTCATGCAGACCGCCTTCGGATTCGCGCTCCTCGCCCCGTTTGACCTCATGACCACCAACCTGAATGTCATTAACGCCCATGCCGGCTACGGCTTCGGTGACCTCTCCCTCCGTGCAGACTTCTGGATGTACACGAAGAACCAAGTTGCCGAAGGACAACAGGACAACATGGGCAACGAAATCTCCCTCCTCGCGGTCTACAACTACATGAAGACCGTTAGCCTCGGCCTCGCAATCGGGTACTGGATGCCTGGCGACTACTTCCCAGGTCAGGATGCGATGCTCGGTGGCCACGCATTCATCTTCAAGTCCTTCTAAGGCGGAACTTGAAGGGGGCGAGCGACCTCGGTGGCGGGGCACTCGCCCCCTTTTTCTTTTTCAAGGAGGTTGAACATGACCAACACCTACAAGATCGGCATCGTAGGATTCGGTACCGTCGGCCAAGGGATCGCAGAAATCCTGCATAAGAAACGGCAAGCCCTCAAAGAAACCTACGGCTTTGACTTCCAGATTGTCGGCATCGCCGACCCGATGAAAGGCATGGTCTACAACGGCGAGGGCCTGGATCTGGAGAAGGCCCTGAGCGCCGCCCGCACGGGACAGCGACTGGAGGAGATCGGGATCGGTGAATCGGGCTGGGATAGCCTGAAGTTGATCCGAGAGGGTGCGCTGGATATCCTCCTGGAGATCACCCCGACGAACTTGAAGACCGGGGGTCCCGGGCTGACCCACATCCGGGAGGCTCTGAATCGTGGCATCCATGTGGCCACGACGAACAAAGGACCCATTGCTCTGGCTTACCCTGAACTCAAGGCCCTGGCAGATCAACATGGGGCCATCTTGAAGTTTGAAGGGACGGTCTTATCCGGTACCCCGGTCTTCAACCTCCGGGCTTACGGGCTCCCTGCGGCATCCATCCGAGAGATCCGCGGCATCGTCAACGGCACGACCAACTACATCCTGACCCAGATGGCCCAAGGAAAGTCTTACGAGGAGGCCCTGAAGGAAGCCCAGGCCAAGGGCTATGCCGAAACCGACCCGACTGCGGATGTGGAGGGACACGACGCCCTGGCGAAGGCCGTGATCCTGGCCAATGTCCTCTTGGGTGGGTCCCTCCATCCAGACGAAGTCCCCTGTACAGGCATCACAGGGATAACGTTAGAGGACGTGAAGGCTGCCCGACAGGAAGGCAAAAAGTGGAAACTCATTGCTCGTGCATGGGTGGAAGACGGGACCGTAAAGGCAGAGGTCCGGCCTCAAAAACTCGGGCCGGAGGATCCCCTCTTTGCCATTGACGGGGTCATGAATGCCGTAGCTTTTGACACAGACGTCCTGGGCTCGGTCACCATCGTCGGGCCTGGCGCCGGATCCTGGGAGGCGGGCTATGCCCTCCTTGCCGACATGATCGAGATCCATAGGAGCCTTGAAGCGAGGAGGTAAGTCATGGACATGATCATTGGTGGCCAAAAGGTTTCGAAAGACGAGGTCATTGAAGTCCTGGACCCCCAGGATGATTCGGTCATTGATACGGTCCCTGCAGGGGACATCGGGGATGTCCAGGCGGCGTTTGAGGCGGCCGAAAAAGGTGCCGAAGTGATGCGGAAACTGTCGACCTATGAACGGTACAAGATCCTTTTGGATGCCGCACAGGCTTTAGAAAAGCGATTGGAAGAGTTCTCCCAGTTGATCGCACGGGAGGGCGTGAAGACGATCCGGGAGGCCCGGAAAGAGGCTGCGCGTGCGGTCAATACCCTCACCTATGCGGCGGAGGAAGCCAAGCGGGTGGGCGGCGAGATCGTCAATTTTGACGCAGACTTCCGGAAGGACCGGCGGGTCGGCTATTGGGTCCGGGAACCCGTGGGGATCGTCCTCGCGATTACCCCATACAACGACCCGCTCAATATGGTCGCCCATAAGATCTCGCCGGCGATTGCGGCGGGTAATGCGGTCGTCCTGAAGCCTGCAACCGTCACACCCTTAACGGCGATCAAGTTCGGCGAACTTCTGCTGGAGGCCGGGTTGCCGCCTGAGGCCCTGAGTATCCTTACGGGTCGGGCGTCCCGGATTGCGGATGCCCTGGTCACGGACCCCCGACCTCGGGTCATCACGTTTACCGGGGGCACGGAGGCCGGCGAAGACATCATCCGGAAAGCCGGCCTCAAAAAGGTCATGATGGAACTCGGCTCTTCCTCGGCCGTGATCGTGATGGATGACGCCGACCTGGAACGTGCGGTGGAACTCTCCGTGGATGGCGCCTTCTGGGCCGCGGGACAGAACTGCATTGGGGTTCAGAGGATGTACATCCACCAAAAGGTCTACGACCGGTTTATGGCGGACTTTGTCGCCCGGACCGAGAAGATCAAGGTCGGGAACAAACTGGACGAATCCACGGACATGGGCCCCATGATCACCAAAAAGGAGGCTGATCGGGTGGAGCAGTGGATCCAGGAGGCCGTGGAATTGGGTGGAAAACTGTTGACCGGAGGCAAGCGGGAAGGGAACTTCATCTGGCCTACCGTCCTGGAACAGGTGCCCGAACAGGCCAAGGTCGTCTGCCAAGAGGTCTTCGGGCCGGTCGTTGTGGCTTATCCTGTCGGATCCCTTGAAGAGGCTATCGAACACGCCAACAACACGGAATACGGGCTCCATGCCGCGATTTTCACACAAAACCTGGACCGCGCCTTCCGTGCCGCCCGGGACCTGAAGTTTGGGGGCGTGATGATCAACGACTCCACGGACTTCCGCGTGGACTACATGCCTTTCGGTGGCTACAAGAAGTCAGGCCTCTGGCGTGAGGGGCTCAAATTCGCCATTGAGGTGATGACCGAGATCAAACTCATCGCGTTCAATATCCACTGGAACGCGTAATTTCCTTCAGGAGGGGGTGGGGCCAGGGGACGAATTGAACTAACGTTTGGAGACTTTCCTTTGGGCCTCCTCCAGATCCATCTTG
>CAYQZW010000004.1:0-49600 GCA_964422065.1 uncultured bacterium | reverse complement strand
GGAACGCGTAATTTCCTTCAGGAGGGGGTGGGGGCTAGGGGAATTGAACTAACGTTTGGAGACTTTCCTTTGGGCCTCCTCCAGATCCATCTTGACCGGAACGGCGTCTCGGATGGAGAGATACCGGTTCCGACCCAGATACAGCGCGGGATCCAGGACGCTGAGGATCGGAAGTCCTTTGTCATCGAACCCATCTACGCGTTCATGGGCGGCCACGACCTCACCCACGAAGAGGGTGTGGTCACCCGTCGTCACGGCCTGGACCACTTTGCATTCGTAAGCCGCATAAGCCACGGCCAGGACCGGGGCCTGGACTTTCACCGGATCTCGGGTTTCCACGTGGAAGGCTTGAAACTTATCCACGTCACGCCCGGAAGTCCGGCCAAAGAGGGTGATGTAGTGCGCATCCTGGAAGGACAAAAAGTTGATGGTGAACTCGCCGGATTGTTCAATCATGTGGTGGGTGAACCGGCTGGGGGCGATGGCCACCCCGTAGAGGAACGGCTCAAAGGACAGCGTCGTATGCCAGGCGGCGCTCATGACGTTCATGCGATCCCCGAGTTTGGCCGTGACCACGGCCACCAGTGTGGGATAAGCATGGTAGAGCCCTTTGGGGGGAACCGAGACCCGAAATTCCATAACCCAAAACCTCCTCTTTCTCTTGGGATGTAAATTGTGCTATCGGTCGACTTCCCCAAAAACCGGGTCCAGACTGCCGATGACCGCTACAGCATCGGCGATATAATGACCCGGCAAGATGTATTCCAGGATCTGGAGGTTCATGAAGGAAGGGGGATGGATCCGAACCCGCCAGGGCTTCCCGGTACCGTCTGACACAATGTAAAACCCCAGTTCTCCCTTGGGGCCTTCAACCGACGCATACACCTCGCCCTTCGGTGGGATGAACCCCTCGGAGAAGAACTTGAATTGGTGGATCATTTCCTGGATGGAGGCATAAACCCGGGCTTTTGGGGGTGGAACGATTTTGTGGTTGTCGATCAGCACCGGACCGTCCGGGAGTTGGTCCAGACATTGTCGGATGATGGCCACAGATTGTCGCATCTCCTCCATTCGCACGAGATATCGGTCGTAGACATCCCCTTGTTCACCAACGGGGACGTCAAAGTTCAGCCGGTCGTACACGCAATAGGGATCATACTTCCGGACGTCATACGGGATGCCGGAGCCACGGAGGACCGGGCCTGTGGCGCCCAATTCCAGGGCCTTGTCTTTGGGGATCACGCCGATCCCACGAGTCCGCCGAATCCAGATGGGGTTGCGGGTCAGGAGGTCCTCCATCTCCTTTAACTGTTTGGGAAACTGTTCAATAAAGGACCGGATCTGATCCTCGAAGCCTTTGGGGAAATCCGCCATGAGCCCTCCGATCCGGAGGAAGGCGTTGTTCATCCGCTGACCTGACAGGGTTTCCAGGAGATCATAGATCTTCTCCCGCTCGCGGAATGCGTACAGGAAAACCGTCGTTGCCCCGATATCCGTAGCGTGGGAGCCCAGCCAGACCAGATGGCTTTCGATTCGGGAAAGTTCCGCGAGGATCACCCGGATGTATTGGGCACGCTCGGGGATCTCATCAGTAATGCCTAAAAGTTTCTCCACCGCCAGGACATAGGCAAGGTTATTGGAGAGGGGGGCCAGGTAGTCCAGCCTGTCCGTGTAGGGGATCACCTGATAGTACCGCAGGTTCTCCGCGATCTTTTCGGTGCCACGGTGGAGGTAGCCGATCACACCCTTGGCCTTTCGGATCAGTTCCTGGTCCAAGGTTAAGATCACACGGAAGACCCCATGGGTGGAGGGGTGTTGGGGCCCCATGTTGAGTTCTAAGGTCTGGGTCGGGAGGTCCAAATCACTTCTGTGCTCGTTATTCATTGCCAATGTTTTTCCTCCTTCAGGGTTCGATGCGGAGAAGGAGCAGACACATTTCTTCTAAGGATACACCCCCATGGTAGATCCCGCCATAGTAGGTCTTTTCAAACCGGCGGACATCTGAAGGGTACACAAAGTATTCATAGGTCGTGGCCAGGAGGAGCCGGCGCCCCCGGTCGGTAGGAAGACCGTAGTCTTTGAGGTTCTGCAACAGGATCGGGCCCCGGTCTTTGGTTCGGACCGAATCGCCGAACTTGAATCGGAGGCCCGGGGTCAATTCTCCGCCTCCCTCTACGACCACCGGGGTCTTGCTTTCCACCCATCCGTGATCCGTGGTCAAGAAGACCACATAACCTCGATCCAGGAAGAACTGGATTTTCTCGTTGAGGCGTGCCTCTTTGAGGACGTAATCGGCCCACCGGATGAAGGCTTCTTCATCCGGGGCCAGATCTTTCAGGGAGGGGACATCTTGGCGGAGATGGGTCAGCAAATCAATAAAGTTGATGGAGAACACCTCGAAGGTCTTGCGGCCCATCTCCAGGTTGTGAAAAGCCTTAAGGGAGTTGATCTTGTAAATGTAGTGGTCCAGGTGGTTTAAGTGGTGTTGGACCAGGAGTTCGTTTAGGAGTTCTCGCTCGTGGGTATTGTCTTGGGTCCAGCCCGGGTGGCGACGCTCAATGTCGTAAGGCAATGCTCCGGCATAAAAGGCATTGCGGGCAAACGGGGTTGCCGTCGGCAGAATGGCCATGTACGGGGTTTGATGGATCCTTAACGGGTGGGGGAGTTCCTGCATGATGCGGATGAACTGGTCCATGCGGAAGTTGTCAAACAGGAAGAGGGCAACCTTTTGTTCCTTGAGGATTGGCAAGACTTCCCGCTCCAGCAAATTATGGGACCAGAGGAATGCGTCCGTGTGAAGTGCATCCAGATAATATGCCTCCACCCATCGCGCAAATTCGTGGTTCTGGGCTTGGAGCTCGTCGCGCCAGATACCGAGTCCATCTTTCGTGACCCACTCGGCCAATCGCTGGGTCCGTTCCAGCCAACCGGCGTAGTCTGCGGGGATCCTGTTCAACTCGGCATACGCCCGGGCCATTTTCTGGCCTTTAAACCGCTCTTTAATTCGTGCCGCCTCGACCCGCTTGATCAGGGCCAGAATTTGCGAGGGCTGGATGGGCTTGACGATGTAATCATAGACATCTTCAGAGACCGATTCTTCGATGACCTCTTTATCCGTGACCATGGTCACCAGGGCGATGGGGACATGGGGGGCAATCTTTCGCATCTCTCGGAGGGTCATCAAGCCATCCATCCCCGGCATCCGGTAGTCCAGGATGACGAGATCAAAGGATGTAAGGGCTAAGGCATCCAGGGCCTCCTGGGGGCGATCAAACGTGTGGACCTCAATCCCCTCCTTTTCCAGGAACAGGATATGGGGTTTCAACCCCTCGATTTCATCGTCAACCCAGAGCACTCTCATGGCACAGGGATTATAGGAGATGGCCTCTGGCTTTTCAATGCAGCGGGGTTAAGGGACGAGCCGGAGTTCGTATTGCATCCAGGGGATCTGACGGTGAACACCTGTGTGATGTTGTGCATTCTGAAGGTCATCCCATCCAACTCTCAGGAGCCCTTGGAACCGGGAGCCAAAGTATTGGACCTCCAGGACCGCGCGGGTCCGATACTCTACCGTCCCCCATAGGAACCCCGAGCCCGGGGGAAACGCTTCCCACCCCCCCGGTCCAATCGGCCAGGGCGTCCTGAGGGTATTCTCTCCTTTGCGACGATACGCCAGTTCAATGCTCAGATCCCAGGCCGATGTCAGGCGCCGAGTACTCCGGAAGAAGATCTCGTCAAAGTCCGGCCCGTAAGGGTGTCCGAGGGGCATACCATAGGCAATCCAATTCTGCCAGTTCCCTTCATGGAGATAGGTCCATGCGTTGACTCGAGTATACGAGAGGTGGAAAAACCAAGGGCCTTGTGCGCGGGCGATCCCAAATTGAATGCCGATCTGTTGGGGTTCGTGTGTGGAAGGCGTCGCGTACTGGACATCATCCAAATAGAGTTCACCAAAGAATAGGGTGTGGTCCGGCCAGCGGAGGTAAACGTCGAGATCGAAGGAGACGTTGTCCCCCCCAATGGATCGATTGTACTGGGCCGCATAAAAGAACGTGAAAGGGTTGAGGTCATAGGCGGGTGGCCAGCCCTGGGGGCCACCGTTCAACACGTTTTCGGAGACTCCGATGGCCATACGATCTTGGAACAGAAAAACCATCACCCGGTGGGAGGCAAGGTAGCGATAGATTCGGGTCCCTTCCGGAAACGAGGCTTGAGACTGACGGTCGATAGCGCGGATCTTCCACGGATCTAAGGCCCAGAACCCATAGGAAGCCAGGACCCAGGGGAGCCGATACTGGACAAAGATCCCATCCAGCGGGACACGGGTAGTATTTAAGGTAAGGCCCTCCGGGAATCCGCCGAACCGAACCGGGAAGCGTCCCAAGAGGATCTTCCAGTGGGACCAAGAGACGGTTCCTGCGGCAGTGAAGAGATCCCCCGCAACCCAGTCCCGCCACCGTGTCCAGGGGTAGGCACGCCCTTCGCCGAACCGGAGTAGGGGAACGAAATCCAGGGTCAGCGTAGGAACACGGACAGTCACCCAGGCGCGGAGCGTTTGCCACGATAGGGTATCTATTTGTCCTCCGAACTCTGGACGGATGGAAATGGGAGAGGCGTTCTGCCACCAAGACTCCAGACGTTTCCGCAGGAGGATGCCATAAGGGTCGGATGTGGGTATCCCTTCGATTGTCTGAGGGTCTATCGGCCGGAGAGGAAGGGTTGAGAGGGCCACATTCCCTCTTGTCTGGAGTTCCCACAGCGCCCAATCCTGCCATGGACTGGCGGGAATCAGGGCGCTGAGGAGCGTCCAGATGCCAAGGGCCCACGTATTCATCGGCCGTGCTCCGACCGGTTACGTCTGCAAATATCCCCATTCACGGAGTTTCTCTTCGGCCTCGGGCGACAGGCTCAGTTCCTCTTCCCGCAGTAACTCCTGAAACCGGGCGATCTCTTGTTGGGCTTTGGACCGCATGCCCGCAGCGGTAAGGGCGTGGACTTCTTGAAGGAATCCCTCTTCGGCCAAGGGGTCGAGTTTCCGAATAAACTGGGCGAAGTGGAGGGCACGGAGCGGGTCCTGGCGATTCATGGCCCGATCGAAGAGATAGGAAGCAACCATCATCACCTGGCTCCGTAGATAGGCCCGTTCTTCCTCGATCTTGCGGTGATAGAACCCTGGGAGGAGATCCCCCTTATAAAGTTCCAAGGCTTTTTCGAATTCCCGTTCCGCGGCTTCGTCTTTGCCCAAGGATCGGAGCCGGTGTCCCTCTTTGAGGTGCCGGCGGAGTTCCCAGAGATCCACCCAGACACGGGCAGGGTGGAGTTGGAGAAGGTTCTCCGCTTCCTCCACGATGAGGTCCCCCAGGACTTGCCGCACGCGATACAACACATTTGTGAGTGCCTTTCGAGCAGCCGTGCCATCCCAGAGCCAATCCAGCAATTCATCCTTTGACACCTGTCGGTCCTCGTGGATCGCCAACAACGCAATGACATTTCGGTCCATTTGATACCCGGCATGAAGGAGCTTCCCTTCACGGAGGAGTCGGAATTGGCCCAACACATAGATCTCCAGATCGGGTTGGATCTGAGCAACACGTTCCAAGACCCGGATGAATCGTCGTTCCATCCCCCGATCCTGCAGTTTCTGGATGAGTTTTTTCACTTTCTGGATGCCTGCGATCTCCCGTTGGATAACCCCGGCCCGATACACCAGGTCTTCGTCTCCCAGCCGTACTCCATACAGTAGATACAGTCCCCAGGCATATTCCTTGAGCCCCTTCTCTTCGAGTTGACGGAGAGGCTCAAGGAAGGCCTCCCGATCGGCAGACTCTCCGAGTTGATATGCGATATAGGCCTCCAGGCTTTCGCAGACCAGCCGGTCATACTCTCGGGCTTTGTCTATGTGCTTTCTGGCTAACTGGATCTGCTCTTGCGCTCGTTTGGGGCGGAAGAGCAAGAGTTCCAGCATCGCCTTGGCATTGTAAAGCTGGGTGAGGATATCCGGGTATCGTTCTTGGGCATAAGCCAGGACTTTATTGGCATAGACCAAGCCTTCATGGGGGTTCGACCATTTACACGCATCAATCAAGAAGAGCGTAGCGATGATCATCAGGATGGTATGTCCCTTTTCCTCTAATCGTGAAACCAGTTCCTTAAGCAGAGAATAGGCCTGATCCCATTCACCCTCCCACATCAGCAGTTCTGCTTCTTTCATCCGAGCGGTAGCTCGGATGGTGGGAAGAGGAGCATCCGCCGCGACCTCCAGCAGTTCGCGGACCGTCTGAAGCCATTCCCGATACCTTCCCACAGAGCGGAGAACTGTACAGAGATTGAGCAAGGAGCTGGTGAGGTACACGAGATTCCCGCTCTCTTCCGCATGGACGCGTGCCAGATGAAAATACTCCGTCGCCTGAGGAAGCTCATTCCGCTGCCAACAGTATTCACCCAGGTCCGTTGCGGCGAGGTAGCCGGCCACCGGAGAGATCCCTGGGGTTTGTAAGATGCGCTTCAAGAGAGCTACGGCCTCCTCTGTCTGGCCCTCCAATAAGAGCAGTCTCGCTTTGAGGACCTTGACCAGATTCTCATACGGACCCAAATCTTTCGGGGGAAGCCCCTCTAACTCTTGGAACCAGGCCCGCACCTGATCAAAATTCTGACGGATGGAGAGTTCATGCTCGATCAACTGGAGGAGGACCCGGGCGTAGAGCCGAGGGTAGTTCTTGAGTTGGGGGATGTTCAAGAGGGCTCGGATCTGCTCGATCCCCTCTTTCCGGGATCGGACGTATCTCAGAATGGTGGCTCGACGAAACCGGAAGAACAGCCGATGATACTCGTCCAGCACCTCTTCGTTTTGCAGAAGGTGATCAATCACACGGATCGCTAATTTGTGCAAGCCCCGGCGTGTTAACTGGGGAAGAACCGCCTTGACCGTGGGAAGCCAGGAGGGATCCAACGGGGTCTGTGTATCGACGATCAGTCGCGCAATCAAAACATGGTCGGGTTCACTCTGAGAGGCCATCACCCGGATGAAGGTTCGGAAGAACGCCTGGGCCTCTTCCTGTGTAGTCTCTTCCCGGGCGACTTCGTATAGGGAGGGGTGAGAAAAGGAAAGGGTCTCTGGGTCATCAAACAGGAGGAGTCCCTGACGGAGCAAACGATGAAGTCCTCGTAGTTCTGGGGTATGCCGGAGGGCTTGAATTACAGAATCCGAGACTACGGGTCCAAACAACGCCAAAAACTTCAGCGTCTGCTTCTCGACATCTGAAAGGTATTTCCACCGGTTTCGTGCCAGTTCTTGGACTGAGGCGTCTGGGGTGAAGAATTCGTTGAGGAACCCACGATAGATCCACGCCCCGTCAGTATTTTTGTACAGGAGGTTGTGCTGGAGGGCGACACGGACCCCCTCTCGGATCAGGAGGGGGTTACCATGGGCATTGGCGTGGAGTTCCATCAGGAAGGCCCGTGGCGGTGGGGCTGTGAGGAGGTGCCGAACTAAAATCTCGGTCTCCCGCCGAGTCAACGGACGGAGGGGTAGTCGAAGGAATCGGTCGCTCGGCAGGATCTGGAACGGAGCGGGGAGGATATGCTCTTCCGCCTCTCGCCAGGTCAAAAGGAAAAGGATCGGGAGACGGGTCTGCGCATAAAGCCATTGGACCAGAGAGGTTGCGGCGTCCTCGCCGAGATGGTGTGCATCTTCAATGAGGAAGACCATTGGGCCTTGCTTTGTAAGATTTTCCAACGCCGCAGAGAGTCGGTTGACTCGTACGGACTTTTGAAGGGCATGGGAGACTCCCTCGGCAAGGGTGTTCATCAGGTCTTCCCAGGAGGGGCTCGTGACCCAGACCCGGACAATCGCGTGGAAAAGTTGGGCACGTTTCTGGGTCCACTCCCCGACTAACCGGCTTTTACCGATGCCGCTGGGCCCGATGACCAGGGCGACCAAGCCATGTTGATCGAGGATGCGGACGGCTTCATCAAGCCGCCGACACTCCTCCTCTCGACCGACCAGCGGGAGTACCGCACGGTCGGCGGCATGATCATCCACGTCAGTAGGCATGGAGAAAACTCCTTAGACGGGTCCACCGGTTCCTGATCCGAGGGTCTCCTGCCCAACTCTTCACGAAAAACGGTAGGTCCATCCACTTCAAGAACGGAGAGGGTGGGATTCGAACCCACGGTCCCGGGGCTACCGGGACTACGGCTTAGCAAGCCGCCGCCTTCGACCGCTCGGCCACCTCTCCAAATCCGCCCAATTAATATATACCTCCTGCCTGTCCGTTGTAAAGCCCCGGATGACTTTGGGTTATGGGAAAGAAATCAGTTTGCCTTCCGAATGAAGCCGGCCGGACGCACTCGCTCGATAGAGATACACTCCCGGGAGGAGGCTGAGGGTCGTCCGCTCCCCGGGGGAAAGCACGGATTGAAAAATCCGCTGACCAGAGACATTCCAGATCTCCACTTCGGTGACCTCTCCAGCCTCTGGACGGTTCCACACCTCAAAGGTATGCGACCCACGGCGGATCACCTCAAAAGGCACCCGAGGAGGCTGGGGTTGGACCTCTTCCTCCACGCCAACCCAACTAAACTCCAGGAGGTCAATCTTGGACGCCCCGTAAACTACCCGCGTCGGATCTTGCTGCACAAAAACCACAAACTGGATCTTGTTATCCGAAACGTTTGTCGGGATGGAGAACGCGAGGGAGGTATCCCACGTGGCCCCGGCATCCAGGGAAATGGGGACGCCGTAGGCGCTCGGAATCATATCCCGCAACACCCACTCCAGTTCCGTCATGTTTTGCCACGTGTACGGGGTGTCGGTCAAAACGATGGCTGTACGTAGATTTGCGGTGATGGCCTCCGTCCCGGTATTCTCCAGTTGAATATCGATCGTCCCCTCCCGTAGGTTGTACGCGTAAGTGCCACCCAGTGTAAACGCTATGGGCTGATCTTCAGTCTTCAGGAAATTGTAATAGTTGTGATACTGGGGGAACATGGAGCCATTATAAGACCCTCCCACAACGGCATAAACGCCGTTGAAATAAACCCTAGGAATTCCACCGTCACCATAATATCCATAACGAAACATAGACTCCTGGACAGTAAATGGGTCGTTTACACTCCCATTAAGGTGATAGGCAATGACAGCCAGGGTATCTCCCGCCACTTGTTCCAAATCATGGAGCCCGCGTGCAGCTCCTGGGCAGTAGGGGCACCACGTCGCTGTAAATTCCTCTGCGAGAACCACCCTCTGAACGGCTCCGAGAGGTTGTACTCCTACGATAAGCATCCATAGGGCACCTGCATACAGGGACTTCTTCATCCGTCACCTCCTTGAGGATATCCAATGGGCCAAGCGTTCTGCCCATTGTAAGGATTGCGAAGTATTGATGCAATAAAAAACCGATGTTCAGCCCTATGCTGCGCGACCGCCGTGGCCTCAGATGTTGTTCTCCCCCAAGGACTCCCTTAAAATTTGTGCACCTGTGCGCCGCTAGCTCAACTGGTAGAGCAGCGGATTCTTAATCCGCGGGTTCCGGGTTCGAGTCCTGGGCGGCGCACCACATCGTATGCAAAAAATCGACTTCAAAAGCAAGGGGAACGACCTACGGGAGGCCTTCCATCCGATCCAGATCACGGAAATTGACGGCACCGCCATCCGACTGGTCCGTATCCAGGGCGAATATCACTGGCATATCCACCCAGAGGAAGACGAGTTTTTCATCGTGGTCCAGGGCGAACTCACCGTGGAATTCCAGGACCACACCCTTCATCTCCACGAGTGGGAAGGCATTCAGATCCCGAAAGGGGCCCCCCACCGCACCCGATCCGAGACCGGGGCTGTGGTCCTAATCATCGAACCGGCCCATACCGATACCCGCGGTGTCCGGATTGAAGACCTTGGAGGCCCGGCATGAGCCTCCTCTGGCTTCTCGCCGGACTCGCTGCCATCGCTCCAAAGTTCCAAGGCTGGGTCAACCGATTGGATCCGGAAAAGGCCTATAGCGTCTGGCTCCAAGGGAGCCAGCGCGTGGATTGGTCCACCACCCTGGAGCGGCTTGGGGCCCGACAACGTGGGGAATCCCGCTGGCTTCAGGCCCAGTCGTACGAGATGCCCGGATGGCTGATCCGTCGCATTGCAGAGACCTCGCCTACCCTGCAGGTCCGTCCGATCGCCAAAGGCAAGATCCAGGGCAAATGGACCCCCCAAGAGGCCCTACAACAGGTCCTGACTTACGGCCTCTCCGAGCAACAACTCCGGGTCATCCGGATGGACAAAGTGCACGACGAGGGATACTTCGGTTCCGGAGTGATCATCGGTGTGCTGGACACCGGTTTTGATTCTACCCATCCGGCGATTCGCTCCCTGTTCGACAACGGCCGGATTGTGGCTCGCCATGACTTTAACTCCGGCGATCATCTCCAGGGCCCCTTCGGGGCGCTCCCCGCGCCGTATGGCTCAGATCCCGCCTATCTCAACAGTTTTGCTGCTGCCCAAATCTCGGATACCCTGATCTTTCTGGTCTTCAGCACCATCACGCGGGATTCTATGCTCCATTTCGGCGGCGACAACTGGCGCCTATGGCTGCAGGTGATCCGAACCGTCGGCGGTACCGTCTACTTTGACCCGCCCATCCCCCTGGGGATCTCATCCGGCAAGCCCATCCAGCCTGCCTTACAGGCTGCAGACGACACTTCGGCCTACCTGGTTTACCAGGCCAAGCCCACCGGCTCATACGATGTATACTGGGCCCGACTCGGCCGGTCCGGTCTGCTCACGCTTCCTACAAACCTCTCGGAGGACAATACCCCTTCCCTGGACCCATTGATCCTGGTCCACGACACACTCGTCATGGTCTATTGGCTGGACCCGGATTCCGGGATCTATGAACGCATCTCCACCGATGGCGGAACCACATTCGGCCCAAAAATCCTGCTTGTCCCCTTCCCCGCCCCTGACCCCTGGCCCGGCCGCCTGGAAGGGGTCGTCTCCGAGGAGTTTGAAACCGGGTCTTACCTGGAACTCATTTACGATTACCGGGGTACGGTGTACATCTACCACCGGGACCTGCTCTCGCAAATGGACGACGTCTTCTCCGTCGGCCCGGGGCAGGACCCCACGATCAGCGCCGAGCCCATGGCCATGGCCTATGGCACCTTCGCCTTCCGACGGGACACCACCCTATGGGTCGGCATCGTAGATGCGATCGGATCGATGAACATCCGGACAAAACCCCTGCTGACATCACCCTTCCTTCGCACCCCAGCGATCCAATGGACCGGCTCGGCCTTCCAACTCACGGTCTCCCTGGGCGGTGCACTCGTTCGCTACCAGGGAACCTATGGAACGACCTGGACCCTCCTGGACACCCTGGGGGACTATGGTGCAGACTTGCCGGTCTTCGCCGGTACCCAGGTCTTCTGGCGCCAGCGGGGGGATGCCGATGTCCGGCCAGACGACATGGTGCCCGGACACGAGGGCGGCCCGAATTACCACGGCACCAAAGTGCTCTCCGTCATGGCCGGCTTTGACCAGAGCAACGGGATGGTCGGACCCGCACTCGGCGCCCAGTTCGTGCTCTGTAAAACGGAAATCAATAAGATCCGCGGCCAGGTCTTTGAATTCCAGATGGAAGAAGACTTCTGGATTGAGGGCATGGAATTTGCGGCCGACCGGGGCGCGAAAATTATCAACAGTTCGTTGGGGTATCGGGATTGGTACACCGATACCGATATGGACGGCGTCACCCCTCTCGTCTCTCGTGCCGCCTCTCTGGCTGCGGATCACGGGGTCCTGGTCGTGACCGCCGTCGGCAACTTAGGAAGCCAAGGCACATTTCCCGATCCGGTCACCGGGGATACCTCTCTGGTGGCGCCAGCAGACGCCTTTGACGTCATCTCCGTCGGCGCCTATGAAATCGATTCTACGACCGGCAGCCTTGTGCCCCGAAGTCTCTTTGGCCCCACGGCCGATGGCCGGATCAAGCCTGAAGTCATTGCCCCGTTCACCACGTATTGCGGTTTCATGACCACGCCCCAGGGCGATACGTTGCCTTGGTTCTATGGGTACTGCGGGGGCACCTCTTTTGGCACGGCGTTGGTCTCGGGGGCACTGGCTGCCGTCTGGGAAGCCCATCCCTCGTGGAGCCCGCGGCATCTCCGGCGCATCGTCCTGAACACCGCCCGACGGATCACAGAGATCCCCGGCTATCCGCCGGCCCCAGATTCCAACAACGTCACGGGCTGGGGGCTCTTTGATGCCTACGCCGCCCTGCATGCGGAACCGCCGGAAGTCGCGGGCGGTTTCGGAGACCGACTCCTGGACCCCTACCCCAATCCCGTCCGATTTGACCGCGGTGAGGTCCTCCATATCCCCTTCGTCCTGAGCCACAGCACCTTCACACAGATCCGCATCTATACCATGGACGGTAGAGAGATCTACGCCAAAGACCTGGGTGTCCTTTCGCCCGGCCGATACCACACCGGCGGTGGCTACTTCCAGGATCTGGTCTGGGATGGAACCGACCGGCAGGGCCGTCCCGTGGAACCGGGCCTCTATCTCATCCTGATGAATACCGGCTTCAATTCGTCCATCAAAAAGGTCGCCGTGGTCCGGTAACCCTATCCAGACGTGTCTCACCGCTTACTGATCTCAGCGGGAGAGCCCTCAGGAGATCAACATGCTGCGGCGTTGGTCCGCGCCCTCCGTACCCGCGTACCCGATTTGAAATGCTGGGGATTCGGCGGGTCCCATCTGGAGGCCGAAGGGGTCAACCTGATTGACCGGTTTGGCGAACGGGATAGCGTGATCGGCTTGGAAGGCGTCCTGGCCGGCCTCCAACGGTTTCGAAGACGCCTCCGAACCCTCGTCTCCTTTACACGGCAACAGGGGATCCGCCATGCGGTCCTCGTGGATTACCCCGGATTCCATCTCTTTCTGGCCCAAGCCCTTCATCGTCAAGGGGTTTCAGTGGCATACTACATCTTGCCCCAGACCTGGGCATGGGCATCCTGGCGGACTCGAATCCTTGGGAATGCCACAGACCTCCGACTTTCCATCCTCCCTTTTGAACCCCAGTGGTTTCAGCAATATGGGGTTTCTGTCACCTACGTAGGCCACCCTCTTATGGACCGGATCCCTGAGCCCCCAAAAAAGGAGTGTCCAGCAACTCCTCCCGTGATTGGGTTTTTCCCTGGGTCCAGGCCCGGGGAAATCCGCCGACATCTTCCCCTTCTCCAGGCCATCCGCCAATATCTTGCGACACAGATCCATGCCGAGTTCTGGCTCTCCCAGGTCCCTGGAATTCCGCTTGACCTCTACGGACCAACGGAAGGGTTCCACATCCGGAAGGATCCTCCACTTCACTGGGCTCACGACCTGGATCTCGCTGTTGCCGCCTCAGGGACGATTACCTTAGAGTTGGCTCTCCTCGGGGTTCCTACCGTGGTCCTCTACCGGGTTTCCAAGAGTACCGCTTGGATCGGACCGTGGGTGGTGAAGGTCCGCTGGCTCTCCCTGGTGAATCTCCTGGCGGGTGAGCCTCTTCTCCCAGAATACCTCCAGCGGGTCCCCGTGGAAAAGGTGGGGGCGTGGATCTTAAGGCATCTCAGAGATCTGGACGCTTATCAGCGACTCCGGGCTCGGCTCCTCTCCCTCCGGGACCTCCTGGGGCCACCGGGCGCTGCAGATCGGGCAGCGGACCATCTCTCAACCTGGCTCCGAATCTAACGGTGCGCTCTCCCGCATCCCAGCCAGTCGGGCCAGCCAAGGCGCCCGGTGTCGCGCTAACCCGGAAAGTCTCGAAAAGGCATTAATCCCCCTCTGAAGCATCCGGTAAGGCCTGGCAAAAGGGTGGTGAACATCCAGCCTGGGTGCGAGTGTCCAATCCGTTAGATAAACCCCGATCCTCGGAATGGCCAGAGGATCCCAAGGTGTGCCGTATGGACGGGAAGAAAACGCATACCGATATCCTGCCTCCTGAACCATTTCCCGCACCCACGCGTTCCACCGCCCAAAGGGATAGCAGAAGGCTTGGACCTCCTCGCCCAGCAGATCTTCCAGACGGGCTTTGGATTCGATCACCTCTCGTCGGAGGTCAGCACTTGAGAGATACGTCAAGTCGGGATGCGTTAGGGAGTGGGAACCGATTTGCCAGCCTGCGCGGTGAAGTGCGTGGAGTTCGTCTCGGGTCAAGTGCCGGACCGGGCGGCCAAAGGTGGCGTCCCAGAGGTTCGCGCGTCCGATGGCATTCACCACCACAAACACCATCGCCCGAATTCCCCAACGTTCCAGGATCGGAAATGCATACCGGTAGACCCCTTCGAAGCCGTCGTCAAAGGTCCAGAGGACTCCACGGGTCGGGTGTTGCGGATCCCAGGTCTTGGGGTCTACTGAGGGGAGCCCCAGGCGTTGGATCTCCCGGACATGCCGAGCAAATTGGCGTGGCGGTACCCAAGTCCCGCCCAGGATCAGCGTAGGGGTGACATTGTGATATTGCAAGACCCGGAGGGAGGATCCAGGCTCCTTCATGTCCCCGACGGGATCGATGGGGTCCGCAGCCGATACAGGATCCCGAGGCCCAAAAGGGCAACCCCAAGGGCAATCACCTGGGCCCAGGTGAGGCCGGGGATGGGGCTTGGGGTCGTGGTTCGGATGAACTCAATCAGGAACCGCTCGGTCCCGGCGAGCACCAAGTAGAGGCCAAAGAGCCAGCCGGGTCGGTAAGCTCGGGTCCGCCAGCGCCAAAGCCAGAAGAAAACGGCCCCCATGAGCAGGGTCTCATAGATCTGGGTGGGATGGACCCGGACCCCGGGCGGCGTTGGGGGCGCGCCCTGAGGGAAGGCCATCGCCCACGGAAGGGTGCTGGGGATGCCGTAGTCGTCACCGACGAGGAGACAGCCGATCCGGCCGATGGCGTACGCCAGGGCCAAGCCGGGCGCCAGGGCATCGGCGACCTGTCCCATAGGCAACCGGCGGGCCCGGACTACGGCAACCACCAGCGCGGCCCCCAATAAGAACCCGCCGAAATAGGTCAGTCCAGACCGTTCCAGGAGGTATCGAAGAGGATGGGTCAAGAACTCCTGAAGCGGTATGTTTTCGAAGATGTACATGAGTTTAGCGCCCAGGATCCCGCCAATGACAGCAGCGATCAGCATGTCCTGGAGCGGGCCCAGGGGAAGGCGCTTCCGGCGGAACTCTAAGGTTGCCGTCCAATACGCCAGAAAAAAGCCCAGGGCGACCATCACGCCGTAGGAAGACACCGCAAAATTGCCAATCCGAAAAAGAACCGGATACATGATCTCGCCTCCTTCACATGGTATGTTTTGTGGCAATTTTACAGGACACAGTTTATGGGATGAGGAAACGTGTTCTACTCCTGTATAATTCGGACACAAGAAGGAGGATTCACCATGAACCGTCTGTTTCAGCGCGTGGGACGTTTGGCCCTTGTGGCCAGTTTCTTCGGCCTCCTCTCCGCTCAAACCGCCAACTCCGATCTCCTGATCACAGAGGTCCAATACAATCCCAACGGCTCGGATACGGACCGGGAATGGATCGAAATCTATAACCGTGGGACGGGAGCCATTGACCTTACCGGCTACAAGATTACGGACGAAGCGTCTTATCCCGGGGGCACGGAAGGCGTTTTCCAATTCCCCGATGGCTTCACGATTCAGCCGGGCCAGGTCATTATTATCGCACAGACCGCTCCGGGCTTCTTTGAAGATTGGGGCTTCAATCCAGACCTGGAAATCGTGGGAACAGACCCAAATGTCCCCAACATGATCCCGATCCAAGGCACCAACATTTACATGAGCAACTCCGGAGACGAGATCCTCTTGATTGACAACAACGACAACGTCTTGGATGCCGTGGTCTATGGCAACGGGAGTTACGGCGCCATCGTTCCCGCTCCCACTGTGGCCAGTGGCCATTCCCTGGAACGGATCCCGCCCGATCAGGACACCGATGACTGTTCGACGGACTTCACCGATATGACCTACCCCGCGCCGGGCAACTGGGCCAACCTCGTGGGCGACATTGAATCCGAACTCACCGGCGGCAACGACTGGGATAACGGAGACGCCGCAACGTATATGAACGACCACGGCCTGAACGGCGATGCCATAGCGGGCGATGGGATCTACACGCTCCATATCGCTTCAACTACCGGAAGTTTTGCGTGGAGTGGCACTGGCTATCAGGTCGTCCGAAGGACCGGTTTCTGGCCTCCCGACGTGCCCCAATACCCCGGCCAGAACATCCCCATCAACTTCAATGTCGGAGACGACATCTACTTCTATTTCGTCCGTGCCCCACAAGGCGACGGCTTCGTGCCCGACTCCAACTTCGTATATGACTCTAAGATGGCCGATATCGTGGGAGCTCCCTTCTTTGTCGTTGGGGACTGCCAAACGGAATTTGGAGCCACAGGGGATTGGTCTGCGACCGATACAACGATGGTCATGCACGATAACGGCGCCAACGGCGATTCGATTGCAGGCGACGGCATTTACACGTACCAGGGCATCATCTCTTCAGGCGGCACCTACAACTTTAAGGTCTTGCTCCAATACAACGCCTGGCAACCCCAGTATGCGGCAGAGGGATTTGTCTGGGACTGGGGGACCCCCTTCACCTTTACCGCGAATGCCGGGGATATGGTCCGATTTGAGTTGAACCCGGCTCAGGGTCGCGTACGAGTTACGATCTTAACGCCACCTGCCTTGGTCAACGTCAAAATCAACGAGTTCATCGTTACCCCGACATCTGCTGAAGCCATTGAGATCTACAATCCCGAAGCCCAAGACGCCAATTTGGACGGCTGGCATCTGGTCATCGTCGGTCCGTCTTATGCGGACACCTCCACCATTACGGGCGTGGTGGTCCCCGCAGGCGAATACGCCCAGATCACCAGCAACGAGGCGCCAGGGCTCGGCCTACCCAATGAAGGGGCCATCATCAAACTCTACAACCCAGACTACAGCGTGCTGGTGGATCAGGTGGGTTACGGCAGCATGGGCGGGGCACCTGCACCGATTTACCAGTGGTCTACCGCACGGGTGGTGGACGGCCAAGACACCAACGACGACGCAGCAGACTTCAACATGGACCCCACCCCGACAATAGGCGTTTCCAATTATGTCCCAGGAAACAACCTGGGTGGAAGCGATGTCGTGATCAACGAGGTGAACCCTGGCAGCGCCTCGCCCTTCATTGAACTTTACAACAAAGGCACTACAGCCGTGGACATCTCCAACTGGGTCATCGTGGTGGACGACGATTACGATGTGCCGAACGGCACGGTTCTCAATCCCGGGGAGTTCTTCCTCCTGCAACAGGCTGATTTCCCTCCCTATTTCAACATGGGGGCCACGGGCGACAACGTGTACCTCTTTGACGCCACGGGCCAGCGTGTGGACCAGATGGGCTGGTGGTCTCGGGATGTGGCCGACAGTTCGTGGGCTGCGATCCCGGACGGCGATCGCCTGGTCTTTGACGGCTACGACATCACCACCTCGACCGACTTCCAGACCGCCGGCGCAACGCCCGGGATGCCCAATCAGCCGCCCGCCAATACCGCCGTGGTCGTGATCACCGCACAGGTCGGCGGAGACTCCCATTACCGCTCTTTCTGGGCCAACGGCTCATGGGACGCCCAGGGCAACTATGACCCTGCCTGGTCCGGGCCCATGGTGGAATTGAAGAACGACGGGGTCTACCCGGATACCTCCGCGAACGATGATATCTTTACCGGGACGGTCCTGCTGCATATAGATTCCACGAATCAGTACAACTACTGGATCGGCAGCGAGAATGATGCGAACTCCTGGCTGGAGGATGGCTCTGGATTCCAGGTGCTCTCCAGCGATACGGTCTGGCTCCCTGCGGTCTTTGTGGACCCCTCGGATCAGGGCTACAACAACTGGATCGTGGTTTTGGCTGGCGATTTCAACGGCTGGGACATCACCGCCGACAACCTGACCCGGACGGGGACCGTCTGGAGTGGCATGTTCTTCTTCAACGCAGGCGACAGTACCGGATACAAATACGCCGTGATGCACTCCTGGGCAGCAGCCTATGGGCAGGGCGGCATAGGCGGCGCCGGCCAGAACTATTCCTTCGTCGCTCCCAGCACGGGCTACTACATCTTTGCCTTTGATGATGCCGACAACAGTGTGTCCGTGACCCCCGGACCGACCTTCCACACGATCATGGAGATCCAGGGCCAAGACTCCACCTCGCCGTATCAGGGCGATACCGTCGCGACTACCGGGATCGTAACAGGGGTCTACAACAACGGGTTCTTCCTGGAGGAGCAACCTGGCGGCGCATGGCACGGCATCTGGGTGTACACCGGTGGAGCACCAGGCGTGAGCCGTGGTGACAGTGTCCTGGTGGTCGGGGAAGTCAACGAGTATTACGGCCTGACGGAACTGCAGAACGTCGTCTTGCTCCAGGTGCTGGCTTCAGGCAGACCGTTGCCGGGGCCGACGGTATTGCCCACCGGCGATGTGCCTCAAGAGGCGTACGAAGGCGTCTTCGTCCGGGTTGAGAACGCCGTCTGTGTCAATCCCGACCTCGGCTACGGCGAATGGCTCATTGACGACGGCTCCGGCCCGGTTCGGGTCGACGACAGGGGCTACGCCTTCACGCCCGACTCCGGCCAGGCCTATAACGTCCAGGGCCCGCTGTATTACTCCTTCGGCAACTTCAAGATTGAACCACGGGATTCCGCAGACATTGAGCCGGTCTCCGGCGAAACCGTCCTCTTCTTTGACGACTTTGAAAACGGCCTCGGCAACTGGTTCGGCGATTGGGGCCTCCAGGAAGGCGATACGGTCCACTCCCCAACCCATGCCTTCACAGAAAGCCCCTATTCCAATTACCCGGATATGTCTACCCTGACGGCTGAGATGGCCTTTGGCGTGGATCTTACGGGCTACGCCGGGGCCTACCTCCGCTTCTGGAATGTCCACTGGCTCGAACAGGGCTTTGACTACGGATACGTGGACGTCTCCACCGACGGCGGCAACACCTGGATCACCCTCGCGACATTCAACGACACCCTGGATACCTGGACCCAGGAAGAGATTAACCTCTCGGCCTTCGTCGGGAACCCGGATGTCCGGATCCGGTTCCGGGTGGTCTCCGACCCCGCATACCACGAGACCGGATGGTTCGTGGACGACGTGGAGATCGTCGGGACCACCGTGGATGAGACACCACCCCTCATCCTCCATGAGCCGCCTGCGGATACCCTGAGCATCCTGGGTGCCTATACCGTGGATGCCGAGATCCTGGACTACTCCCCTCTCGCCTACGATTCCCTGTACTACAGTTTTGACGGCGGTCCGTTCGTCGGCATCGGACCGGACAGCGTGAGCGGGAACCACCACTACTACACCATCCCTGCGCCCTCAGCCCTCGGCACTTATGTCTCTTACTTCCTGACCGCAGCAGACACCGTGAACAACACCACCGTGACCGACACCTTCTTCTACATCACCGGCCATGTCCTCTACTTTGACGACGGCGATCCCGGCTTCATCACACAGATGGGCCCGGGCGACAACATCGCGGTCCAGTTTGCACCAGTCCCGGACTCCAGTGCCCGCATCCTCTGGATGATGTACAACTTTTACATGGATCCGAACTATCCCTTAGACACGGTCGACCTCTATGTCTGGGGGAACAGTGGCGGTCTCCCCGGGGCACCGATCTTCGGCCCCTATGCCGTTTATCCGTCCAACACCCCAATGAACCCTCATGCCTGGACCTATGTGGATGTCCGATCGGACAGCATCGCCACGAATGACCCCTTCTATGTCGGCGCCCACTTCCGGAGCACCTACCCCGTGATCCTCATTGATAGCCCCAGTCAGTTCAACCACTCCTATCTGCAGCCCAACGGCGGCACCTGGGGTCCAGCCACCGTAGACTTCTTCATCCGGTGTATTGTCGGCTACGGCGAGGTTGGGGTTGCCGAACAGGATCAGATCCCGGCATACTTCGCGCTGTATCCAGCCTATCCGAACCCTGCCCGGAACGTGGCCAACATCAAGTTTGCGTTGCCCAAACCGACGAAGGTCACCCTCCAGATCTATGACCTGACCGGACGTGTCGTCCGAACGCTTGTGAACGGCACCTTACCCGCGGGCTACCATACCGTCCAATGGGACGGCCGGAACAACCAGGGTCTGCGTGTGGCACAGGGGGTCTACTTCTACCGGTTCCAGGCGGATTCGTATCGCTCGATCAAGAAACTCTTGCTCGTCCGATAAACGAGACCATGGGCTCCTTTTTTGGCGGCCCCTCCGACGGAGGGGCCGCCTTTTGGTTTGAGTTCCCGGATGCCATCCTGTAAAACCTATACGAACGGAGGTCAAGGATGCCGAAAATCATGGCAGCCGTGAGCATCTCACCCGTTGGCTCGGAAGTGAGCGTCGGCCGCTACGTCGCCGAAGCCATCCGGGTCCTTCAGCAACAGGATCGCGTGGAATACGAACTCGGCCCGATGTTCACCACCCTCCTGGGAGAAGCCGAGGACGTCTTCCGGATCATTCGGGAAATGCAGGAAGCGGTGTTCCGTGCCGGCGCGGTGCGGGTCTCAACCGTCATCAAGATGGACGAACGACGCGACCGGGAACCCACACTCCGGAGCAAAGTGGAACGGGTCCATCAGTACCTTCGGGAGGAACACCATGCGTAAAGTGCTCACGCTCCTGTTCTGTTGGATCGCTTTTGGCCAGGCCCAAGGGGTCACGATCCGGATCGCCGGACCCTCTACGGCCGTCGGCGGCATCGGCTATTGGGTCAAACAGAAGGCCGAAGCCTGGGCCCAGGCCACAGGGAACCGCATTGAGTACATTGATACCCCGGCCCAGACCGATCAACGGCTCGCCCTGTTCCAGCAATATTGGGCCGCCCAGAGCCCGGATGTGGACATCTATACCATTGACGTCATCTGGCCGGGCATCGTGGCTCCGCATGCGTTAGATCTCCGCCCGTACTTCTCCGAGCAAGACCTCCAGCAGTTCTTCCCGGCCATCATTCAGAACAACACGGTCAATGGCAAACTCGTGGCCATCCCCTTCTATACCGACGCCGGCCTGCTGTATTACCGGACCGACCTCTTAGAGAAATACGGCTATGACCACCCTCCAGAGACCTGGTCCGAACTGGAAGAGATGGCGGAGAAGATCCAGCAGGCGGAGCGCGCGGCCGGCCATGAAGATTTCTGGGGCTTCGTGTGGCAGGGCAAACGCTATGAAGGCCTGACTTGTGATGCCCTGGAATGGCTGGTCTCGCACGGCGGGGGCACCATCGTAGAGCCCGATGGCCGGATCTCCATCAACAATCCCAACGCCATCGCTGCCCTGGAACGCGCTCGGTCCTGGGTCGGCAGGATCAGCCCGCCCGGCGTGACCGCCTATGCGGAGGAGGAAGCCCGCAATGTCTTCCAGAGTGGCAACGCCCTATTCATGCGGAACTGGCCCTACGCCTACGCTTTGTGCAATCGCGAGGACAGTCCGATCCGAGGCAAGTTTGCGGTCACCGTGTTGCCCCGGGCGGACACCCCGGAGGGCCGGCACGCCGCAACACTCGGCGGCTGGCAACTCATGGTCTCCCGCTATTCCCGACATCCCGAGGTCGCCGTTGAACTCGTGCGATACCTCACCTCCTATGAGGTCCAGAAGGAACGCACGCTGGCCCTTTCCCTGTTGCCCACTCGGCCGGCACTCTATGAAGACCCCGAGATCCTGACGGTCCGACCCTGGTTCCAGTCTGTGTTGCCCGTCCTCCAGAACGCGGTGGCTCGGCCCTCAACGGTCACCGGCCCCCTGTATAACCGGATCTCAGAGGCCTTTTATTCTTCCGTCCATGAGGTCTTGACCGGTCAAAAGACCGCTGCCCAGGCGGTCCAGGAGATCGAGCGCAAACTCCAGCGGATCCTCCGTCGTCGCTGATCCCCCGATGCTCAGCACCGCCCAGAAACGCCTGGCCTGGCTCTTCCTCTTGCCGACCTTGGCCGCGGTGGCCCTCGTCGCCTTCTACCCCCTGGGCCAGGTGTTCCGCTATGCCTTTACCGATGCCTGGCTCTCCGGCACCAGCCCACCCCAATGGATTGGGCTCCAGAACTTTCGGGACCTGCTGGGTGACCCCGATTTCCTGGCTTCCGTAAGGAACACCCTCTTCTTTACCGGGGTCTCGGTCAGTCTGGAGGCGGTCCTCGGCCTTGGCATCGCCCTCGCCCTCCATGCCTCATTCCCGGGCCGCGGGCTGTTGCGAGCGGCCGTCCTCGTCCCCTGGGCCATCCCAACCGTGGTCTCCGCCCAGATGTGGAAATGGATGCTCCACGACATCTACGGCGTCGTCAACCTGATCGGCACCAAACTGGGCCTCCTGGAACAGAAAATCGCCTGGCTCGCACAGCCCGGGACCGCCATGGCCTCCATCATCGCTGTGGATGTCTGGAAGACGACGCCCTTTGTCGTCTTGATGCTCCTCGCCGGACTCCAGATGATCCCCCAAGAACTCTACGAAGCCGCCCGCGTGGACGGCGCTTCTGCATGGCAACAATTCCGAAGGATCACGTTTCCTCTGCTTCGCCCGATCCTGCTCGTGACCCTGGTCTTCCGAACCCTGGATGCCCTGCGCGTCTTTGATGTCATTTACGTGATGACCGGAGGCGGCAATCAGACCGAAAGCATGGCCCTCTATAACCGACGCGTGCTCGTAGATTTCCAGGAACTCGGCTACGGATCGGCCATCTCCATCGCCATCCTCCTCATCATCTCCGTTTTCGTGGTCGTCTACCTGTACCTCATGCGACGAGGCGTCTATGACTAAACGACTGAAGGCCCTGGGTTTCGGCGTGCTCCTGCTGATCATTACCGCCTATAGCCTGTTCCCGTTCTATTGGGCAGTGATCTCTTCGTTCAAGCCGAGTGCTGACCTCTTTTCCACGATCCTCAAGTTATGGCCCATCCCCTGGACCTGGGAACACTACAAAAACGTCTTCCGGGCCGCCAATTTCGGGAGAAACCTCCTGAATTCCTTGATCGTCGCAGGCGGCACCACCGGGATCGCACTGGGGATCGGCTCGCTGGGGGCGTACGCCCTGGGACGATTGCCCCTGCGCGGCAAGAACGTGCTGCTCTACCTTGTGCTGGCCATGACCATGTTCCCCCAAATTGCGGTCCTCTCCGGCCTGTTTGTCCTCCTTCGGGGGCTCGGACTCTTCAATAGTCACCCGGGCCTGATCCTGTCTTACCTGCTCTTTACCCTCCCATTTACGGTCTGGGTGATGACTCAGTACTTCCGGACACTGCCCCGTGAACTGGAGGAGGCCGCCTATGTGGACGGTGCCAGCCCGTTCACGGCCTTCTGGCGGATCCTGTTGCCCCTCACCGGCCCGGGGCTGGTCACAACCGGCCTCCTGGCCTTCATTGCGGCGTGGAACGAATTCCTATTCGCGCTGACCTTCACGGTCGGAGACAAGGTCCGGACTGTGCCGGTCGCCATCGCCTTTTTCGGCGGGGCCAGCCCTTATGAGGTCCCCTGGGGCTCCATCATGGCGGCCTCGGTGATCGTAACGGTGCCCTTGGTGGTGCTGGTCTTCGTCTTCCAGCACCGAATCGTGGCCGGCCTCACCGCCGGCGCCATCAAGGAGTAGCCGCTCCTTGCCATCTTTTGGGGGTTCCCTTAAAATGCCCGAACTATGGCGGTAGAGAAAACCCTGGACCAAATCCACCTGGCCGAACAGGACATCCTCCAGGAACTCTCCAAGGTCATCGTCGGTCAACGAGAGGTCATTGAAGAGATCCTGATTGCCCTGTTTTCTGGGGGCCACGTGCTCATCGTTGGTGTCCCCGGCCTCGCCAAGACCCTCCTGGTCAAAAGCCTGGCCCAGATCCTGGACCTCAAATTCTCCCGCATCCAGTTTACCCCGGACCTCATGCCTATGGACATCATCGGCACCGACATCCTCCAGGAAGACCCCGAGACCGGCCGACGCCACTTCCAGTTCGTCAAGGGCCCGATCTTCGCCCACATGATCCTGGCCGACGAGATCAACCGGACCCCACCCAAGACCCAATCTGCCCTCCTGGAAGCCATGCAGGAACTCCGGGTCACGGCCGGAGGCCGGACCTATGTCTTGGAACCCCCTTTCTTCGTCATGGCCACCCAGAACCCCATTGAACAGGAGGGGACCTATCCCCTGCCGGAAGCCCAACTGGACCGCTTCATGTTCAACATCCTCATGGACTACCCGTCCAAGGAAGAGGAAGAGGAGATCGTTCGGACCACCACGACGTCCTTGATGCCGGAATTAAAGAAGGTTTTGAGCCGCGACGACATCCTCCAGATTCAGCGGTGGGTGCGGGAAGCCCCGGTCCCGGACCACCTGGTCGAACAGGCCGTTCGGCTGGTCCGGAGCACCCGCCCGCAGGATCCTTCTGCTCCGAAGATTGTGCGAGACTACGTGAGTTATGGGGCAGGCCCGCGGGCCTCCCAGTTCCTAATCCTGGGGGCCAAGGCCCGCGCTCTGATGAAAGGCCGGGCAGTTCCAAGAGAAGAAGACCTCCGCCGGGTCGCCCCACCCGTCCTACGACACCGCATCCTCACCAACTTCGCGGCCGAGGCCGACGGTGTCCGCGCTGAAGAGATCCTACAAGACCTCTTGAACCAGGTCTTCTGAACCATGGCCGGGCTCCTCTGGCTTACGGCCCTCCTGTTCTCCCTCCCCTCCACGCCAACCCCGGATCTCCTGGACACCTTGCTCGCACGGATCGGCTGGACCCGTGAAGACCTGGGGTTCCACCCCCAGTCGACCTGGCCGCGGTTCCCCGATCCTTCCCGCCTCCCCTATACCCTCCGGTTCTTTGAAGACCTCTATGCGCAGCCTCTCCAGATCTACACCTTTGCCAAAACCTTCAGCCATGCCGCCCAGACCTATCTGGATCCAGAGTTCCGAAACCAGAAACATCAGGGCATCTACCGACTCGTGTATGCATTGGGCGTCGACCCGTGGGTCACGGGGTTCCGATCTTACGGGGCCAACATCCATCGGGTCGCAGAGGATACCGTGGGAGACCCGCTACGCCGGGGCCTGGCACGGCTCTGGTCTCTCGCAGGGTACCAGCCTCCGGGCCCTACCTTTGGGGGACAATACGGCGAGGTTCAGAACCCTTGGGACGACTTCTGTTCAGCGGCAGACACCCTGCTCCCTGCCCAGGCTTACCAGGCGCTGGGCACCTACATGGAGAATCTGGCCGACGCCATCTACTGGCTTCACGTGGCTCGGCGGAATCTCCAGGCAGAAACTGCCCAGAAGGTCTACCGGATCCGGGATCTCCAGACCACCCAGCCCGATGGCTCGGTCTATTACCCGGAAGTGGATGATGCCTTCCAACAAATGGACTGGCACTCTTTGCTCTATGCCGCCCTAAAGGTCACCCAGGCGACGGAAGACTTCGTCGCGGCATCCGGGACATGGGGCAAAATCCAGCCGTTCCGCCTCCGTCTGCAGACCCCATGGGGTGAAATCGTGGTCACCGGGACCGGCACTGACACGCTCCAGGCCGAAACCCCGCTCCTCTTTGTAGACTTCGGAGGGAACGATGTTTATCCAGGTCTCGTTGCGGCGACTCCGGCGCCGGACCGCCCGCTTTCGGTCGCAGTAGACCTCCAGGGGGACGACCGCTATGAGACGCGTCGTGACCTGACCCAGGGTGCGGCCATCCTCGGGGTCAGCCTGCTGTGGGACCACAACGGCAACGATACGTATCGTGCCGGCACGTTAAGTCAAGGCGCGGCTCAACTGGGCTTTGCCCTGCTCGTGGACGAACAAGGGAACGATACCTACCGCGCAAAAGAGGTGGCTCAGGGCGCGGGCTTGCTGGGGGTCGCGGGACTGGTAGACTTGGAGGGGAGTGACACGTATTACCTCTTCGGCAACGGACAGGGCGATGGAGAGTTCGGAGGCATCGGCTTCCTCGTAGATGCCCGGGGCAATGACCACTACGAGGCCGAACCCTTGAGTTCGGTCTTTGACCGCGGCGATTACCATTCCCAATACAAGATCAATGCGAACAATGCCCAGGGCTTCGGCGGCGGCCGGCGTGGCGATGGATCCGATGGCCATAGTTGGGCCGGCGGCCTGGGGATGCTGCTGGACCTTGAAGGCGATGACACTTACCGGTCTGGCAACTGGTCCCTCGGCACCGGCTACTGGTTCGGCGTCGGCCTGCTCGTGGACGAACAGGGCAACGACGTCTACGAGTCCTGCTATTTTACCCAGGCGTCTGGCGCCCACTTCGCCATCGGCGCCTTGATTGATGAAGCCGGCAACGACCAGCACACCCTTTTTGAGACCGCCGGCGCAGCCCTTGGCTTCGGATGGGACTTCACCGAGGCGTTTTTCCTGGACCGCGCCGGAAATGACACCTACCAGGCCCGCATCATCTCCATCGGCGTGGCTCAGATCCGATCCCAAGCCTTCTTCATTGACCTGGGCGGCAATGACCACTATGCCGCCCTCTGGAAAACCCATAAGTTCGGCTATGCCTCCCCACGGGATTTCTACCAGCGTCCTTCCAAAACCTTGCCGTACCTGTATGACGTTCCTTCCCTCGCTTTGTTCCTGGACCTGGGGGGCCAGGACACCTATGAACCCCTTGAGCGGCCAAAGGACAGCGGCCCTGTGCCCTTCCAGAACGACACCCTGTGGTTCCAGCCCCCACTGGACGACCCCCAACGGGGCCATCAAAACTACGGCATCGGTGTAGACCGTGAAGGGGGCTTCATCCGGGAACTTGAACTCTGGGCCCCGGACTCCCTCCCCGCTCCTGGCGACCGGCCATGAAGTTCCGATACCAGCGCTGGATGATCAAAACCTCTGTGGTCTATCTGATTGTCGGCATCCTGTTGGGCCTTTTCATGTTCCTGGGGTATCATTTCCCCGCCTTTTCATGGGCGCTTCGGTTCCGAACCACGCACGTGCACCTGATCCTGCTGGGTGCAGTCATCCAGATCATCATGGGCGTGGCCCTCTGGATGTTCCCAAGACGCAAGACCCCACCGTATTGGACACCAGACCCGGAAGGACTGGTTCTGTATGTGATCTTCAACGTCGGGACCGTACTCCGATCCCTGACGGAGGCGTGGTCGCGTGAAGCGACCTGGGCATACGGGGCAGCCCTTGTCGGGATGATGCTCCAGATCCTCGGCATCGTGTATTTTGGCATCTTGATTTTTCCCCGCATTCGCCGGCCCGGAGGCCAGTCCTCGTGAGAGACCTCCCGTTCGGTCCACCGTTCCCGAAGACGGGCCCGAGCCCCTGGGTTCGTCCCCTCATCGCCGGTCTTGGGGTTGTGTTGTTGTTGGGGCTCTGGGCAGGCTTGGTCCGGTCGGGTTGGGCCTGGCCGGTCTCGGGGCCAGCGTATCCGGCGATGCATGGCTTGCTTATGGCATCGGGCTTCTTCGGTGGCCTGATCGCCCTGGAACGGGCTGTGGCCCTCGGGACACGCTGGGGCCTTGGGGTCCCCCTGCTGGCCGGACTGGGCGGGCTCCTGAGCCTGACGGCACCCTGGAGTCCGGCCCTGGATGCCACAGCCCGACTCGCGTTCGCCGCCGCCAGCCTGGGGTACACCGGGATGACCCTCCTGCTGATCCTCCGACACCGGACCGTCCATCTCTGGCTCATGGGGGTTGGGGCCTGGATGTGGCTTCTCGGCGCAGGCATGGCACTGGCACAGGGCGCGTCTCCACGATGGGCACCCTTCTGGCTCCTGTTCCTCTTTTTGACCATCCTCGCAGAACGCCTGGAACGGATGCGGTTCTTGTCTGCATCCTCACACCGATCCTGGATCCTGGTCGGATTTGCCGGGGTCACTCTCCTTGGAGGATTAGGAACGGTCTGGATGCCTGGGGCTTGGGGACAGAGGCTCCTGGGCGTCGGGCTCCTGGCTTCGGCGCTGGGCCTCCTGGCCTGGGATACCCCCTGGGTCCAGATCCGGCTCACCGGGGTTCAGAAGTTCTCCGGCTGGGCACTGGGGCTCGGCACCCTCTGGCTCGGGATCGCCGGGCTCCTGTTCCTCGTGCTGACCCCTTCCTGGGCGGGTCCGGCTTTTGATGCGCCATTCCACGCCTTCTTTGTCGGCTTCACCTTCTCCATGGTCTTCGGGCACGCGCCGCTGATCCTGCCCGCCGTCGCCCGGGTCCGAGTGACCTTCCACCCCCGGCTCTACGCCCCCTTAGTCCTATTACACCTCGCCCTCGCCATCCGAATCGGTGCCGACCTGCTGCTCCTTGACGCCATCATCCGCATGTGGGCAAACCTTGCGTTGACCGTCGGTATCCTCTTGTTCTTCGTCCTCCTTTCGCCTCGTCCCACACGGGATGCGTGACTTCCTATTCCCTGGTTCCACCCTCCCACCTCTTCACTTGACAGAGGACATCCTTTGGCCTTATTTTAGATAACGGACTCCGAATTCTGAAAAAGGACGGGAACAATGCTCTTTTCCAAAGAAGCCGGGTACGCGATCCGGGCCTTAATCAAACTGGCCGAGAAGCCTCGGGACCAATTCATTTCGGCCAAAACCCTGGCCCAGGAACTCCAAATTTCAGAGTCCTTCCTCAGCAAAATCCTCCAAAAACTCGTCAAACAGGGCTGGCTCCAATCCGTCAGAGGAGCCAAAGGTGGGGTGTCTTATGCGATTGATCCCGAAGCCCTTTCGCTCCTGGACGTCGTCTTAGCCGTAGATGGGGATACCCTGTTTACCAAGTGCATCCTTGGCCTCCCGGAGTGCCCCTCCAGGAACGGCCCTTGTGTGATCCATCAGGAATGGGCGCCGCTCCGGGATGCCCTCTGGGATCTTCTGAAAAAACGTACCATTGCCGACTTTAGTCGGACCCGTTAAAGGAAACAGGATGAACCAAAAAGGAGGTATCGGTATGGGTCGTACGCTAAAACGAACCCTCGTCGCGGGGGCGGTAGGTTTAGGGCTCCTGGCGCTCGTCCTCAGTAGTTGTCAACAGGGAGGGCAGGCACCGGGGGTCTCCGGTCTCTCCAAAGAGGCCCAGACGGTCATGAAGGAGCGTGGGCTCAAGCCCCAAGATGTCGTGGCGGCGCTGAAAACCTATATGCCCACTGGACAGTATGACGAGTACATCATGTTTGCTTCCGGTGGGCATTCCGGCCAGGTCCTCGTGATCGGGATCCCCTCAATGCGTCTGCTTCGGGTGATCGGGGTCTTCACGCCAGAGCCGTGGCAGGGCTGGGGTTACTCCAAGGAGACCCAAGAGATCTTGGCCGAAGGAAACGTCGACGGCAAAAAGATCACCTGGGGCGATACCCACCACCCGGCGCTGAGTGAGACCGACGCAGACTACGATGGCCAGTTCCTCTTCATCAACGACAAGGCCCACGCGCGGGTCGCCGTGATCGATCTGCGCGACTTCGAGACCAAACAGATTGTCAAGAACCCGATCGCGATCAGTGACCACGGCGGGGCTATGGTCACGCCGAACACCGAATACGTGATCGAAGGTGGACAATACGCTACTCCTCTCGGCTGGAAATACGCTTCTTTGGAGGACTACGCCAAGGCTTATCGGGGCATGGTGACCCTTTGGAAGTTCGACCGTGAAAAAGGCCGAATCGACAAAAAACAGTCGTTTGCACTGGAGTTACCGCCCTACTGGCAAGACCTCTTTGATGCCGGGAAAGGCGTGAGCGAAGGCTGGATCTTTGGGAACTCCTTCAACACCGAGATGAGCACCGGTGGCGTCGAAGAAGGCAATCCGCCCTTCGAGGCGGGCGCCTCCCAGCGCGACATGGACTATCTCCACGTGATCAACTGGAAGAAGGCCGAAGAGGTCGTCAAGGCTGGCAAATATAAGGTTGTCAACGGCTTTAAGGTCATCCCGATTGAGACCGCGGTCAAAGAGGGCATCCTCTACTTCGTGCCCGAGCCCAAGAGCCCGCACGGCGTAGATATCACCCCAGGTGGCGAATACATCGTTGTTGCCGGAAAACTCGATCCACACGTGACGATTTACAGTTTCGAAAAGATCCAAAAAGCCATCCAGGAAAAGAAGTTTGAAGGCACGGACCCATACGGCATCCCGATCCTCTCTTTTGATGCGGTGGTGGAGGCCCAGGTGGAAGTCGGCTTGGGTCCATTGCACACCCAGTTCGACAACCAGGGCTACGCGTACACCAGCCTGTTCCTGGAGAGCGCGGTAGCCCGGTGGACCCTGGGTGGACCGTATCAGAAGCTCCACAAAGAAGAGCCCTGGACGGTCGTTCAGAAGATCCCGGTCCACTACAACGTCGGACATATCGCTGCAGCGGAAGGCGACACCAAGGATCCGGACGGCAAGTACCTGGTCTCCTTGAACAAATGGTCGGTGGATCGGTTCACCAATGTCGGTCCGCTCCTGCCGCAAAACTTCCAATTGATCGACATCTCCAAGCCCGGTACAAACATGCAACTGCTGTATGACATGCCGATTGGCCTGGGTGAGCCCCACTATGCCCAGATCATCAAGGCGGATAAACTCCATCCGTGGGAGGTCTATCCGGAGGTCGGATGGAACCCCGGTACCCAGTCTAAGGATCCGAACGGCATCACTGCGGGCCAAGAGAAGATCGTCCGGAAAGGTCGGACGGTGGAGATCTGGATGACCGCGGTGCGGAGCCACTACAACCCTGAGCGGGTCGTGGTCCGCAAGGGCGACAAGGTCATCTGGCACATCACGAACATCGAACGCGCCAAGGATGCGACCCACGGCTTTGGTCTGCCGCTCTGGAACATCAACTTGAGCATCGAGCCGGGTGAGACCCAGACCATCGAGTTCGTCGCAGACAAAGAGGGCGTCTTCCCGTTCTATTGCACAGAATTCTGCTCCGCACTCCACCTTGAGATGATGGGCTACTTCATCGTGAAACCCTAAGCGGGGTGATATCCGTGGCCACTTGGCTCGAAAAACTCATCGGTCCACGTGTGAGCTCGGAACTGCTGGCGAAGGAGAGAAAGACGTTCCGGAAGCCAACGATCTTCCTTGCGCTGGCCTCGTTCCTCTTGTTGGTGTCCATCTTCTTGCCGTACTGGCGACTAAAACTCCTGGCCCCCCAATACCCTAAAGGCCTCCAGGTCCAGGTCTACATCAACCGAGTGGTTGGCGACGTCCGGGAGATTGACGAACTGAACCACTACATCGGGATGCGTTCCCTCAAAGATGCAGCGCAGTTAGAGCGGTCCTTAAGCCTTTTCGCCATCGTGGTGATCTCGCTTCTGACGCTCAGCGCGATCTTTGTGCACAATCAACTCGCGGCACTCCTAAGCCTCCCGGCCCTATTGTTCCCGGCGATCTTTCTCGGCGACCTCTACTACTGGCTCTGGAATTACGGGACCCATCTCGATCCTCGTGCCCCGTTAAGCGGTGCAATCAAACCCTTTGTGCCTCCTCTGGTGGGTGTAGGGAAAATCGGCCAGTTCAAGACCATTGCCATCTGGGATATCGGACTCTGGCTCGCCATTCTTGCCTCCGTCCTCATCATCATCGGCCTCTACTATCACCGCAAAGCCTATAAACCACTCGTGGATGCGATGAGATGAGACCGACCCTTCCCACCCTCCTCTTAGGGATGGTGTTTGCGGTTTCCCCGGGGGGTACGACGGTCCGAACCGTCACCCCCGGGGATTCCCTTATCCAGGTCATCGAGGAAGCCCAGCCCGGGGATACCCTACACGTGGAGGCCGGGACCTACTCGGGCCCACTGATCATCTCTAAGCCCCTGGTGCTCATCGGCATTGGTGAACCCGTCATTGAAGGCCATGGCACTGGCTCCGTGGTGAAACTCAAGGCCCCGGGCATCGTCTTCCGCGGCTTCCACGTCACCGGGAGCGGCGATTACCTGGACGAGGAGAACTCCGGGATCGAGGTCCTGGCACCAAAGATCACCGTGGAACAGAACCGCCTGGATGACGTGCTCTTCGGCATCTACCTGAGAAAGGCTCACGGCTCCGTGATCCGAAACAACGAGATCACCGGAAAATCCCTGGATCTGCCTCGTCGGGGTGACCTCATCCGCGTATGGTATAGTGATAGCGTACTCGTCGAAGGAAACACCCTCCATTTCGGTCGAGATGTCGTTCTCTGGTATTCCAACCATATCATTGTCCGACACAACAAGATCTCTGGGGGACGCTACGGAATCCATTTCATGTACTGCGACGATGCACGGATCTACGAGAACCAACTCACTGAAAACTCCGTCGGCGCCTTCCTGATGTATAGCCGACGTCTCCACTTCTTCCAAAACTTCGTGGCTTCCAACCGCGGCGGGAGTGGATTTGGCATCGGCCTGAAAGACCTGGATGATGCCTTGTTGGAAAACAACCTTTTTGCCGATAACCGTGTGGGGATCTACATTGACAACTCCCCCCGGGAGATCGAGAGCCGCTGCACGTTCAAGGGGAACGTCATCGCCTTTAATGACTTCGGCATCCTGCTATTGCCTAATGTCCGGCGAAACCTCTTTGAAGGCAATACGTTCCTCGAAAACGAAGAACAGGTCGCCATCGACGGCGGCGGCCGGTTGGTCAACATCCACTGGCACAACAACTATTGGAGCGATTATACCGGCTTAGACCTGGATGGGGATGGCATCGGGGATATTCCTTATGCCTCGCAGCGGTTTTTTGAGAGCCTCATGGATCGGCACCCGATACTTCGGCTTTTGCTCTACAGTCCCGCAGTTCAAGCTTTAAACTTCGCTGCTCGGGCGATCCCGCTGGTCCAGCCGGAGCCCAAACTTGTAGACACGTTCCCCCGCATCACCATGGCTATCCCGGAAGGGGTTCCAGCCCCGCCAAAACGGCGGGCACCGGCTCTTGGACTCCTTTCCGCATTGCTCCTTAGTGTAGCCGTAGGCATTGCCTTTTTCGGGCGGCAGCAGCCCTTCCGGCTCTCAACGTCTCCCAAAACGCTCCCCAGGAAGTCCTGGGCAAGCCGGACCCCCAAAGAAGGCTCTGTTCCCCTGGTCAACGTTCGACATCTAAGCAAACGATTCGGCTCTCTGTGGGCTATCCAGGATCTTTCCTTTGACATCTATCCTGGAGAGTCTATTGCCCTGTGGGGGCCGAACGGCGCAGGCAAGACTACGGTCCTCCGGTGCCTCTTGGGCTTGTATCCCTTTGAGGGAGAAGTGAGGATCGCCGGCTATTCGGTCCGACAGAACCCCAAAGCTGTACGCCAGAGAATCGGCTTCGTCCCCCAGGAACTCGGCCTGTATGACGACATGACCGTCGAGGAGACCATGACCTTTTTCGGCACCCTGCGGAGGGTCTCCCGAGAGCGGGCCCTGACCTGTCTCAAAGCCATGGGCCTGGAAGAGCACCGGGAGAAGACAGTGAAAACCCTTTCTGGGGGGATGAAACAGCGGCTTGCACTCGCCGTGGCCCTGCTGTCCGACCCACCCCTCCTTCTCCTGGATGAGCCGACGAGCAACCTGGACCGTGCGGTTCGGGAATCCTTCTTTGATCTGCTCAACGACCTGCGGGCCCAAGGCAAAACCTTGATCTTCACGTCCCACCGGTTTGAGGAGGTCCGCGCCCTGGCGGACCGGGTCCTGGTTCTGGAACATGGCCAACTTGTCGCCGATGCTCCGCCCATGGAGGCGGCAGAACGCATGGGCTGGAAAGCCAAACTCCGGCTCTATCCCCGCCCCTCGGACTTGGCTCGTGCTTACGACCATCTGCGCAACAAGGGGTTTGACGTCCAGAAAAACGGATCAGCCCTCTGGGTCTGGGTCTTGCCGACAGAGAAGATGGCCCCGATCCAGGCCCTCGTGGAGGCTGGCATCTCGGTCCAAGACTTCGATTTGGAAGAGGAAGGAGGTCGCTCGTAATGGAACGCCGGAATCTCGCAATCTTAGCCTTCAAAGAACTGCACGACGCCCTTCTCAATAAGTGGTTCTGGCTCTATACCGGGATCTTCATCGTCCTATCCTTTGGGTTGGCTCAGTTCGGACTCACCGGGATCGGCGAATATGGGGTGGCGGGCTTCGGACGAACCGCCGCAAGCCTGGTCAACCTCGTGGTCCTGATTGTGCCCCTCATGGGCATGACTTTAGGGGCCCTAAGCCTGGCCTCAGAACGCGAACGAGGCACCCTGCTCTACCTCTTCACCCATCCGGTGCTGGAGTTTGAGGTCCTGCTCGGCAAATACCTTGGGTTAGGGCTTGCTATTTTTGCGACGCTCGGGATCGGTTTTGGCTTGACCGGGCTGTCCCTGGGGATCCGCGGTGGCGTGAGCCAGATTACTGGCTACCTGGCATTAAGCGGGTTTGCGCTGCTCTTGGCTCTCGGCAGCCTGAGCCTCGGCTTTCTGGTCTCCAGTATGTCGTCCAAGGGCTCAACAGCTGTGGGCGTCGCCATCTTTCTCTGGCTCACCTGGGTCTTTCTCAGCGATCTCGGGCTGCTTGGCGCTTCTCTAGTCCTGAAACTCCGGGCCCAAGACCTCCTGCTCCTCGCTCTGGTCAATCCGGCTCAGGTCTTCAAGATGATGTCCATCCACGTGCTCCGGGGTGGCCTGGAGATCCTGGGGCCTGCAGGGCTCTCGGCCATGCGGACTTTTGGACAGGGTCTGGCATGGGTCCTGGCGGCGATCTTGATCTTCTGGATCGTTGCGCCTCTTGGCGCAGCTGGGTTCGTTTTGAAACGACGTGGGGGGCTATGATGCGGGCGTGGACGATCCTCGGCCTCGCAGGGCTCTGGACAGCGGCCTTGGGCCTGGTAACCTGTGGTACCCCCTCGCCTGATCAACCCCCAAAGATCCGATATGGCGAGGACATGTGCGACGAGTGTAAGATGCTGATCAGTGAAGCACGGTTTGCGGCTGCTTATGTTACGGAATCCGGTGCGATTCGGAGGTTCGATGACCTCGGTGGGATGTTTGCCTATCGCCAGAAACATCCCGAACCGGTCGCCCGGTATTGGGTCCATGACTACAAGACCGCGATGTGGATCCGGGCCGACCGAGCCACTTTTGTCCAGAGCCCGGAGATCCAGACCCCGATGGGCTATGGGGTCGTGGCCCTGGCCAGCCGTGCAGAGGCCGAGTCCCTTGCACAGGCAAAAGGCGGTAAAATTTTATCTTTACAGGACCTTTTGGCGAACCCGCCCCAGCCGAACATGGGCGGGTCCATGAAAATGCCCATGAAAGGAGGCGCATCACCATGAAAACCGTTCGATCCTTGGCCGCACTTCTAATCCTGGGTGCCGCACTCGTGCTCCCCGTGGCGTGTGGAGGTGGGGGCGGAGACCAGGAAGCCCAGAAGGCCAAGCCGGAGAAAAAGGCGGAAAGCGCGCAGACCGAAGGCACCAGCCCGTCGGCGGCCGCCAGCGCAACCGCGTATACCCCGAACCCCGAACACGGCAAACAACTCTTCCTCCAGGTCTGTTCCGCCTGTCACGGTCCGGACGCCAAGGGCCTGCCGAACCTCGGAAAAGACCTGACCACGAGCAAGTTCATTCAGGAGAAGACCGACCAGGAACTTCTGGCGTTTGTCAAACAGGGCCGCTCCCCCACGGATCCATTGAACACCACGGGGATCGCCATGCCCCCCAAAGGGGGCAACCCCGCTTTAACCGACCAAGACATTCTGGACATCATTTCGTACATTCGCACCCTTCAGGTTAAACCTGTCCCCTAACGTCCCCCCACAATACCCCGAAGCCTTAAAGGAGGGGGTGGTGGGGGGGAATTTTCGGTTATAATTGAGACATGGCAACAGCCCGAGATCTCCTGGCCCGATTCCTTGAACTTAGGGGGTATCTTTGACCCCGCTCGCATGGAGCGGGAACTCCAGACCTTAGAACAGCAGGCCAATGCACCGGACTTCTGGAACGACCATCACCGCGCCCGGCAGGTGATGGCCAAAATGGCTCGTCTCCGTAAAGAACTGGAGTTCCTCCAACGTCTTGAAAAAGACCTCCGGGACCTCACAGAACTGGAAGAACTCGCCGAAGAAGACCCCTCCCTCGGGGAAGAATACCAGCGCGAATTTCAGCGCCTCGCAAGAGAACTGGAAGATCTGGAGTTTCGTCTGATCTTCTCGGAAGAGGATGCCCGAAACGCCATTCTCACGATCCACCCCGGGGCCGGCGGCACCGAGTCCATGGACTGGGCGGAAATGCTCCTTCGCATGTATCTCAAATGGCTGGAAAAGGCCGGCTTTAAGTACAAAGTCATCTACCTCCAGCCCGGGGAAGAGGCGGGCATTAAAGACGCCACGGTCCTCGTAGAAGGCCCGTACGCCTACGGCTACCTCAAGGGGGAACGCGGGGTCCACCGCCTGGTCCGGATCTCTCCCTTTGACGCTTCACGCCGCCGCCATACCTCCTTTGCTTCGGTCTTTGTTTACCCGGAGACCGAAGAGATTGAGGTGGAGATCAACGAAAACGACCTGAAGATTGACACCTTTCGGGCGTCGGGGCCAGGCGGGCAACACATGCAGAAGAACGAGACGGCCGTCCGGATCACCCACATCCCGACGGGCATTGTGGTCACATGCCAATCCGAGCGGTCCCAGCACCAAAACAAGGAGACCGCGTTGAAGATCCTGCGTGCCCGGCTTTATGCGTACTACCAGGAAAAGGAACGCGAGAAACTCAAAGAGATTGAGAAGGAGAAGGGGGAGATCGCCTGGGGCCGCCAGATCCGGTCCTATGTGTTGCACCCCTATAAGATGGTCAAAGACCACCGAACTGGTTACGAAGTGGGGAACGCCGATGCGGTCTTAGACGGCGACCTGGACGGCTTCATCCGTGCCTACCTCCGCCTCCAACTGAAAGAGAAACTCCAATCCACCCAAAAGGCCGGAGGGGGATGACCATGGCATCCCGTGATCTGACCCGCCGACTCAGGATCTGGCTCCTTGCCTGTGTCGGCATCCTCGCCCTTGCCGGCCCCCTCTCAGCCCAGGCCGCATCCCAGGCCCCGCCGGTTCAGCGGTTCCTGGAGGCCCTGGATCCGGAAGCCCAAACCTTTGCGCTCTGGCAGGCGGGCGAGCAAGCGTACCGGGAGGGGGATCTGGCGACCGCCCAGGCCCGGCTTGAGGCGTTGATCCAACTCGACCCCCGGTCCCGCTGGGCCCTCCGAGCCACAGAACTGCTCGCGGAGATCGCGGAAGAACAGGGAGACTATGCCCGGGCGGACTCCCTGTGGGCCGTCGCAGCGTACCGATCGCCAGAACAACAGGCCACCCGCCTTCTGATCCGTCGGATCAATCTCGCCCTGAACCAGCAGGATTGGGAGAAGTCGATCCGCCTCTTACAAGAGTACGTTGAGAAAGAACAACGGTCAGACCCCCGTCAACGTGCCCAACTCCTGTTGGCGCGGCTTTTGGCGAAGACCGGGCAGGTGGACCGTGCCCTCCAGGTCCTCCCCCCGGCTCTGGAGCGGACCCGTACCGGCGGCATTCTCTTCTACCTGCAGGGCAACGACGACCAGGCAGTCCAGATCCTGGACGCCTTTGAAGACGATACGGCCCGGCTTTTCCGGGGCCTGGCTCTGTTCCGACTGGGCCGTGCAGAAGAGGCCTGGAAGGCCTGGCAAGGGCTCCGGCTCAAGGGGCCGCTGGCCGACGCCTTCCGGCTGTATCGCGGGCTGATGGCCCTCCGGCTGGGCCAATGGCAGGAGGCTCAGGCGGAACTTGCAGCCGTCCGCGATACCCCGTATGTCGCCTTTGCACAGTATGCACTCGCCACCCTGGACTTACGGTGGGGCGACCTGGACTCCGCCCGCACCCGCCTCCAGCCCCTGGTCCATGATGAGACCCTCGCCCCTTATGTTGCCCTCCTTCTCGGCCAGGCATGGCTGGCCTCCCAGAACTGGCAAAAAGCGGTGGAAGCCCTCCAGGCCGGTGAACTTCAGGCCCCCTCCCCGCTCCGCCCTTTGCTCCAGATCCGGCATGCTGAGGCCCTGATCCGCAAGGGTGCCCCCGAGTCCGCACGTCACCTGCTCCAGGACCTGGAGGCCCAACCTGACCTCCCTGAATCCCTACGTGCGCAGGCCCTCCTGCTTCATGCACAGGCCGACCTCACCCTTCGGGACTGGGAGGATGCCCGAAAACTCTTTGATGCCTATCCCGACTTGCCCGAACCCTGGGCCTCTTACTGGACCTTTACCCAGGGCCTCTGGGCCTACCTCCAGGGTCGGGACGCCGATGCAGCAACGATCTTCCAGACGCTCGTCCAGCATCCGGAGATTGGTCCCTACGCACGGCTCTATTGGGCAGACACCGAGTTAAACCTGAAGAACTATGGCAAGGCCAACACCCTTTATTCCCAGATCCTCCGTCAGATGCCCGACCCCACCTTGATCCCTGAGGCCCTATGGGGCCTGGCCCTCACCGATTTCCGACTCCGCCATTTCAGTATGGCTGCGCAGAACTTCAAGACCTTTGTCCAGAAGTTCCCCAACCATCCCCTCGCCCCTACCGCCATGTACCTCCTGGCCACCTCCTATGACCAGGCCGGCGAATGGCAACGGGCCATGGAGATCCTGGACCAGATCCGCCAGCAGGGCCCCATGACCTTGCGGGACCGTGCAACCCTGGACCTGGCCAACCTCCTCTACAACCATGGCGATTACGAACGTGCCACGATCCTGTACCAGACCCTGATTGAGGAGTTCCCGGAAAGCCCGCTTGTGGACGAAGCCCTGGAAGGCATCTTCTGGTCTGCAAAACAACTCGGCCAATCCGACCGATTGGATCGGATCCTGGCCGATCTCCGCCGGCGATTCCCCACCCTGGAGCCCCTGCTGCTCCTCAAAGAGGGGGAGTTCTGGCTCAACATTGGCCGGGATACTCTGGCATACGAAAAACTCCAGGCCTGGCTGGACCGATATCCCGACCGGCCAGAGCGTTTCCAGGCCCATCTGCTCGCCGGCCAGGCCGCGGAGAAACTCGGCGACCTCGTCACCGCCGCCACCCATTACCGGCTGGCCGGCAACCTGGAGATGGCCCGGTATCGCTACGGAGCCATCCTGTTTCAACTCGGCCGGTACTTAGAGGCACGGAACGCCCTGGAGGCGTTCCTGATGGCCTTCCCCAACTCGCCTTATGCCCCGGAGGTCCGCTATCTGCTGGGATTGTGCGAGAAACGGTTGAAGAACGAGACCGCAGCCGCTCAGCATTTCGACGCGGTCATCCAGGCGGCCCCGGAAAGCCGCTGGGCCGACCTGGCACGCATCGCGTACGCAGAGATCCTCTGGCATCAGGGCCTCCAGGATTCTGCGGAGGCCTTCCTCCACGACGTCGCGCAACGTCGCACCGATGAGGTCGGCGCCCAGGCCCTGTTGACCCTCGGCCGATTGTACCAGGAGGCCCAGCAATGGGAAAAGGCCGTGCTCGCCTTCCTGGAGGTGAGCAACGTCTATGAGAACCTGCCGGACCTCGCCATAGACGCCCTGTGGCAAGCCGGCGAATGCTATACCCAGATGAACCGTCTAAAAGAGGCCATCGTGGTTTACAAACGGATCGCCAAACGCTATCCGGACGCCCCGGAGGCGAAGAAGGCCCTCCAGCGCGCCAAAAAACTGGAGGAGCAACTGATACGAACCACGGGAGGTGGCCCATGACCCTTCAGGGCTTCCCCCTGATCGTTGCTCTGCTGGTTTCGGCCCGTGTAGCCCCGGAGACCACTCAGGTCAATCTGCCGACCCTCCAACTCGGGGAATACGTCATTTACGGCATCGACACCCTCCATCTCCGGCGTGCCCCGGTCGCGCTCTGGCCCACCCGGCTGGCATTTCCCGAGCCGCCGTGGCCTGCGTTCCCTACCCATCCCTTCCTCACGGTCCGGCCCCTCCCTGTGGCCACCCTTACCCCTCGCAAACTCCCTTCATATCCCCGATGGGAGGCACAGATGAGCATCGGATCCTATCCGTCCACATCGGTCACCCTGAACTGGCAATCCCCATCTGAGTCGGGTCCATCGTTTTCGGGGCTGTTTTCCTATGACTGGAGTCGGGGGCATGTTCCGAACGCCCAGCGCTCTATCTGGCAAGGGCAACTCAATGCCGATCTCCCCACCCTGTCTGTTCCGATCCAGGCGTCGTTGAACACGGGCTATGCCCGTTTTGGCTATTACATGCTGGACACCACCCTGCAAGGTTCCCGGCGTCTGCTGGATTTCACCCTGGACGCGTACCCCCTCCAATGGGATCGGGCTCAGATCCGGGGCCATATGGAATTCCAGCGCCACCAGCAGAGCCTGGGCTCCCTGATCCCCCAGGTGACCCATCAGATCCGCCGTGTTGAACTCTCAGGCAACGTAGACCGTCCTCCCTGGACGGTCCTGACCTGGCGGTTGGGCATCCAATCCCGCGAATTCCTTACGTCCCCCTTGCCCGAACCCTCCTTTCCGACCCAGGGGAGGCAAACGGAATCCCATCTGGCGATCGGAATTCGGACCTTCTGGCGCCGCTGGACCTTCCATGCGGAAGTTGGCCTCAGTCATGTGGGCCAGTCCGATTTCCCCAACTGGCCCCTCCTCCGGTTCCGCATGGTGAACCGGCTGGCCCCAACCCTGAATCTGGGTCTTGAGGCGTTTTCCTTGCGACGCGCAGAGCCCCAGCACCTCCGATGGCTCTACATCCTCCCGCTGTCTGCCGCTTTTGAGCGTCAGTCCGGTCTCGCCGTCCTGGCTGCGTACACTTCCCCCACCCTTAAGGTCCAGAGCCGGTTGGCCTATATGCATCGTGGAGAGGCGGAATACGTGGTCCGTCGGCCGTTCGCAGTGGAGAATCCGGTCCGGTTCTTCATGACCACCACCGGCTCGTTTCGGGAACTCCAGTGGCAAGCCACAGGGTCCTACCGCTTGTCCCCCGCCTTACAACTTCGGGGCCGGCTCCTGTTCCGGTTCCCCAGCGACTCGTTGCCCTACGAGCCGCGGGCGGAATGGACCCTGGGCCTGAGATGGCAGACCCCGTTTCGTCGCGCCACGACCACCCTCCAGGTCCATGGTGAAGACCGCTATCTTTACACGGACCTTGGGGTCCAGGTCCCGATCCGGACCCTCTGGGCCCTCCGCGGTGGGGTGCGCAACCTCTTTGATCAACCGGACGGGATCTTCGGAAGACAGACCGGGGGGCGGCGGGAAGTTTATTTCATGCTGACCTGGCAAAAGGAGGTCGTTCCATGAACCTTTTACAAATCTTAGCCAAAGGAGGCGTGATTGTTTGGATCATCGGGCTCTTTTCCGTGATCGGCCTTGCGGTCGTCATCGAACGGTATCTCGTGCTCCGACGCGCAAAACAGGACGTCGAGACGTTCATGGCCAAGGTGCGGACCCTGGTGGACCAGGGGAACGCGAAAGAGGCGCTCGCCCTGGCGACCATGACCGAGGGGCCGATCGCGACGATCGTCAAAGCCGGCCTGGAGCACCTCGGCAAAAGCCGGGAGGAGATCAAGACGTATGTAGAGGAACAGGCCCGGCTCGAGATCTACCGACTGGAGAAGAACCTGAACCTCCTGGCGACCGTTGCGGCCATCTCGCCCCTCTTGGGGTTTCTGGGCACGGTCACGGGCATGATCCGGGCGTTTATGGCGGTCCAGGCCCTGGGGGGGAACGTGGACGCGTCCGTCCTCGCTGGAGGGATCTGGGAGGCCCTGGTGACCACCGCCGCAGGACTGACCGTGGGAATCCCCGCCTACTTCTTCTATAACTACCTCGTCGGCAAGGTCCAGGAAGTCGTGTTCTACATGGAAAAGAGTGCATTGGAGGTCCTGGACCTCGCAGAACGACAGGGGGTCGCATGAACCTGACCACGCGTCACAAGCCGATGGCCGCGTTTTCCATCATCTCCCTGGCAGACATCGTGCTCTTGCTCTTGATCTATTTCTTGCTGACCTCCACGTACGTGGTCAGCCAGGGGATCAAGGTCCGACTGCCGAAGGCCGAAGCCGAACGGGTCCAGGAGGTCCAGAACATCGTGGTTTCCATCACCCGCGAAGGCAAAATCTTCCTGAACAACCGGCCCGTGACGATCCAGGAGTTGACCCCGAAGATCCATCAATTGCTGAAAGAGCGGCCAGGCGCGTCGATCGTGTTGATGGCCGACGAAGATGTCCGCATCCAGGAAGCGGTCAATGTGCTGGAGGCCTCGGCCAAGGCCGGGGGCCGGAAACTGATCATTGCAACGCGGGAACGATGAATCTCACGGCCTCCCGGGAACGGTCCACATCGGTCTTGATCTCTCTTGTAGCCCATCTTGTGATCCTGGGGATCTTCTGGCTCTGGCGTATCTCGGTCCCCCAGTTGCCGGAACAGTGGATCACGGTGACGTTTGAGGCCTACCGGGCCGAGGAGAAGGGGAAGCCTTCGGTGCCCGGTCAAGCCAAGAAGACCAAAGAGATCTCGCCAGAGGCGGTATTGCCCGAGGAGGAACTCCTCAAGAAGCGGCGGGAGGAGTTGGCCAAGGAGGAGCGGGCCATTGAGACCGCACTTTTCGGCAACAAAAACCTGGGCGTCAAGATTGAGGGATTGCTTGCGAAACGGGAAGTCCTACGGTATCAACTGCCACCCCGGATCCCGCTGCTCCGGGACGTCTCCGTCCAGTTCCGGGTCCGGGTCAACCCTCAAGGGGAGATCGTAGGGATCGAGGTGCTCAAAAAGGGGCCACCCGAGGTGGAGCGTGCGGCTTTAGAAGCGCTCCGACAATGGAAATTTAGCCCGCTTCCCAAGGGCGTCCAGGGAATCCAGGACGGGGTGATCACGTTTCTTTTCCGGGTCGGTTCTTCCCCGTAGTCTGGCCCTCGGCTGGGCGCCTACAGGTCCTCCTCAGCCGTGGACTCGGTCTCGTCCCCGCCGAGTTCGGGCATGGCTTCCTCAATCTCTTCCGGGGTCTGGCCTGCCTCGAGTCGATCAATGACCTCATCAAACTCCGGTCCCATCTCGTCTGCGAACTCGTCGCCGAAGGCGTCCTTCATCTTCCGCATGGCCCGGCCCAGGGTCCGGGGATCCGCGTCGTCCAGGTCCTCCAGCCCTTCAAAGTCGGACAGGGTGGATTCCAGGCGGTCCTCTTCGGAGCGGAGCAGGGCAACGCGTGAGAACCGTTTCCGGACATCGGTCGTCCCACAGCGCGGACACCGGGGCTCTTCCCGGTCCACGATGTTCAGGAGGAACACGGTGAACCGACGCCCACACTGCTGACATTGGTACTCATAGATCGGCATCCCGACCTCCTGTCTGAACACTGGGTTGACGAGCCCAGCCCTTGCCGGCGGGCTCTACCCTTCCAACATCCTCAGTCTAAACATTTTACAGGTCCTTTCGCCTGTCCCAAAATCAAACATCCCACCCCAATCCCCCTTTCCCAAAGGGGGGTTGGGGGATTTCTCCTTTTTCCAAAGGGGGATCCAGGGGGATTGAAGGAGACACCGTGGAATGTTTCCTGGCATGAATTTTGCTTTGTCGAAGATGACGATGGTGTGGATCTTGTCTGTGGCCCGGCAGTGGATCGGGATCGTAGAACGGGAATTAGAAAAGCGGGGGATTCCGTTTCTGGTGCTCCAGGATGTCGAAGAGGTCGACCGTGCACGCTGGACTGCAATCCGGCCTCAACTGGTCTTCGTGGGCCAGTCCCTAAAGCACGGGGAGGGGCTCTCCTGGCTGATACCTCTGCGCCAGGCGTTTCCAGAGACCCAACTCGTCTTTGTGGCCCACGATCCATCCCCGGAGCTCGAACGCCAGGCCCGCCAGGCATCACTGCTGCTCTTCGGCGTAGAACCCCTAACCCCAGAAATCGTTCAGGAAATCCTGGACCGGGTGTTCCACCCCCACCATCCAGTTCGTCACCCATAGACCAGCCAATCCTCCGATGTCTCCCTTCGGAGGATAGGAACTCCCCCCGATCTCCCCCTGAGGGCTATAAGAGAGAGGGGGGGTCACACCAAGCCATACTCTTTCAACTTCCGGTACAGGGTCGCGCGCGAGATTTGCAGCATTTTAGCTGCCTGGACCTTGTTCCAGCCCGTCTGCTCCAGTACCCGCAGGATCCACTCTCGTTCCATCTCCCTGAGGCTCTTTGGCTTCGGCTCCTGCGACCGGTGGTAGTCCCGCAGATAGGGTGGCAGATCCCGATACGTGATCACCCCAGACAAGCCAAACGCAAACATCCCCTCCAAGACGTTCTCCAGCTCCCGCACGTTCCCCGGCCATGGATACTGGACCAGGGCCTCCATGGCCCGCGGTTCAACTCGACGAACTTGACGCCGATAGATCTTGTTGAGTTTCTCAATGATGTGGTGGACCAGGAGCGGAATGTCTTCCGGCCGATCCCGAAGCGGTGGAATCTCGAGCGTCACCACAAACCGGTAATACAGGTCCTGTCGGAATTGCCCGGTCTCCACCGCCTCCCGGATGTCCCGATTCGTGGCAGCGATAATCCGGACGTTAATCGGGATCTCTTCTGCGGAGCCTACGGGCCGGATCCGTCGGTTCTCGATCGCCCGTAACAACTTGGGTTGCAGTTCCAACGGCATCTCTGCAATCTCATCCAGGAACAGGGTTCCGCCTTCTGCCGACCGGAAGAGGCCCAGTGCGTCCCGGATCGCACCGGTAAACGCCCCCTTCTTGTGTCCAAACAACTCCGACTCAAAGAGGTCACGCGGGATCGCTGAACAGTTCACCGGCACAAACGGCCCAGTACGCCGCCGACTTTCGCTGTGAATGAACCTGGCCAAAACCTCTTTGCCCGTACCGCTCTCTCCCATGATCAGGAGCGGGATCTCGGTCCTCGCCACGGCCTTCGCACGCTCCACGACCTCCAGGAACTTCTTGGACTTGCCGACCAGCGGCCCACCTTTCAACAACGACTCCAACTCCTCCACCCGACTCATCAGCCGCCGCATGTTGAAGATCTTCTCCAGCACACTCAACAACTCGCTCTGATCAAACGGCTTCGTGAGATAATCAAACGCTCCCTGCTTGATAGACGCTACGGCGTTCCGGACCGTCGCATAGCCGGTCATCACCACAACCTCGATCTCCGGCCATGCCCGCTTGATCTCGGACAGCAACGCGAGCCCATCCATACCTGGCAACACCATATCCGTGATCACCACGTGGATCTCGAGTTGCTGGCTCAAGAGGGCGAGCGCCTCCTCTCCCGTCTTCACACCGAAGACCCGGTACCCTTTACGTTTCAGGACCCGCTGCAGCGTTGCCCGCAACCCCTCATCATCTTCCACTATGAGCACGGTCCGACACATGCGATCCCCCATCTCAGCCCTCCGCGTTCAACGGGAACCACACCGCGAACTCCGTCCCTTTGCCAACCTCGGAGTAGACTTCAATCCGTCCGCCATGATCTTCGACGATCCGCTGAACAATCGCCAGGCCCAGGCCCGTGCCCTTCGAGCCTTTGGTCGTGTAAAACGGCTGGAAGATCCTCCTTAGGTTCTCTTTTGGGATGCCGACCCCTTGATCTTTCACCCGCAGGACCAGGCTATTCCCCTCACGCACACATCGGATTTCGATGTTACCTCCATCCGGCATGGCGTCTACCGCGTTCGACAAGAGGTTCATGATCACCTGCTCTATGCCCGACCGATCGCCAGTAAACGTGCACTGGGAACATGGGGCTGGTCCCATGGACTCCACGGAGAGAACAATCCGGTGTCGATCCAGGCTTTTCCGATACAGGTCCACGACCTCCCTCGCGATCTCTGCAAGACAGCAAGGCTCTTTTGCTTCGTGTACCCGGACGTAGTTCAGGATCTTCTCGATGACCGACTTCATTTGCAGGGCCTGCCGACGTAAAAGCCGAAGGTCTTCCAGGTTCTCTTCGTCCTGGATGTCCGACTCCAGGACTTCCGTGATCAGCAGGATGGCGTTCAGAGGGGAGTTCAATTGATGTGCGATTCCGGCCGCGAGTTCTCCTAACGCCTTCATCTTTTCCAGGTATGCATACCGACGGTATGTCAAATCCCGTTTCATCAAAAAGAACTCCCCGTCCCGATAGATCCCGGTCACCTCGATATCCAACTCCTTGCCGTCTCGGGTGACCAACACAAAAGTTTCCACGCGTTTCCCTTGTTCTCGGACTCGTTGGAGGAACGCGCGATAGGCGGAGGGATTCGAGAACGTCGGATCCGGTTTGCCCAGGACCTCCTGCCGGCGAAATCCAAAGACCTTTTCCGCGGTCTTGTTCCAATCCAAGACCCGGCCCTCCCCATCCACCAGGCAAAACGGGCTGATCGCCTCTTCAAAAAAGACCCGATAAGCCATGCTTCAAAACTATACTCGGTCACGGCAGATGTTTCAAGGTGAGACACTCGGGGGGCCTGAAGCAGGGAGTTGGGGCGTATAATTGACGGTACAACCATGAACGAGACGGCGATCCTGTTTGTTGGGTTGACCCTGGTGGCGCTTGCGGTCGTCTTCGGTCTCCCCCCGTCCACCTGGTCCTTCGTCTTCGCGGGTCTCGCAGTCCTTGTCCTCTATCCTCTCCGCGCCTCATCCACCCTGCGCTGGCTGTTCTGGACCAGTGTCGTCTTCCTGATGTTTTTCTTGTTCACCCGATTTGAAGTCATCTTTATCCCGCTCGGCTTCGGCATTCTAATCACCTTCATCCTCGACCCGATCGTCACACGCTTAGAGCGCATTCGGATTCCGCGTCCGGTTTCCTCGTTCGCGACGGTCCTGCTCTTTGCGTTGCTCACCCTCTTTTTGATCGGGGTCGTCGTTTACCAGGCCGGCAATCAGGCGGCCTACCTTGTTTCCGTGTTACCGTCTCAGATCTCCCAGTGGCGCGCGAGCCTGGAGACCTATTTCCGGGAGCGCCATCTATGGGAATTCCTGACCCAAATGACTGTGAGCACCAATGTGCTTGAAAACATCGCGCGTCAGATCGGCGAACTGCCGCTCCGCCTGTTTGGTGTGGCCAACTACCTGTTCTTCTACCTCATCACGCTGGTCACCGCATTTTACCTGCTCATCGATCGGCGCCGGATCCTGGCCTTTGTTTGGCGATGGTTGGAGCGTCGGGAGTACGCCCAAACGGTTGAGCCCCTGATGCAGGAGATCAGCCAGATCCTCCGCCGGTACTTCCGCGGCCAACTCCTGGATGCCACCCTCGTGGGTGTCCTCACCGGCCTGCTTCTCTTTCTCTTCCGCATCAAGTTTGCGCTGTTGCTCGGGTTCTTGGCTGGGCTCATGAACCTGGTGCCCAATATCGGGTTCTGGGCCAGTTATATTCCTGCCTTGCTCGTAGGAATGATGGACCCGGCGCCCCTGTGGGGCGTCATCCGGGTTTCCATTGTCTTCGGTGGGGTCCAGCTCATGGAAAGCGTGGTCTTTGCGCCCCGGATCATCGGGGGCTCCGTGGGACTCCATCCGCTTGTCATCCTCTTCTCCCTCCTCATCGGCGCCAAACTCCTGGGCATTCTCGGCATGCTCTTAGCGGTCCCGGTCGCAGCCTTGCTCAAGGCACTCTGGCTCCGTCCTGAACAGTCCGGAGAGGAGGAACAGGACGTCCCATGACCGCCCGTAAACGCCGTCCGATTCCTCGCAATGCGGTCCTCGTGGTCCGAAAGTCTCGGTACCTCCTCTGCATCATGGTGGACGGGGAATGCGTCCGGGAATACGAGATTGCCCTCGGCCCCAACCCTGTAGGCCATAAGGAGCGGGAAGGTGATGGCCGGACCCCAGAGGGCGAGTACCGGATCTGCCACAAAGGCGGTGTTCGTCGCACCTACTTCATGGCCCTGAACTATCCGGGCCCAGAAGACGCCGAACGTGCGCTCCAGCAAGGCCGGATCACCGAAGAACAATACCACGCGATCCTGGATGCTCACCTGCGCGGTGAATGCCCGCCCTTTGACACCCCCCTGGGCGGGGCGATCGGGATCCACGAAGGGACCGAGGAAGACTGGGCCAAGGGCCGGAACTGGACCCAGGGCTGCATCGGCCTCCACTTAGAAGACGCTAAAGAACTCTTTGAGTGGGTCGAGATCGGGACCCGGGTCTTGATCCTGCCGTAATCTAAGGCATCGGCCCGGCCCACGGTCCTCCGTATCGACCTATGTTCGAACGCGTTCCATCCGGATCGACCAGCCTTGGATCGCCCGCATCTCGACAGGGTGAATCTGGCTGAAGCCGGAAATCCGCTGGCCCCATAAACTTCGGATCCACCGAGAGGTTGCCCGAGACCCCGGTCAGGTCCGGCACCCCTTCATAGTTGCCCCCGTGGTTCCCCCAGACGTCATTGTATCGAATGGGAAACTGCGTGGTATCGGCATTCATCCAGATGCCAACCCCAGGACACACCCATTCCTCTTTCCAACCGTTTTGGACGATGATGTTGTTCTTCAGGATGCCGCGCGCCGTCGGCTCCCACACCGCAAACCCACAGTTGCCGTTCTCCGCAATGACGTTGTTCACAACCTCCATGTAGGCCGATCCCGTGGCAATGATCCCCCAGCCCAGGTTCCGGTACACAACGTTGTTCCGGGCGATTACTCGGCTCTCTCCGAAGGCACCGATCCCCTTCCAGTAGCCGGAAATCCAGTTCCGATAAACCACTGCGCTCGCATCCCAGGTGATCCCGATGCCAGCACCCCGGCCTTGTTCAATGACGTTGTCTGCGATCACTGCCATGGCCCCGCGGTATAGTGCGACGCCATCCCAGCCGTTGTTCCGGATTTCGTTATGGAAGATGAAGAGTTCCGCACCCTCCCGGCCCATGATCCCCCCGATGCCCACAACCACAGTATCTACCCGATCCGTGTTGTCCAGAATCCGGACATCCCGGATGGTCACCCGGCTATGTTTAGCGACGATGCCGGCATCAGTGGCCATACCGTCCGGATCCCGGATACCGCCGGTGATCGTCAATTGCCGGATCTCCGAGCCCCAACTCCGCTCAAAGAAGACACCGTAACCTGCGCGGGTCACGAGGATCGTCGAATCCCGATCCTCGCCGATCAGGACCACAGCCTTATCCCGGACCCAGAACCCGACTGTGGCCTGAACCGGAGTCTGGGGCTCTATACAGTTGCCGCAGATGGCCTCTTCATAGGGCGTGGGATCGGCGACGTAGCGGCCAGCTGCGAGCCGGATCGTGTCTCCGTCCTGAGCCAGGGAATCCAGGACCCATTGGAGTGTACCAGCAAGTTGGCGGCCGGCCGGAGGGGTCACCCTGATCCCTCCAGTCTCTGCGGGCTGCACCTGCCAAGTTATCGCCCAGAGCATCACGAGCCAAACACCCATAGCCCAATTCTGCAGGCCTGTGCGTCCCCATGCAAACCCTATGTGTACCCCTTCCCCTCCCCGTCTGGGCAACATTCTTCATGGCTTGACCATAACCTATGGGAGACTGTTTCTCCTCAGAATTTGAGGCAATCGAGGTTTATAATAACGGAGTTTTTAGGTTCCTGTGGGCACACTTTCAAATATTGAAGGAGTGGTATCATGCGATTTATGCGACGAGGAGTCGCAGGACTCCTGCTGGTCTTATGGGTTGCCCTGGCCTGGGGCATCCCCATGCAGATCGAGACAAACGGCCTCCAAGTCCGGA
>CAYQZW010000003.1:0-56525 GCA_964422065.1 uncultured bacterium | reverse complement strand
GGATCCGCTGCTCGCGCTCCAGGAGCCATGCGATCTGCTGGCTGTAGGCTGCACCCAACTGCACCTCATCATTTTTAAATGCCTTGGGGCGGTTACGATATAGGGTTAGGGCTCCAATAGGCTCGCTATTCCACTGAATCGGAATGACCAAGAGCGTCCGGATCCCCTCCTCTTTCACGGCTTGGTGGAACTCGGGAAGATCCTGGACGGTCGGATCCTTCGACAGATCCACAATCTGCACGGCTTGTTTCTTCTGAAGCGCCCTGCTCCCCGGGACCCGATCCTGGTACTTCATCAGCACCTGAATGTAGCGTTCAGAAAGGCCTATCGACTGTGCCGCGAAGAGCCCTTTCCCTTGTCGTTGAAGGAGATAAATGGCCCCTCGATCTGCCTCCAGGATTTGCATCGCGTGCTCCAAGACCTGCTGGAGCAGGGCGGAAAGATCTTGCTCATGAGAAACCTCTTGAATGGCCCATTGGAGGGCCTCCCGTTGGACCAAGGTCCGGTGGAGCCTGCGGAGCAAGAACAAGCCTGTCAAGCCAACCCCAAAGACTCCCCACAGGAGCCAGGAGACCCATACCAGTTGGTTATGGTACCGCCGAGCACGGGCCCGGATGATTTCCTCCTCATCAGAAATCGTCCGGTCTAAGGACAGCAACGGCAAGTTCACTTCGTTTAAGGAGGCCAGAAGGGTTTGGAGGGCTGCCGAGGCTCCACCCGGGGCAGCCATTCTGGAGGAAAGCTTTTCTTTAAAGGCCCACCAAGCCTGCGCTAACTCCGTTTGGGCGCGGATGGCCTCTGTGGATCGGTACTCAGTCTGTCCCAGCCCCGCAAACTCCTTCTCGAAACGGGAAAGATGGACTGGGACTCGGGAGAGTGCCGCAGAGTCGCCAAAGCCGAGCCCTTGCACTAAGTCCTGGACCAAGGCATCGTGGAGGATCGTGAGCTGGAGGATGTGGTCATATTGCTGGGCAAGGTCCTCCACCTGCCAGTTCAACGTATAGGTCTTGTAAAGGAGCCAACTCCCAGCAGTAGCCAAAGGGAAGACAACGGCAAGGAGGATGCCGAGCCCCCATGTGGTGAGGGTCCGAATCGGCCGTTTGGCAATCCACTCAATCACACTGGGGGACATAAAAAATGAACCTCCTTGCTTGTGAGGGGAAACAATTTTCCCTCCAGCGTCGATAGGACGGCTTCTTATGTTTGACTTTACAACACAAGCAAAATCACCTAACCCTGCTCACCCAAGGGCATTATTCGAAAATTTCATTGTAGCCGATGTCAACCCCTGTTGTCAACCATCGCCTGAAGTCTTGAGAGTTGCAGAAACTTCAGCGGTGCAATACCATAGAAAGGCTATGGCCTTCCGAAATTTCCTGGTTTTTTCAGTCATTCTGGCCCTAACTGCCTGCGTCCAGCGGCAAACGGTCATCCCAGATTCCCCCACCACGCTCTTTGAGCAGGCCCAGGCGCTTTACCGCCAGGGCAAGTACACTCGCGCGGCCGAACTCTTCCAACGATTCATCTACCGATACCCCACCTCGGGGATGGCAGACGATGCCCAATTCTATCTCGCAGAATCCTATTTCCACGCAAAGGACTACGACCAGGCGATCATCGAATACCGATTTCTCATTGACAATTTCCCTTCCATGGAGTATGTGCCGAAGGCGGAACTCCGGATTGCCGAAGCCTATCTTCGTAAGAGCCCGCCCCCGGAACTGGACCAGACGGACACCGAACAGTCTATTCGATTGTTTCGGCGTTTTCTGGCACGTTATCCAGACTCTCCTCTGGCGGACACGGCGCGGGCCCTTTTGCGTCAGGCCAAAGAAAAACTCGCCCAAAAAATGCTCATCGCTGCGGTGACTTATCGGAACCTCAAGATGTATGAGGCTGAAAAGTTCTATCTCGACCTCCTTCTCCGGGAATATCCCGAGTCCCGGGCCGCTTGGCAGGCCAAATACTACCTTGCGGAGTACTACCTCCTTCAAAACGATCCGGACCAGGCGACGCCCCTCATCTACGAAATCATCGAAGATTCCAATGCCTCACCGTCTCTAATCCGAAAAGCCAAAATCTTGGGCTTGAAGTATCGCATCTGGCCGTTTAAGAAACTCCAGGCTCAGGAGGGGACCTCACAAAGTGCTCTGGATCATCAGCCGTAAGGAGGGTTTCCATGGGTTTGATCTGGACAAGTGTCATGACTTGGCTTCTGGGCTTCCCCGGGCCGTATTCCGTCGGGAGCCTTTATCGCGTCTTCACCGCAGATACCCGCGGACCTCAAGTTTTGCACTTGACGTTACTCGATCTCCAGAGCTACCTTTCAAAACTTCCCGTCGAGGGCAAACTCCGGGCGAGTGAAACGGAGATCCGGACAGGGACCGATTTTGCTGCGGCTCTGGACGCGCACACCGGAATCGGGCTCTCCTTGAGCCGATTTGTGGAACTGGGCGCAGACCTACAATTCGCAACCGACATCTTTTATCCTGACCAGAACATTTTGTATGTGCAACAGGACACGACCTTCCTCCCCCGTTCCACGAAGCCCCGGATGGCTTTGGGGTTGGGGGATGTGGCCCTGACCCTGAAGGCAAGTTTGCCTTGGAAACAAGCCATCACCCTGGCCGTCATCCCCCAAATGTGGATCCCACTGGGCCCCAAATCGTTCCGGGATTCCACCGATCTCGATACCGCAGCAATTGCGTGGATGTACAAGGGAGGCTATTTTCGGCGTTTTGCAAGTCAGAACGCCGCCCTTGGTGTAACCTTCGCCCTCACGCTTCGCCCTGCCCCAGTCATGGGACTCCACCTCAACGCCGGATGGACCCGATCCCGGCTGAGTGGAGAGGCCCAGACCTTCGCTTTTGGGGCAGGACTGGAGATCCGCTTGCCCCGCGCCCGCCTGTTCTTCGAGGACTATACCGAACGATTTACCCGCTCCACCACCCAACAACGATACGGAGAAGGGTGGGGAGTCGCGACCTTGGGACTCGAGTCGGGTCCCTACCCCGGCTCCCAATTCAACATCCACCTCTTCTTCACCCATCTCCTCCCCGGTCTTGGGCATGAGCCCAGCCTCTTCTTCCCGTACAAGCCCGACTACGGCGTAGGGTTCGGTTTCACGTATGCTTTTTCTTGGGCTCCAGAGGCGCCCAAGGTCCAGCCTCCCTCTCAACCTCAGCCCTCCGAACAGCCCCCCGTGGCTCCTCCTCCCCCTGAAACTCTGGTGGTTCAAAAGGAACAACCCGAAGAGGAACAACCGGCACCGCTGGCCTATGGAAGCTTGGGCGGGATCGTCGTAGATGGCATGACGAACATGCCCCTCTCCGTCGAACTGGTCTTGGTCCAAGGGAAGAAGACATACACCGCGTGGTCAGATCCCTCTACTGGTCAGTATTTCTTCGATTCCTTGCCTGCGGGCCTTTACACTCTCAAGGTGAAACTCCAAGGGTACAAGCCGTTCTTGACCTCTATTGTCGTCACGGAGGGCCAGCCTACGGTCAAAGACATCTTTCTCACCCGAGAACAGCCGAAAGAGACTCCCAAAGGGACCTTCACGGGCCGTGTCTTTGACCAAAAGACCCAGGCCCCTCTGTATGCGAAAATCACCTTCCTGAACTCCGACATAGAACCTATTTGGACAGATTCCACGACCGGCGTCTTTCGCGTCGATCTCCCGGTGGGCACCTATGCGGTCCGGGTCGAGGCCGAGGGCTACATCCCGCAGGGCAAGCCTATCGTCATCGAGAAGGGACAGCCTACCATCGTAGATTTCGGGCTCTTGAAGAAGGGGATGACCCTCCGGTTCCAGAACATCTACTTCGAATCCGGGAAGGCCACACTGAAGCCCGAGTCCTATCCGGTCCTGGACCAAATCGTCGAACTCCTCAAGGAGAACCCCAATGTCATCGTGGAGATTCAGGGGCATACGGACGATATCGGGTCGGAGGCATTTAACTTAAAACTCTCGCAAAAACGCGCCGAGGCAGTCCGGCAATACCTGATTGACCATGGGATTGAACCCGACCGCCTGATTGCGAAAGGTTACGGCGAGAGCAAGCCGATCGTGCCCAACGACTCGCCCGAAAACCGCGCCAAGAACCGCCGGGTCGAGTTCGTCATCTTGGGCGAAAAAACCTCTCAGCCATAGTGAGAAGCGACCTTGCGGATTACGCTGGCGGCCCTGTTTCTCCTCCTCTTTACCGGCACAGTTGGGTACCACCTCATCGAGCAGTTCTCACTCCTGGACGCGTTGTATCAGACCGTGATCACGGTCACGACGGTGGGGTTTGGCGAGGTTCACCCCCTTTCGCCACCGGGTCGGGTCTTTACGCTTTTCCTCATCCTCTTTGGCCTGGGGATTGTCACCTATGGGCTCTCTCAGGTCGCACGATGGGCCCTGGAACTTAAACTGGGAGAACTCCTGGGAAGGAGGTCCATTCGGGCCGTGAAACGGTTACGTGGACATTACATCATCTGTGGGCATGGCCGCATGGGCAGTGCGGCCGCCGAGCGGCTTCAAATGGAACGGGTCCCTTTCGTGGTCATCGACCGCGATCCCGGGCAGACCGAAGTCCTCAAGGAAAAGAAGTACTCCTTCGTGATCGGGGATGCGACCGACGAAGAGATCCTCCGCGCCGCGGGTATCCAACATGCCAAGGGTCTGGCTGCCCTGTTGCCTTCAGACGCCGATAACCTGTACCTGGTCATGACTGCCCGTCTCCTCAATCCTGACCTGATCATCGTGGCTCGAGCCCTGACCGAAGAAGCCGAACGAAAACTCTATCGGGCAGGCGCAAGCGAAGTCATCGCTCCCTATCGGGTCTCAGGCTATCGGATCGCCCTACACCTTGTGAATCCTGCGTTGATGGACTTTGTAGACCTTGCCCTGATCAAAAAGAACCTGGAACTGGAGATGCGGGAGTACACCGTGCGTCCTGGGTCACCGATCCAGGGACATAGTCTCCAGGAACTGGACCTTCGCAAACGTGCCAATGTGGTTGTTGTGGCATTAAAACGGGCAGGGGAGATGATGATCAATCCCGATCCGACCTTAGTGTTTCAGCCCGGCGATGTGCTCATCGTGCTCGGCGAAAAGAAGATGTTGGAGCAGTTCGTAGAGACATTCCTTTAGAAGCGGACCCCCAGGGCCGGCCAGAGGAAGCGGGCAATCACCAACAAGCCCAAGAAGGCCACAATCGTCAAGGGCCATCCGCGTTTGACCCCAAAGGCGACGCTGTATCGTCCAGAGGAAAAGGCGATCGCATTGGGGGGAGCGCCGACAGGGAGCATGAACGCCAGGCCAGCGGGGAGTGTCACGGTGAGGGTCGCCAAAAATGGGGACACGCCCAAGGGTTGAACGATTCCATAGAGGATCGGCAACAGGAAGGCCACGGTCGCCACATTGCTCATGGCTTCGGTCAGGATGAGGGCCAGTGCCGCAAAGATGGCAAAGGTTTGCCAGGGCGTATGGGCCAGAGGCAGGATGACACGATCGGCCAACCATGCAGCGCCTCCGGAAGCTACCAGCGTCTTGCCGAGGACAATGGCGCCTCCGTACATCAAAATGACCCCCCAGTTTACGTAGTTCTCGACATCGCGCCAGGTCAGGACTCGGAGGATGAAGAGCAGGACTGCAGCAATCACTGCAACGACCGCCATATCCACCTTGTGATTAAGAAAGATCCAAGCCACAAGAGCTAATCCAAAGACCACTGCGATTTTCTGTTCCTCTGGCTTCCAGGGTGAGCGATCCAGAGAAAGGTCTTCTCGGATCCGATAGAGGTCCACCTTCCCCTGAAACCCTCGGGTCAGAAGATAGAGATACGCCAGGCCGAAGAGGGTCAAGAAGATCGAGAGGGGCCAGGCCATGAAGGTCCATTGGAAGAACTGTATGGAGATGCCAAACTCTTCCTGAAGCATGCCGATTGCGAGGGGTGCCCGGGCGCCCCCCAGCGGTGTGGCAATGCCGCCGATGCCACTCCCCCAGGCCATGGCGAGGAAGAGGAGGGCTTCAAAACGTCGGTGTTCCTTGGGCAGCCGCAGGTCATGGGCGATCCGCAAGACCACCGGGAAGAGGAGGGCGGCGGCTGCGTGGGCCGGCATGAGATAGGCTAACAAGTTCGCGGTTAGGAAAATTCCTGAGACAAGCCGAAAAACGGACCCCTGAAAGGCATGGAGGAGCTGCAGACTGACACGACGGGCCAACCCCGATTTCATCAACCCCGCGGCCAGAATGAACGCCCCAAGGATAAAAAAGACCGCACGGTTCCCAAACAACGCAAAGGTCTCGGTGGCAGGCAGGATGTCCAGCAAGGGGACTAATGCCAGAACCATGAGCCCCGTGACGGCAGGAGGTAAAGGATCTCCTGTGATCCAAAATGAAACCGTCAGGAAGAAGACGCCCAAAGCCCGTTGGGCGGTCACGGTAAGACCGAAGATCGGCGGACTGAGGAGCGTAAAGACGAAGATGCCCAGTCCCCCGAATAGGATCACCCGCTTCAGCCATCGGTAGGGACTCATTATTTCAGATACCCCAAACTCCTTAGCCGTTTCCGCAACTGCTCTTTTTCTTCCTCGCTCAATCCCCCCTCCTCCGCCATCTTGCCCAGTGCCACCACATCCCGAAGCACATACACCACAAACTCGGTGACACTGGAGAATCCAGTCCCCTTGATGATTTCCTTGAGTTGCTCATACAAGGGCTTCGGGATTTTCAACGTCACGCGTTCCATCGTCTCTCCTTACAACACACCCAAACGAGGCTCAATTTTAACTCCGATTGGAGCCTCAAGCAAGGACATTCGGAGTCTCGCGTATGGATCCCAACGCTCTGGGGGACAATGACTTACGTAGCGAGAGAATTCTGGGAGGCCTCTAAGAGGGTCGATGGCGATGATTTCAATGATGACTTGGCACGGGCAACATCGGTCATTCCCAGAGACACGGAGGGCGACCTGCACTCGTTGGGGCGGACAATCCAAACGATGGGGATGGTCCCTCTTTCTCACCCCATCCCTAACCCCACACATGGGAGGGGGGCCTACCTTTTAGCCAGTGCCCGTGCTCAGGACCCGCTCTTTCCGATCCGGGTCGCCCTCCACCTTTCTCTTGTCCACTGGATGGGACAGTCCCTTGAGAAATCCGCTGTCCCTCAAACCTGAAAGACCTTCCGGATCCGCTCCAGTGCCCAGTCAATCTCCTCCCGTGTGATGACCAAAGGAGGCGCGAAACGGACCACCTGATGGTGGGTGTCCTTGGCCAGAATCCCCTCCTCTAAGAGTCGTTCGCAGTAGGGTCGGGCGGTGCCATATTCTGGCTTGATCTCTACACCGATTAAGAGCCCCTTCCCTCGGACCTCCTGGATCGCGGGGCTCTGGATTTGTCGGAGTTGATCCATGAAGTAAGCGCCGAGTTCCGCGGCGCGGCCCGGCAGATCCTCCTCAAGGATCACTTCCAGGCTGGCGATCCCCACGGCGGCAGCCAGGGGGTTCCCGCCAAAGGTCGAACCGTGATCGCCGGGGGTAAACACCTCCATGATCTCGTCGTCCGCCAGGATGGCCGAGACCGGATAGACGCCGCCCCCCAGCGCCTTGCCCAGGATCAAAATGTCCGGCCGGGCATCCTCATGCTGGAAAGCAAAGAGTTTGCCGGTCCGACCCAAACCGGTCTGGATCTCGTCCAGGACCAGAAGGACATGATGTTTCCGGGTGATTTCCCGGATTTGGCGGAGGTAGCCCTCATCGGGCACAATCACGCCCCCCTCCCCCTGGATCGGCTCGACCAGGAAGGCCACGGTGTTCTCGGTGATGGCCTCTTCCAGAGCCTCGGGATCGTTAAACGGGATGATTTTGAAGCCAGGGGTAAACGGGCCGAAGCCGTACCGGTACTGGGCTTCCGTCGAGAAACTGATGATGGTCACGGTCCGGCCGTGGAAGTTGTTCTCGGCCACGATGATCTCGGCCTGGTTCTCGGGCACGCCCTTCTTGAGGTAACCCCATTTTCGGGCCGCCTTGATCGCAGTCTCCACCGCCTCTGCCCCGGTGTTCATCGGCAACGCCTTCTCATAGCCGGCGATTTGGCAGAGTTTGCCCAGAAATTCGCCCATCTTGTCGTTGTGAAACGCGCGGGAGGTCAACGTCACGCGATCGGCTTGTTCTTTTAATGCTTGGAGAATTCGGGGGTGGCGGTGGCCCTGGTTCAACGCGGAATAGGCCGAGAGCATATCCAGGTACCGCCGCCCATCTACATCATAAACCCAAACGCCTTCGCCCCGTTCGATCACCACGGGGAGGGGCTCATAGTTCCGGGCTGACCACTTTTCTGTCCACGCAATGATCTCTTGTGTTCTGCTCATGAAAAACCTCCTTTTGGTCATTTTGGGCGTGGTAGAGCCCAAATCTTACAAGGTGCGTGTTGTCGAATCCAGGGAAGCCAAAAATTTGACAAGTATCAAAACAATTGAAAAACTTTACCGAAAACTTTAAAATTTTGATGTCTCAGAATATTGCGATGAAAGAGAAACTTCCTCAATTCCAGGCTTTCAGTCTTCCCGGGGCACCTTGGATGTTCCCAGATCGGCTTATGTCTGCCCCGGGCTCCAAACATCAAGAAGAGGTGAAGAACCATGAAACGGCTTGTGATCTTAGGTGCAGGCACAGCAGGGACAACCGTCGCGAACCGACTGGTTCGGGAATTGGAGCCCGAGGAGTGGGAGATCACGGTTGTAGATGCCAACCCTACCCACTATTACCAGCCCGGCTTTCTCTTTATTCCGTTTGGCATCTATAGCAAGAACGACGTGATCAAGCCCAGGAGGGACTACCTCCCCTCTCGGGTGAAGTTCATCCTCTCCGAGATCGAGGCCATTGAGCCCGACAAGAACCGTGTCCGGATCAAGGCAGACCGCCAGTATTTGCCCTACGACTACCTCATCATCGCGACCGGCGCCCACCCCCGGCCTGACGAGACCCCAGGACTCGTAGACAAAGAATGGCGGAAGTCTGTCTTTGACTTCTACACCATTGAAGGGGCTGTCGCGCTGAGGAAAAAACTCCGGGAGTGGCAGGGCGGCCGGTTGGTCGTGAATGTCGTAGACATGCCGATCAAATGCCCGGTAGCGCCCCTGGAGTTCATCTTCCTCGCCGATTGGTACTTCCACGAAGAGGGGATCCGGGATAAGGTGGAACTCGTCTATGTGACCCCCCTACCCGGCGCGTTCACCAAGCCCAAGGCCTCGGAAATCCTCGGCAACATGCTGGAAGAAAAGGGAATCCAACTCGTGCCGGACTTCCTCATTGAGCGTGTGGATCCGGAGAAAAAGGTCATCATCTCATACGACGAGCAGGAAGTGCCGTATGACCTCCTGGTCACCATCCCGATCCACATGGGGAGCGATGCCATTGAACGCTCGGGGATTGGAGACGACCTCAACTTCGTGCCGACGGACCGGCATACCCTGAAGGCCAAGGAGTTTGACAACATCTTTGTCCTGGGAGACGCCACGGATGTCCCCACCTCCAAGGCGGGCTCTGTGGCCCACTTCATGGTGGACGTCTTTGTTCCCAATTTCCTGCGGTACATAGACGGCTTAGACCTCAAGCCCACCTTTGATGGACACGCGAACTGCTACATTGAATCGGGGTTTGGCAAGGGCATCCTCATTGACTTCAACTACGAAGTGGAGCCCCTGCCCGGCAAATTCCCCTTGCCGGCCATCGGGCCGTTCTCCCTGCTCCAGGAGACCCGGATGAACCACTGGGGCAAGATGCTGTTCCGGTGGATGTATTGGAACATCCTGCTCAAAGGCAAACACATGCCGATTACCGCGCAGTTGACCATGGCCGGTAAGTGGTACTGAGGAGGTGCATCATGGAACCCGCCACCTCCCCTACCGTTGAGGAGCAACTGAAGGCGCTCCAGACCCAACTGGACGACCTCTCCAAACAACTCGCCGAGGTCACCGAGTACGTCCGCGAAGAACGGCGCCGCCACCAGGAACGGGAGGAACTGAAGGCCGACCTCATCCCCATCATCAACGATGTCTACCTCCTCCTGCTGGAACAACTGGATGAGGTCCAGCGACATGTCCAACTGGAAGACATCCTGCATTTTGGCAAGCGATTACTCCGGAACCTCAAGAACTTTGAACAACTGATTGATCAGATTGAGAGCCTGCAGGACTTCCTGCGCGATGCCAGTCCCTTGGCTCGGGACGCCTTCCTCACCCTGATGAAACAACTGGACGACCTGGAACGGAAAGGCTACTTTGCGTTCTTCAAGGAAGCGATCCGCATCGCCGACAACATCATCACCCACTTTACACCGGAAGACGTCCGCCTCCTGGCCGACAACATCGTCATCATCTTGGAAACCATCAAGGAATTGACCCAGCCGGATGTCCTGTATCTCCTGCAGGAGTTCACAGAGACCTTCCGTGAAGTTAGTGAGCATCCTGAGGAGATTGATGTGTCCACGCGGACCATTTTGAGACTATTGCGGGACCCCCATGTCCGGCGGGGGCTCGTGATCACCATGCAATCCTTGCGTTTGATTTCGTTGGGGCGTGGGGAAATCCGCCGAAAAAATGGCAACGCCAAAAATTCAAGGAGGTGAAACCATGCCGACGAAAGTCATTGCCAGCAAAGAAGTCGAAGTAAATGACGAGGGGTATCTCGTCAATCCAGACGATTGGACACCGGAGATTGCCCAGGCGATCGCGGAGGAGATGGGCATTGCGTTGACGGATCGTCACTGGGAGATCATCCATTTCGTCCGCAACTACTACAAGGAGAAGGGCACATCGCCGACCCTTCGGCAGATCAGCAAGGGGGCCGGGGTGCCAACCAAGGAGTTGTTCCAACTCTTCCCCAAGGGCCCGGGCAAAAAGGTGGCGCGGATCGCCGGTGTCCCGAAGCCCGAAGGGTGCATCTAAGACATGGCTTACCGTCAGCGGCCGGCCCAGCGAGGATCCGTCACGCCGGCTTCCCCGGCCGCAGACTGGAAGGCCAAAGAAGGAGGTTGCCATGGCCGAAGAAACCCGGAAAATCGCATTCATCTGTTCCAAAGGGAACCTGGATATGGCGTATCCCGCCCTGATCATGGGCTGGGCCGCCCTCGGCGAGGGCGTAGAAGTCATCCTCTTCTTCACCTTCTGGGGTCTGGACCTCATCAACAAGAAACGGGTCGACCACCTCAAACTCCCGCCGGTGGGGAACGCCAGTATGAAAACCGGCATGATGGGCTTTCCCATTGACATGGGCATCCCTCAAATCCTGGGTGTCCTGCCCGGGATGACCGAAATCGCCACTGCCCTCATGAAGAAGAAGATGAAGGAACTGGAAGTTCCCCCGGTCCGGGAAATGCTGGAAATGCTCCATGACGCAGGCGCCAAACTCTATGCCTGCAAAATGACCGTGGACATGATGGGCTTAACCAAAGACGACTTCCTGGAGGTGGTCGACGATATCGTCACCGCCAGTGAGTTCATTGAGATGACCGAAGGGGCCCAGATCGTCTTTATCTAACCGGCTTCATTCAACAGGTCCCCCACGACAGGAGGGGGTGGGGATGGCTTCCGTCCACCGAAACCCTAAGGCGCGACCTTCAAAAACCGGACCATGGAAACGCGCCGTGGTCCATTGGACAATCCGAGAAAGTAAACCCCTTGTTTGAGTTTCCGGAGATCCAGGGTATACTCCTCCCGTTCCCGTTCCGTCACACGCCAAACCTCGCTCAGAAGTTGTCGTCCTGACACGTCATACACCTGAATCCTGTAGGTGCCGGGCCGGGGTTGGATCCAGCGGACCTTGAGGACGCCAGGGGTCACGGTCGGCCAGACCTGGAGCCGGGCAGGGGAGCCGACCTGTACCTGTTCCTCCACGTCATACCCCGCACCGTTGGAATAAGCGGCGATCATCCCGTTCCGCGTGCCTGCCAGAACATCCATCGTCGAATTGCCATCAATGGAGGGGATGCCGTAGACCACCTCCACGGGGCCGGACATCGGGATCTCCCAGATCGGGGTTCCGGACGACCCGGAGACCACCTGGAGCCGATTCGTCGTGTACCCGGTTCCGACAATGAGATCCTGCACCCCGTCTCCGGTGATGTCTTCAATCGGGGCCACGGAGAACACCATATCCGGGGTTGTGGCCACCCAGTTGAACGTGCCCGTTCTGGGGTTCACGTTGTAAAGTGCGGGTACAGTACCGGCGGGCAACAGTTCCGGGGTGCCATCGCCGTTCATGTCTTCCATCGGCACGAGTTCCACCACAATGCTCCCGACGTTGACCGCATGGAGCACCGAGCCGTTGGCGCCGTTCAGGATCACGACATAGCCATGGGTACCGGCAGCAAGGTCCGGGGTACCGTCGTCATTGACATCCCCGACCGGGACCACGGTCCAGCCCGCCCCATAAGATGCCAGGGACTGCTGCCAGATCTGGGAGCCTGTGGCGCCGTCCACCAGGATCACGTTGTACGAGGAGGGGGAGCCATCCGCGGTTGCCATCGCCACCTCGGGGACGCCATCCCCGTTCACATCGCCGATCGCCCGGATCCCCAGCACGGCATAGCCGGCCGGGGCTTCCCAGATCTTTGTGCCGGTTGCGCCATTAAAGCAATACCCACGCTTTGGTCCGGTGCCATAAGCGTCATCCCCCGCGCCGGCCAGGATCTCCGGGATGCCATCGCCGGTGAGATCCACAAATTTTGCGACCTCATAGACCCAGCCGCCTTCGCCGTACTCGTGGGTGTCGTATTGCCAGATGAGGGTCCCGGTCTTCCCGGAGATGACCCGGACCTGTCGCCCACCCCAGACGGTGGCCAGGGCGATGTCCTGGACCCCATCCCCGTCCACATCCGGGATCACAATCATGCCCCGTTCCACATAGGGCGGGGGGGTCGGAAACTTCCACAGGACGTCGCCCGTCAAATACGCGTTGCCGTTCAGGCAGTAAAGGGTGTCGTTTTCAGAAACCGCCAGGACTTCCGGGATACTGTCCCCATTGAGGTCTTGAATCGTCTTCAGAGACCGGATGTGTTCCCAGATCTCACCCTGGACGACATGGAGCCAGAAGAAGCCGCCTTCAGGGACCGGCGTGGGGTCTCCGCTCCCCTCCAGGTACACCCATCGTACGGGCTCATCGGGATCGTTGGAAAAGATTTCCACCGCTGCACTGGCATTGCCGGTATCCGGCGCCCAGAACCAGACCGGGATCCGGGCCGTGTCCATGGGCCAGACTGTGATCGGAAATTCATACGGCTCAATGTAAAAAGTTCCCTGGCAATCGGTTACCGGAACCTCCACCAACGCGGAGTCCAGGATTAGAGGCTCGCTTCCGAGGTTGACCACCCGGAGCCACCACCGGGTCAGCGCACGGGCACGCACACTCCCATAGTCATGTACGGTATCCGGAAGTTCGATCTCCGGTCCCTGGAACACACCTGTGCCTTCCACGGTCAAGGGGATGGTCGGTTGCACCGGATCGTTGGAATAGAGCGTTAAGGTGGCCTGATAAGGGCCTGGTGAGGGCGGGGCAAAGACCACGGGAAGGAGATCCATGTTGCCCGGGGCAATGGTGACAGGGAAGGAAGTGCCGGCATGGAAGGCAGGATGAGTGCTGGGCAGGCTGTCGATCACCAGCGGGGCGGTGCCATTGTTCAAGACCTGGAGGTTCCAGACACCGGAATCGCCCACTGGGACGGTCCCGAAGTTGTATTGGGTGAGCGGCACGAAAATTTCCGGATAGCCCGTGCCATAGGGGTCAATGCGATAGAGGGTCATGCCGGGGCCGTTTTCTGTCTCTGCGATCAGCCAGAGCGCCTCTCCGTCCCAGGTGAGGTCACGGGGTCGCGTCGTCGGGACCGGAAAAGAGAGGAGGGTATCGCCGGTCTGAGGATCGAGTTTCCAGACCCGTTCCGGGTCGCCATCGTTGTCGTCCATGACGTTCCAGAGGGCTTGGCCGTCCCAGGCCAGCCCGTAGGGCTGTGTACCCTGTGCGGGCAGCGTGTCTACCGCCTGATGGGTCGTGACATCCACCCGGTAAAGATTGAGCGGGTCGTTGGGATAATAAATCGAGACCCAGAGATACTGACCGTCCCAGGTCAAGCCCCCGATATAGTCTCCGGCCGCGAAATCCAAAACATGGATGGAGTCTACTTTCTGGCCGTTCAGGGTCAGTTTGTAGATGTAGGGCGAAGTCCAGCGATACGAAGCGTACCACAGGTACGTCCCATCAAAGGCGAGGCCGTGGTTCGAATCGTTGGGTCCGGGGAACGAGTCCAGAACCGTGCCATCGGTGGTGTCCACAACGTAAACTCGGCCCCACAGATCATCGGCCACATACAGGTGCCCATTGACAAAGGTCAGGCCCCAGGCATAGTAGCCATCGTCCGGGCCCGGGCAGGGGAGGGTCTTCAGGATGGTTTCTGCGCCCCCCACGCCCAGCCATCCCCACAAAACCCCGAGCCATATCCATCGTCTCATTTTAAAACCTCCTCGTCCGTAAAGAGTTGCCCTAACTTTCTTAGAGCCTGGAGTTTCTCCCGGTTCCCTAACTTTGCGAGCCGGATGGCCCGCTCGACGACGTCAATAGAACGGTCATAGACCCGCCGACTCACGGGATACGGATAGCCGTCCTTGCCTCCATGGGCAAAGGCATACACGGCAGGATCTTGGTAAGAGGGTTTGGCGCCGTAAATGATGTCCGAAACCAGTGCGAGTGCCCGAAGTGTTTTGGGGCCCACACCCCGAAGACCTAACATCTCTTCAAACGTCTGGGGTGCACGCTCATAGGTCTTTAAGAGGATCTTCCGGAGATGCTCCGGCCGGATGTCTTGAAGCCATAAGGCATGACGACGGGGGAGCCGGACCGACCGGAGTGTTTCAAGATCCCGGAGGACACGATCCGGCCCTTCCTTCGCCAACTCAACCATGACGTGCTGGGTCTCCTGGCTTTGCCGGGCCGTGAGATCCAGGACTTGTGGCTCGCGACGTTGAGCAGCGATCCCGGCATGGGGTTCCACCACGAAAGAGATCAGCCGATCATCTGACCAGTGATACCGGCGGGCGTAACGCTTGAGGGGGTTCATGCCCTGCTGGATCACCACCCAGTGGCCCTGTCGGGTAAACACGAAAACGTGGTGATAAATCTGGTAGCCGTCTTGAAGAGCAGCGGAATCCACCTTCGCAGACATGCGGCTGGCATAGATGAGAGGATGGGGGTCCAAGCCGATCCGTTCGGCGATCTGTTGGATCTGGTCCGGGGTCTTCCGGGAGGTTGCGCCTTTCCCTCCGGCGACATAGATGCCAAGGTCTCGTTGTTTCAGGGCCTCTTTAATCGCACCGGTGGTGGTGGTCGTGAGGCCCGAGGAATGCCAATCAAAGCCCAGGAGGGCCCCAAAGGCCTGAAACCAGAAAGGGTCCTGGAGGCGGCGCAAGACCTCCTGTTCCCCGAGGTCCATGACGATGGCCTCCAGGATGGCCCCGGCCAGGCGTACCATCCGGTCAAAGAGCCACCGAGGGGCTTTGCCGGTATGCAACGGGAGGTCGGCAGTCCCGGTTCGCATCGGGGTAAATATACGCCGCCCCCCGAAAAAAGACAATGGAGATCTGAGAATTGTGATCACGGCAGTTCCAAAGGCAAGGGGTGTTATAATTTAGGCCTGAAAAGGGGAGGCTTGCCGTGAATATCATCCGGGGTTTGTTGAAAGAAGAGCGGACAAAAATCGTGTTATGGGTCCTGGATGGCCTGGGCGGGGTCCCCCATCCTGAGCACGGGAACCAGACGGAACTGGAGGCCGCACGTACTCCGAACTTAGACCGGCTTGCCGCCGAAAGTGCGGTCGGGCTGAGCATCCCGGTCCGGCCAGGCATCACCCCTGGCTCGGGGCCGGCCCACCTGGCCCTGTTCGGCTACGATCCGGAACGATACCAAATCGGCCGTGGGGTTCTGGAGGCCTATGGGATCGGCCTGACCCTGGAGAACGGCGATGTGGCCGCTCGGGGCAACTTCGCAACGTTTGACGAGGAAGGCCGGGTCGTGGATCGGCGGGCTGGCCGCATCTCCTCTGAAGAGTGTGCCCGTTTGGTCCAAAAACTTCAGGCCGAGATCACCTCGGTCGAAGGGGTCCAGGTGATCCTGAAGCCCGGCAAAGAACACCGGTTCGTCGTCATTTTCCGGGGCGAAGGACTGGGGGATCGGTTGCCGGATACCGACCCCCAGAAAGAGGGGCTGTTCCCGGTGGAGCCCGAGGGCGGGGATTTCCCGTCCCGGTTTACCGCTCGGGTCGTCAAAAAGTTCTTGAAACGTGCGCGGGAGGTCCTGAGCGACGAGCCCCGGGCCAATGGGATCCTGCTCCGAGGCTTTTCGTCCATCCCTCAAATCCAGCCCTTTCCAGAACGATATCGGCTCCGTGCCTTGGCCTTGGCCACGTATCCGATGTATCGGGGTATCACCCGCATCCTCGGGATGGACACCCCCATGGACCTTCAGACCTTTGAGGACGAATTGCGCCTCTTACAGCAGGAATACGAGCGGTACGATTTCTTTTACATCCACTTCAAAGACCCGGACAAGGCGGGCGAGGATGGAGACTTTGAGAAAAAGGTGGAACGCCTGGAGGAGGCCGATCGCCGGCTTCCGGAGATCCTGGCATTAGAGCCGGATGTCCTGGTCGTAACCGGTGACCACTCCACGCCCACACTGCTCAAAAGCCACTCCTGGCATCCGGTGCCTCTGCTGATCCACTCCAGATACTCCGGCCAGGATCGGGTCGTCGGATTCTCGGAAGCCGAATGTCGCAAAGGTTCACTGGGCATCCTTCGGGCGGTCGAACTGATGCCGCTCATCCTGGCCAACGCCCGCCGCCTGAAGAAGTTTGGCGCGTAGCAAGCACAGAAAGGAGAGATGACCATGGTTCGGATGTGGATCGCTGCGCTGCGGGTCATTCCCCGCGTAAGTCCCCAGGAATGGCGAAGGTTTGATCTCTTGACGCGATGGCTGATCAGCACCCGTGCGGCTGTATTCGTGATGACTTTTGTCTCGGCCACCATCGGTGGCCTGTTTGCCGCGTATCACGGCCAATTCCATCTCGGGCTCTATCTCCTGACCGCGCTTGGGCTCATCCTGGCTCATGGCGCCAGCAATCTATTCAACGACCTCTTTGACTACAAACTCGGGCTCGATGAAGCCAACTATTTCCGGGCGCAATACGGCCCTCAGCCCCTGGTTGCGGGTCTGCTCACAGAACGGGCATTGCTCCGATATGCGGCGGTGACCTTGGCGCTTGCTGCAGCGATCGGCGCCTATCTCACGTGGGTCCGGGGTCCGTTGGTGTTCGCCCTCGCCGCCTTGGGTCTGGCTGCCATTCTGGGCTATTCCTTTTCCAAGCGGATCGCCCTCGGGGAACCCCTGGTGATCGTGGTTTGGGGCCCGCTGATGGTCGCCGGCTCCTATTTCGTGATCACCGGACACTGGCGATGGGAAGTCTTCTGGGCGGGCCTGGTCTATGCCCTCGGTCCGACCAGCGTGCTTTTCGGGAAACACATTGACAAGTTTGAAGATGACCGGAAGCGGGGGATCCGGACCTTGCCCATCCTGCTTGGGAAAGACCGAGCCCGACGCTGGGCCAGAGGCTTGATGCTGGCGATGTACCTGGGGGTGGGCCTGCTCGTCGTCCTCAAGGTCCTGCCTTGGCCGACCCTCCTGGTCGTGCTGGCGTGGCGTGAGTTCCGAGAGGCCTGGAAAATCTTCGGCCAGGAAAAACCCAAAGCACCCCCTCCGGACTACCCTCCGGAGTCCTGGCCGTTGTGGTACGTCGCATATGCCTTTGTCCACAATCGGCGGTTCGGCCTGCTGTTCGTCGGTGGCCTCTTGCTGGGGGTGATCCTTCGGTTCTTTGGGCTGGCCTAAGCCGGTTCGTCCGGGAACCCATACGCCCCCTTCAAGGGAACAAAGGCACAGGGAAACAGCACCTGGTGCTCGGCCTCGGTTTCCGAGACTTTGGTCACCTTGACGAGGTCTTGACCCCATCGGTCGCCGACTGGCAAGACCATGATGCCGCCGACCTTTAACTGGTCCACGAGGGGCGGTGGAATGGAGGGAGAGGCCGCGGCAACCAGGATTTTGTCATACGGGGCCTCTTCGGGCCATCCGCGGGACCCATCCCCGACCCGGTACCGGACGTTGGTATAGCCCAGGGCTTCCAACACTTCCCTGGCCCGTTCCTGAAGTTCAGGAATCACCTCAATAGTAAACACGGTGTCCACCAATTCTGCCAGGATCGCTGTTTGGTATCCCGATCCGGTCCCGATTTCCAGGACCCGGTCGGTCTCCTGGGGGTCCAGGTTGGCCGTCATGGCGGCGACCATGAAGGGCTGGGAGATCGTCTGGCCATAGCCGATGGGCAGTGGCATATCGGCATACGCCTGGCTCCGGTAGGGTTCCGGAACAAAGAGATGGCGTGGCACCCTTCGCATGGCCTCAATCACCCGGGGATGGGTGATCCCACGGGCAATGATCTGGGTTTCCACCATCCGTTCACGGAGTGTCCGATAGGGATCGTCGGAGGTAGTCCAATCCGTCTTCATCGGTTAGATCAATGTCTAAGGGGGTCACCGAGGCGTAGCCCTGGGAAAGGGCTTCCAGGTCTGTACCCTCGGTTTGGGTCCAGCGGACCTCTCCCGCAATGAGATACGTCTCGGGCCCCAAGGGTTCTACAGGGTTGTCATAACAACGATTGCCCAGCCGGGTCACGCGGAGGCCGCGGAGGGCAGAAGCCGGTCCCGGTGGAAGGTTCAGGTTCAACAAGAGGGGGGTCGGGGAAGAGAGCAGGATCGGCAGCAACTGCCGAATATAGGGCAAAGCCTTTGCGTACTCATCCGGGGTCTCCTCGCTGCGATCCTTGCCGACGGAGACGGCCAGCGCAGAGATGCCCAGCAGTGCAGCCTCTCGAGCACCGGCGACCGTGCCAGAATAGAAGACGTCTTCCCCCACGTTGTACCCCGCATTGATGCCAGAGATCACGACATCGGGCGGCTTGGGAAGCAAGGCATGGACCGCCAACATCACACAGTCCACCGGTGTCCCGGAAACCGAGAAAAACCGTGGCCTTTGCTGGATCACCCGAAGCGGTTGATGCAACGTAATGGAATGGCTGGCCCCTGACCGCTCCTTGTGGGGCGCCACCACCCAGACTTCCCCGAGGTCTTGAAGGCCCTCCTCCAGGACCTTCAGGCCCAGGGCTTGATAGCCGTCGTCGTTCGTCAACAGGATCAACGCCATAGCAATCGGATGGCCAGGAGAATGAAACGCACCGTATCCCACACCTTATGAATGGAACTCTGCTCCTGTCCGTACACGGTCTCCATAGGAACATAGCCGATTTTAAAGCCCTGGAGTGCGGCCCGATAGAGGACCTCCGACTCAAAATCAAACCGATGGGTTGAAGGTTCAAAGCCCTTTAAAAACCGCGCAGAAAGGTACCGATAGCCACTCTGAGTATCCTGAAGTCGGGTATGGGTCAGGAGGGAGAGGACCAGGGTTGTGGCACGGTTGCTGAAGTACCGATCCCAGGGCATATCTCCGAAATCGTGGAACCGGGAGCCGATGACGAGGTCGTACCCTGCACGGGCCTTGTCCAGGAAGGAGGGGATGAGTTCGGGCGGGTGCTGGAGGTCGCCGTCCATCGTGATGACCCCGTCGTAGCCGTGTTGCAACGCCCATTGGAACCCCCGATATAGGGAGGCCCCTTTGCCGAGATTTTGTGGGTTTTTGAGCACCTGCGCTCCTGCCCGCCGTGCGACCTCCCCGGTGCCGTCCGTGGAGCCGTCATCAATCACGAGCACATCTTCCAGGGGGTGGACCCTGCGGATCCGTTCCAAAAGGCGAGGCAGATGTGCCGCTTCGTTGAAGGCCGGGATGACGACCAGGACCCGGCTACCTTCGGCTGCGCCGCGCCGCTTTGTAGGCATGCTCCAAGACGTTCTGAATGTCCTGGATGGAGATCGGCTTGATCAAGTACTCCACCCGTTCGTCTTCCAGGAATTTCCGGACCTCTTCCCGGCCCACATCCCCGGTGATAAAGACCACCCGCCGGGCACTGTCGGGCCGCTCCTGTTTCAGTCGTTCATAGATGTCAATGCCGGAGAGGACGGGCATCTTGACGTCCAACAAAATGAGATCAAAGGGTTCGGTGAGTGCGAGTTCCAGCCCCTCCGTGGGATTACTGGTTACGACTGGGTGTTGTCCCAGGGTCTCCAAAATGTTCCGAAGCAGGTCTACGATGTCCGGTTCATCGTCGATCACGAGGACCCGCTGTGCGGGCCGATGGGGTATTGCTTCTGGGGAGGTCATGACGGCACTCGGGGCCTCTGCTGCCTCGACACGCACCGAAGGCAAAGAGATCCGGAAAAGTGTGCCCTGGCCTACAGCACTCTCGACATGGATCGTCCCGTTCATCTTCTCTACCAATCGCTGAACAATGGCCAGCCCCAGCCCGGTTCCTTTACCGGGAGGTTTGGTCGTAAAGAAGGGATCGAAGATCTCCTGGAGCAAGTGCTCCGGAATGCCGGGTCCAGTATCCTGGATCTCCAAGACCAGATGATCTCGGTGCGGATAGGTTCGGATCGTGATGATGCCTTTTTGGCCCGACTCGACAATGGCATCCCGGGCGTTGGTCAGGAGGTTCATGATGATCTGGTTGATTTCGCCTTTGTTGGCCCGGGTATACGGGAGTTTCGGATCCAGATCCAGGACCAACTCCACATTTTCTTTGCTGAAGGCTTTACGAACGATGTCTACGGTCTTCAGGATCTGGTGGTTGAGGTCCACGATCTCCACGGTTTGTTCCTGTGTACTGCGGGCGTATTCCAGGAGGGAGCGGATGATATTGGAGGCACGCTGGGTGGCTTCCTGAATCCGTTGGAGGTCGCGGCGAAGGGCTTCTGGAATGTCCGGATCGTTTAGGTGGAACTCCGTATAGCCCTGGATGATCATCAACGGGTTGCTGATCTCATGGGCGACACCGGCGGCCAGATTGCCGATGGCCGCCAATTTCGAGGATTCCATCAACTTGTTGCGCGTTGTCTGGAGTTTCTTCAGGGTTTCGACGGCTTCTTGGAAGAGGCGTGTATTCTCGAGGAATGCTCCCAGGAAGAGGGCCAGGGGACCCAGGGTTCGGAGCATCTCGTCTGAGAAATGGCGGGGCTCGTCGCTCTCCAGATTCAGGACACCCACGATCTCGCCTCGCGCTTGGAGAGGGAGACAGAGTTTGGATTGGGTCCCTCTAAGGAGGGGAAACTCATCGGTCTCCTGCTGGAGAGAATCTACAATTCGGGGTTCACCGGTCTTGGCAACCTGTCCGATGACCCCACTCCCAACCGGGATGCCGTGCCGGGCGTCTGGGGTTTCAATGGATCGTCCGGCGATGCCCATGGGCACCAGGCGCTGGGTTTCTGGGTCCAGCCAGAACAGGCTCACATGGTCGGCCGCAAACCGTTCCCGGATTTGCTGAAGCACCTGGGGGAGGGTCTCATGGAGGTTGAGGGACGATGTGGCTTGCAACGAGAGGTCATATAGGAACTGCAGTTCCTCTCGTCGCCGACGCTCCTGCTCCGCGTGGATGACCTGGAGGAGTCCCAAGGCGACCTGCCAGGCGATCCCTTCGCAGAGGTCTTGGCGGAGCCCGAAGTCCATAGGCTCCGGGATCCCTTCAATCCAGAGGTACCAGACATCCTGGCCATAGTCCAGGAGTTTTTTGAAATAGGCCGTCCCCTTAGTCTCGCCGGTCGAAAGGACCACAAACTCCTCTTCATCGGTATCCAGCCAGGACATAAATTGGGGACGGTTCAGGACATGCTCCTGAAAGTCCATGGTTTTCCGATCATAGTGGTACACCCGGAATCTGCGCCCTTCTTCTTCTCGGATTAACGATATGCGGTGGGCGTACAGGGTTTCTGCAATCATCGGCAGCACGTTCTCAACAAACGTGGAGAATTCGTGGACCTGTAAAAGGGTACTCGTGATCCGGAACACAGACTCCATCGCCACGATCTGGGTCCGGTGATGCTGGAGTTCGGTGAGGTGGTTTAGCAAGGTTGACCCCAGGAGGGTCCACATCATCAAGGCTTGCTTACCCGCCTCGGGGAAGGCCCGGGGTTCACCTTTGGATGCGATGGCCAGGACCCCGACCGCCCGATTGCCGGTCTTTAGGATTCCCGCAAAGAGGCTCCTCAAGTCTTCCTGCTGGAGCAATCTTGGGCTACCCACGGGCTCGGCCTGGAGGTCTTCCACGTAAAAGAACCGGCCACGGACAGAGGCCTCGATCTTCTGGATCTCCTGAGCGGAGACCTTATAAAGTCGTTGAAAGGTCTCGCTGACGCCCGTGGCAGCCTGGACGGCGAAAAGCCGGCCGGGCTCTTGGAGTCGGAGGAAAAAGACTGCATCCACTCCGGCCGCATCCTGAACAGCCGCTACAAGCCGCTGCCCGATTGACCCTTCGTCCATCGCCTGGAAGAGGCTGGCGGCATGGAGCAACACATGGTCGGCCCACTGACGACGCTGTCGTGCCACCTGGTCTATCCAAAACTTGAGGAATGGGATGGACAGCGTACGGACGACTTTTGAGACCTGGTCCAGGACTCCGGGGGTTTCATCGGTACCCAGGTCTGGAAGGGAAATGATCCACAGCCAACGGAGTTGGTCCTCGATGGCCAGGGGATAGGCACAAAGGGCGGGGAGCCCCAGGCCTTGAGCCAAGACCTGGGCCGGGGGTTCTTCATAGATCGGTGGGGCATAGACGAAGATGCGATCTGCTTGTTCGGGTAGGTCGGGTGGGACATCCAGGGAGAACCGGCGAGGCAAGAGGACCCCGGACGTTGACGGTGCAAAGGCCCGGCGGACCCACTGTGCCTGGTCGTTCACTTCGTACAATGCGACCAGCGGAGCCTCTAAAAGCACTTGGGTCCACTTCACGAGTTCCTGGGTGATCCGATCCGGTTCTTGGACCTTTTCCAGGGCTTCTATCGCCTCGAAAACCCGGTCAACAACCATGGACAACTCCGTGAATCCCCAACGGGGAAACCCTGTAGGGAGCGGTCCTGGGAAGGCTCTCCTCGTGCCTCCGGATGGATGGGCGGACAAAGGATCCGCGAGGAGGAAATGTGCCTATGTTCTCGCAGGCATCGCGATGCATGACCGATAACCTCTTGTGTCCATAGTCTTTAGAAAACCGCTATGATTTTAAGGACCCTGGAAGCCGAACTCAACAAAATGCAAGAGGGAGAGGTACTTGCCTGTCGTGTGTTCCTTTTGCTTAAGGGTCCTCTCATCCTCTGCAATCTCCCCAAAAACCCCGACTTTTTTGGTTTCTTCAAATTGCGATGGGCGCGGGAAAAGCGTACCATTAGAGCCAAGACCAAGGAGGTTTGATTCTATGCAAGTTTTACTCAGTCTCCTCATCGGCGTCATCCAGTGGAATGCGGGGGCACTGACCTTCCACAGCCGGATGCATCGGCCTACCGCCTTCCAGACCTTGGAAGACAGTACCGTGCAGGTTACGGCCCAACCCCAGAAACCTGCAGAGGCGTTGGTCTGGACCACAATCGACTCTGTACCTACGCTGGACACCACCCAGACCCTCCAACTGGAGTTCCAGGGGCTGAAGTCCGGCATTCATCTCCGGATCGGCATCTTCTTCCAGATCCAAGGCGGCCAGGATTATTACACCATAGACCAGACCGTGTTGCTTGACACCACATGGTCTACCATCGAGATCCCTTTGCGTGCGGCAAAAAAAGTCTTCGGCTCCAACTTCCCTCATGCGCTCTCGATGTTCGGCAACGCCGACCTCATCCTGATCTTCTCCAACCCTATGGCGGGGCCTTTTGAATGGAAGATCCGGTCCATTTCGCTCGTCCCATCGAAGTCATGAAACGGGTCGTGGTCTTCTTTGTCCTGGCGGTCCCCCTTTTGGCGGATCCGCCCTTCACTCCCAACGTCCGGGTCAGTGAGGATCCGCCCAATCTCACGGTCAACCAGGGGGAATCCTCATTCGCGGTCTGGCGCGATTCGATCTATGTGGTCTGCAACATCGCCGAACGGTCGATTTATCCGATGATCCCCTTCGCCCGGTCTATCAGCAATGGCGATTCCTTCGAACTTCATTACAACTTCCAGGACCCGACTCCTGGCATCACCTGGCACACAGATCCAGTGATTGCTGTAGACGATTCTGGCCATGTTCACATGCTCGTTCAGTTCAGTGTGGATTTGATCCGGCATTATTTGTCTCGAGACGGCGGGATCACCTGGTCCGAGACTACGAACGTTTCGGACACAACGACCGGGGGCTGGGTAGATAAGCCCTGGATGGTCGTGGACGGCAACAACGTCTATGTGGCTTGGCAGGAGTTCTATAGTGCCGAAGAGGGGATCCGATTCGCACGATCAGACGACTACGGCCGCACCTTCACCGTCCAGACCGTGGATCCGAACCATACCGGCCTGGTGGCATTGAACATCAACCGAAATACCGGGACCCTGTACATGGTGTACGTGGCCTGGGGCTCCGGACTCTACTTCACCCGATCGGATAACGGCGGCTTTTCCTGGCTTTACCCCGTTTGGATCGGTAACGTGCAGTATGATGGAGGGATCGGCGATCGCGCCCCGATTGTCTCCCTGGCGGTTTACGGCGACACCCTCTTTGTCTCCTGGGTGGATGACCGCTACGGCTCCTGGGATATCCTCGGCATGCGGAGCCTGGATGGCGGAACAACCTGGGAAGGCCCCTGGGTGCTCAACCACACCATGCCCGGCGGCCAGTGTAAATCTTGGGTGACGTTTGATCCCTATGGCGGTCTGCACCTGTTCTACTACAGCACCCCGGACTGGCCCACCCAATTGAGTAGCCAGTGGTCTGTCTGGTACCGCTACTCTTCGGACTTTGGCCAGACCTGGGACCTCACCGCCCGGATCACCGATACGACCTTTCTGGGCTACTACTTCCAGGACAACACCAACTTCATGGGGGATTATCACATGATCGTTGCCGACAGCCAGTACGTCTATGCGGTCTGGACTGACGGCCGGGACGGCAACATGAATCTATATTTTGCCAAAGCCCCTCTGGCCCAGGTCCGCGCCCAGGAGCCAACAACGATTCTTCCTCCCGCCCAACCTCTACAGTTTACCCTCCTGTACCAGAACGGCGTCCCCTGGCTCCACCTGACAACCACATCGTTCTCCGATCCGGTGGAGGTCACGCTGTATAACCTCTCCGGACAGCGGATTCGTCACTGGACGTTTCGCCCTTATTCCCAAAGCCCTTCCCAGGCGTTCGCCCTCTCCCCACTCCCGGCGAGCCCTGGGATATATATCGTCCAAGTCCGTTCTTTAGAGGGCACTGGCGCAACCAAGGCGGTCATTTTTTCCCGCCCATAAAGTCCGGGCTATTCCGGACCCGCTCGGTTATAATTTACGTGTGGGGTCAACAAAAGGAGGTCGCGCATGAGAGGTTTACTGGTAAGTGTCTTCCTCGTGGGGGCACTTCAGGCACAGGTTCTCTACGAGGAACATTTCACGAATGGTACCCCCCAGTTAACCTGGCAGGGGTACTTTAGCGCTTACGGACTCCTGGATACTCTGGCGGTGGAAAATGATTCCACGACACCAGAAGGTGACGGCTGGATCGGAAAAGTCTACGGCGACGCTTACGCCCTACAGGTGGCCGGGGATCCTGCCCTGACGAATTACTCCATCGAGGCCTGGATCTACACAGTTGTCACCCCCAGTGGAAGTGGGCCCTATAACGGTATCGCGTTCCGTATCAATCCCGTGGACAGCGGCTTCTATATCTTCGCAGCGGATTTCGATAGTGATCGTCGGCTCCGGCTGAGTTACCATGCCCCTCCGGACTTCATGCCCACCGTGCTTCAGGTTTGGTACGACGCGGATGTCCCCGGAGGGCTTCCGGTCACAAGCGGCTGGCACCACTTTGCAATCAATGCCTTCGGGGATTCCATCAGCGTGTATTTCGACAACATCCTGCTCCCGGGTTCACCCATTATCGACAACCACTCGACCTTCGGGATGTTCGGGGTCTATGCAGCTTCTTTCGCCGGTCCACCGGAGACCAAATTCGACGCCCTGATTGTCCGAGATGTCCCCTATGGGGTCGCCGAAACCGAGCCGTCTTTAGCATTGCCAAAGGTTCAGGTCACCCCCATCCCCTTCGATCGGGTTCTGACCATCCGAAATCTCCCTGAAACTCCTACACCGATCCAGATCTTTGATGCTGCAGGCCGCTTGATCTGGCAAACTCGGACGACTGGCCGGGAAACGCAAATCTTTTGGCAAGGGCTCGACCGCCAGCAACGGCCGGTAGGGCCGGGTGTGTATTTCCTCCGGGTCGGCTCTCAACAAATCCGCGTCCTCAAGATCCGGTAAATCTCCGCCAACGTAGAGGTACGTCAACAACGGGGGTGGTGGAAGAAAACCGCATCCACCACCCCCTCCTTTTTTTGGGGGACGGCGAGCCCTCGGATCCCATTCTCAAGGCCGCAGGGTGAGGAAGCGCTTTCTTTCGTCTCGACGTACAATGACCAAGACGGGACGTTGGCTGTCTTGGTACTTCTCGATCGCCCGTTGGACATCGTCCAGGCCCCGGATCTTAACGGTCCCGATCTTGAGGAGTTCATCCCCCTCCTCAATCCCCGCCTCATCTGCTGGACTCCCTGGCACCACATCCTCCACATAAACCTTCCCCTCCTCTTCCTGAAGGGTCATTCCCCAGTTTCGAGCCTTACGGCTCACCGCTGCCTCTGACTCCGGTCGCTCTCCTATGGTCACGGTGACAGTTTTCTTCTTGCCATCCCGGAAGATCACGATCCTGGCTGTTTTGCCGGGCTGGATTTGGGCAATCCGGAGCCGGAGATCGCCACTATTCCAGACCTTTTGTCCATTGACTTCCAGAATGACGTCACCGTCTTCGAGACCCGCTTCGTCCGCCGGACTTCCGGCAATGACCTCAGTGACCAACACCCCCCGTGCCTCCTTTAAGCCCAGTCCTTCAGCGAGGTCCGGTGTCATGTCCTGGATGTACACGCCCAGGTAGCCGCGGACCACACGACCCTCCCGGATCAGGGACTCCGCGACCCAGCGAACCGTATTCGCGGGGATCGCAAATCCGACGCCGGAGGAACCGCCAGACCGCGAACTCATCGCAGTCACCATCCCGATGACCTCCCCTTTCATATTCACCAGAGGGCCTCCAGAGTTGCCGGGATTTACTGCGGCATCCGTCTGGATGAAATCTTGATACTCTGGCCCCCCAGGGATCCGGACCCCGGATCGATGGAGCGCGCTGACGATCCCAAAGGAGACCGATCGGGCATATCCAAACGGTGTTCCAACCGCCAAGACCCACTGGCCTACCCGAAGCTCGTCCGAATCTCCCACGGGGAGGACCGCAAGGGGCACATCTGTCCGAATCTTCAAAACCGCAACGTCTGTCGGTCGGTCTACGCCTACCACTTCCACTGCATCATCGTTCAGAAGGGTCCCATCGGGTAGGGTCACCTCGATCTCTTTGGCGTCTGCTACCACGTGAGCGGCGGTAACCACATAGTAGCCGTCGTCCGTCTTTTGGAAAACAAACCCGGTTCCATACATCGGCCCCTGAAAGCCGGGGATCTCGATGCGGAACCGTTTCTGGAACTCTTTGAACCACTCTCCCCACGGGAACTCTTTGTACTCCTCCCATGGCCCCTCTTCTTCCGGCCACACCCGGACCTTCTTTTTGATGACCTTCTTCGGGAAGACCTCGAGGGTGACCACCCCTTTCTGGACTTTTTCTGCGATGCGAATGGTCTGTTCTTCTGCGGGGACCGCCCAAACTGCGGTCACAACGGCCAAAAGCAACACAACCGAAAGTGTATGGCGTCTCATGGTTCGTCACCTCCCTTCCTTGACATAAATCACGCGAACCCCATGGACATCCTTTGGGATGACCACAGTGCCTTGGCTTCGGACCACCCCCTGGCCCCGGATGTTGTACAGACGGAGGGAGCCGGTCTTGGCCGTGGCGCGGAGCAATCCCTCCAGGTCTTCCAGGACTGCATGGAGGTAGTCGCTGTTGAGCTCAAAGGATCCGCGGGCATGGCGCACCTGGAGCCAGCCGTTCAGGGCCACACGCATCAGTCCCTCGAAAGACTCGACTTCGATCGAGGAGAGCCGGCCGGTAAGATCCACGATCCCCGAACACTCCTGGATCGAAAGGTCCCCAAACTCATCTCGGCCTTCAATGATCCCCTGGCCACGGATCATGGCGACCTGATTTCCTCGACCCCCAACCGTCACAGTCCCTTTGAAGTCCAAAATTCGAATCTGGGAGTAATCCGTTTGAACCACTACTCGGCCTGCAAGGTTTTGCAATGAGATGCCGTTCCCGACCCCTTGAAGCAAGACTTCGAGGGATTCCGGGGTCTCCAGGGTCCCCTGGGCCCGTTCGACCACGAGACGGAACTCTTGAGGCCCAGCGTTCGTCAGGGGGAGGTCACCTTGGACAACCACAGGTACCGTACGGTTCGGTGCCCCATGAATCTCGAGGATGAGCCCCTTGCCGTTGATGACCAGACGGGGAGGCGTTGCGAGAAGAACTGAAAGCCAGAGGCTCCAGAATGCCATTGCCCTCACCTCCACACCCCAGCCGAAGTTAACCGTGTCCACGCCTGTGCTTTTTTCTGGATCGATGCCCACCGGGATTGGATGATCGTGTTGTGCGGGAATCGCTTTTGCATGAGTTCCAGTTCGTGGAGGGCAGTTTGGACCGCACGTCGGTCGTGTTGGAGGTCCGAGATCCGCACACCGGGTTCTGCTTCGACCCACGTCTGCGTCTCAGGGGTCGGGGAGGCCCCTCGATTGGACCAAGGTCCGAAGGTGACGATGCCATAGACCAGGACCGCAACTATACCCCCCACCAATCCACCCTGCCGGATCCGCCGCCAGCGTTCGTGCCGGCGAATCCGCTGCACCAGACCCGTCCAGACCTCTGGAGGCGGAGCCTCCAGAGCATCAGGGAGACGGGGCGCCTTCCCGTTTTCCTCCCTATATTGGAACGGTTCCACGGTTCTCACCTCCGCGATTCGGGTTTTGGATGCTTCAGTAATTTCCGGAGCCGGGCCAAGGCCCGGTGGTACTGGGACTTTGAGGTTCCGACCGAGATCTGTAAAGTCTGCGCAATCTCTTCATGTGTCATCCCCTCGACGATCCGAAGCCAGAGGATCGCCCGTTGACCTGGAGGAAGTTGCTCCAGGAGTCTCTGCCAACGGCCGTTGAGAACCCCAGGCTCACCCTCAAAATGGGGGTCGTCGTATGTGAACTGCTCCGCAGGCAAATCCTCCATAAAGACCTGGTGGCGTCTTTTTCGTAACACACTGATGGCCAGGTTTGAGGCAACCTTATAGAGCCATGCCCGGAGATGACCCTCGGTTTCCAGTCGTTTCCGATGTTTCCAAAGTCGAAAAAAGGTCTCCTGTGTGAGTTCCATGGCATCTTCTTGGCTCCCCATCGTCCGCAAGAGATACGTAAAGATTGCGGCCGCATGCTCGCGATAGAGCCCTTCAAATTCCTTCAGTGTCATCACCCGCACCCATGGGATTTTGGTGGCGTACCGTCACTTTTGTCTCGGCCGGCACCTCGCCGTCCTTCATAAAGTTATAACGCACGACCCCGGGATAAGGTTGCACGGGGAGGGATACCCTGTATAGGTCCTGGGCGAGAGGCGAAAGCAGTGATCAAGGGGTTTGCATCGGCACTCGACACCCTTTAAACGGTTCTCGTCTCAACCCCTGCCTGTCCTCAATCCCCTCCGCACTTCGACAATTGTGGACATGTTCAATTGTGGACGGTTTTCAGGGGCCCCTTTTAGGGAACGTCCCCCCGAATGGGTTGTCCGTTGCAGGAAGTTGCCTCTTCACAGATCTCTCCTTATTGCATCCCTTTCTGACGTCCCCTAAAATTCCCGCTATGGGACTCAAGAACGATCGTTGGATTGAAGAAATGGCGCGGAAATACCGCATGATCGAGCCCTTTGAACCCCGGCTCGTCCGAGAGGGCAAAATCTCCTATGGACTCTCTTCTTATGGCTACGACATCCGCATTGCCGATGAATTCAAGATCTTTACCGACGTTTTTAGTTCGGTGGTGGACCCCAAGAACTTCGATCCCAAGAGCCTGGTCGACTTCAAGGGCGAGGTCTGTGTGATTCCGCCGAACTCCTTCTGTTTGGCGCGCAGCGTCGAGTACTTTCGGATTCCCCGTGGGGTCATGGGGATCTGTTTAGGGAAATCGACCTATGCGCGGTGTGGGATTGTGGTCAATATCACGCCATTAGAGCCCGAATGGGAGGGGCATTTGACGATTGAGATTTCGAATACCACCCCGTTACCGGCGAAGATTTATGCGAACGAGGGGATCGCTCAAGTGATCTTCCTCGAGGCAGATGAGGTGTGCCGGGTGAGCTACGGGGACCGCAAAGGGAAGTATCAAGGACAGGTTGGGGTGACCCCCCCAAAAATTGATCGAGAGGTGGGATGATGCCAGCAGATGATCGGCTCAAAAGTCTCGAGATTGCGTTAAAGCAAATCGAGAAGCAACACGGCAAAGGCGCGATCATGCGCCTGGGTGCAAAAACGGCGATCCGGGTGCCGGTCATCCCGACCGGTTCGATCGCCTTGGATCTGGCCTTGGGGGTCGGCGGCTATCCACGCGGCCGGATCGTCGAAATCTATGGCCCCGAGGCCTCAGGGAAGACGACCCTGGCCCTCCATGCGATCGCAGAAGCCCAGAAACAAGGCGGCATTGCTGCCTTCATCGACGCAGAACATGCCCTGGATCCGAATTATGCCCGCGCCCTGGGCGTAGACCTCGATAACCTCCTGATCTCCCAGCCGGAGTCCGGGGAACAGGCCATGGATATCGCCGAAACCTTGGTTCGGAGCGGTGCGGTGGATCTTATCGTGGTAGACTCGGTCGCAGCACTCGTACCCCAGGCGGAGATCACCGGTGAGATGTCGGATACACAAGTAGGGCTTCAGGCTCGACTCATGGCTAAAGCCATGCGGAAACTCGTCGGAGTCCTGTCAAAGTCCAAGACGTGCGCGATCTTCATCAACCAGGTCCGGCACAAGATAGGGGTCATGTTCGGGAGCCCGGAGACCACACCGGGAGGGCTGGCCCTCAAGTTCCACGCCTCGGTCCGACTGGATATCCGACGGATCGCCACCCTCAAGAGCGGTGACCAGGCGGTGGGGAACCGCGTGCGAGTCAAGATCGTCAAGAACAAACTCGCCCCACCGTTCCGCGAAGCCGAGTTCGACATCATTTACGGCAAAGGGATCTCCCGAGAAGGGGAACTGATCGATCTGGGTCTACAACTGGGGATTATTCAGAAGTCCGGTTCCTGGTATTCCTTTGCAGGCCAGCAACTGGGACAGGGCCTCGAGAAAGTGCGCCGGCTCCTGGAGGAGGATGCAGATCTCCGGAACAAGATCGAGATGAAGATCAAGGAAGCGTTGGCCCCAGAAGAGAAGGCCGAATCTCCGAGCAAGTCATGAGGCGCTGCCTGATTCTGGGCAACTGGAAAATGCATAAGACTGTGACCGAGGCAGAGGTCACAGTCCGGGAACTGCTGGACCTTCTCAAAGACTACACCGGTCCATATCTCTGGGGAGTGGCGCCTCCGTTTACCGCCCTTGCTGCACTCCAGTCCCTCAAAGAAGGCTCGTCGATGCTTCTTGGTGCTCAAAATTGCCATCCTGAACCGAAAGGGGCATTTACCGGTGAGATTTCCGTCACCATGTTGAAAGACCTCGGGGTGGATTTCGTCATCGTTGGACACTCGGAACGCCGGCATCTGTTTGGCGAAACCGATGACTTCATCGCGCAAAAAGTCCGTGCGGTGCTGGACCATGGCATGACTCCAGTCCTATGCGTTGGTGAGAGACTGGAAGAACGGGAGCGAGGGGAGACCGAGTCGGTAGTCCAAACCCAACTTCTGAACGCCCTGAAACTCGTAAAGCCCGAGGAGATGTCCAAGGTCGTTCTGGCCTATGAGCCCGTCTGGGCGATTGGAACGGGAAAAACTGCGACACCAGAGACCGCTCAGGCGGTCCACGCCTTTATCCGGGATGTTCTGAAAGAGTGGGGCGCCGACGCAGCAGAAGTCTCGATCCTGTACGGCGGGAGTGTGAAGCCGGAAAATGTCACCGATCTCACACGAATGCCCGATATCGACGGCGCCCTGGTGGGTGGCGCTTCCTTGCAATCCCAATCCTTCGCCCATATAATCAACGCCGCTTTTGCAGGCCCCTAAAGGAGCGGAAATCCCATGATTGCAGCGCTTTTGATCCTGTATCTCTTTGTGGTGATCGTGATGATCGGGGCGATCCTGATCCAGCAGCCTCGGGGCGGCGGCTTATCCGCCACCTTTGGGGGGACGTCCAGCATGGAATCCATCCTGGGTGTCCGTGGTGCCCCGACCTTCTTTACCAAACTCACGGCGGTATTGGGTGCCCTCTTCTTGATCCTCTCCCTGACGCTTTCCTTCCTGCACTCCCCGGCACGGCAGACCAGTTCCGCGATCGAGAAGGTCGTTCGTCAGCAGGCTGGTGGCCTGAACTTGCCCCCCGTAACACCTCCCCAGGCCCCGCCCCAGCAACCGAGTCCAACAGGAGAGTAAGCCATGAAATACGCATACCTTGAAGTCCAGGGGTATCAAATCCGCGCCGAAGAGGGTGAAAAGATCTTGGTTCCCAGACTGCACGCCCAAGAGGGTGAAGAGTTGACCTTGGATCGGGTGCTGTATGTCCGCGATGAGGACCAAGTGTTCGTGGGGACCCCCTTCGTTGAAGGGGCGACCGTGAAAGCCAAAGTCCTGGGTGAGCAAAAACTGCCGAAAATCATTGTCTTTAAGTACAAACGCCGAAAAAAGTATCGTCGCAAGAAAGGCCATCGCCAGCGCATGACGGAACTCTTGATCGAGGAGATCCAGACCCCAGGGGCATAGCCCATGGGGCGCTGGTGGGTGCTCGGCTTGTGTGTGGGGGTGGGGTGGGGTACACTTAGGGTTCCCCTGCAGGTCCATCCTCAGTCTGTCACGGTTCAGGTCCGCCAAGAAACCCTACGTGTGGCCACGAACTCCAACTGGCCGGCTTTAGATGTCCCCGGTGCACCCGATCTCCCGACAACCACGATCCACCTCCTCCTCCCTTACGGCCAAAGAGCGATCCAGGTCTCAGCTAAGATTCTGGACCTTGTTCCACTTGGCGAAGGCATCCTTCCTCGAGTCCACTGGACACCTCCCCCGGGCATAGCGTCCTATACAGACGACCTCCCCCGCACCTCAGATCCGAAGGTCTTGCGTCAGGACAATCCTGTCCGAGGATTTCAAACCGGCACAATTGGGGGCTATTCCCTGGTCGGAGCCCTTGTTTCGCCATTCATTTACGACACTCAAGCCCATCGCCTCTTTTTGATCACCGACCTCGAACTGGAAATCGAGACCGCCCCTACCGAGCCGGGTCTCCATCCCCTTCAAGCAGACCCTGGAGCCTGGGCAACATTTCTGAACCGGCTCCAGCGCCTTGTAATCAATCCGGAGCAGGAACTCTTCGCCAGACCTCCCGTGACCCTGGTCGAGCCGTCCCCCGACCTCCTTTTCCCACCTCCAGTCAATCCTACGCCCTCTCCAGCCTCCGGTCCCTATCCGCTTCTCATTCTCACCGACACCACGCTTCTCACCCCTTTCCTTGCCTATGCCGAGTGGCACACGATCTTCGGCCGGCCAGCCGCAGTCTTTACCTTTTCTTGGATTGAATCGCACTATCCAGGAGCAGATCGTGCAGAGCGGGTCCGAAACTTCCTCCGGGAAGCTTATGTTGCCTGGGGTGTCCAGTGGGTTTTGCTTGCTGCTGACGCCCCACTTTCGCCGGTCCGGACTTTCTTCCAGAACCCCTATTGGGGCTCTCCGTCCGACCAATTCCCGCCGTCTGATCTGTATTTTGCTTGCCTGGACGGCACTTGGGACAGGGACGGCGACCACATCTATGGCGAGGTAGAAGATTCTGTAGACGCCTTACCCGAACTCTATATCGGACGAATCCCAGTCCATACCCCGGACCAGGCCTGGGCGTTTGTCCAGAAGGCCATGGCCTATGCCACATCCCCAGCAGACCCGGGCTACCCTCGCCGCGCTCTGGCCCTGGGGACCGACCTCTGGGGAGCTTATGAAGGCGCCCTTTACACCGAGCAAGTCATCTCCAACGCCTGGCCTGCATCACTCGAAATCCTGCGGATGTATGAAACCGACTCCACGCAAAATACCCTCGCCGAGTTCCTCGCCACATTAGACCAGGGCGTCGGACAACTCTACATGAACGCCCACGCCTTCTACCACTTCTTCATGGTCAACATGCACCCCTCGGTCTGGTTCGGCTACGCAGAAGTCCCATTACTTGCCAATACCGGTCGGTTTCCTTTCCTCAACATCGTGGCCTGTGATGTGGGCGGCTGGGACCTACATGCCATCATGGAGTCCTGGCTCCGGGCAGAAGATCGAGGAGCCGCAGGTATCCTAACCGTCACGCGCCTCGATTTTCCCGATATTGAGGTCTCCTTCAATATCGCTTCTTATCAGGCCCTCTTCGATTCGATCCGGGGAACACCCACCCAGGGCGATGCCTTCTATGCCCAGACCCAGTTCTGGCCCTACACGGCCTATCTCTCCCTCGTCCGCTATATCTATTTGTCCAAGACGCTTTTAGGGGATCCCGCTCTTCCCGTCTGGACCGACTCCCTCCGCACACTCGTGAGCCAACATCCGGATACCCTGCAGGTTGGCCCCCAGACGTTCTCCATCCAGGTCTTGGACGCCGGCACAGGCTCTCCCATTCCCGGAGCCCGCGTTGTAGCCGTGAAACCGGGTGAGGTTTACGTCTCTGCCCAAACGGATTTGAACGGTACCGCAGTGTTGTCGATGCATCCCCAGACCCCTGGCCTTCTCTTCCTTTCTGTTCAAGACCGGAACGCGGTGCCGATCGTGGATACCCTCTCGGTTGTTCCCGGTCCCTTCGCACCCCGCTTCACCCTGCTCGGGTTCAATGACGTACGGGCCGGGGACGGCGATGGCCGGGTCGACATCGGTGAATACGGCTTCCTCCGTGTCCAGATCACCAACGAAGGCGCTGTGCCAGGCACCGGGGTCTGGGTCCGCTGGGTGTTCCCGGACTCGGGTTTCCGAACAGTGCCCATGGCCCCCAGGTTCGTAGTATTGCCCCCGGGCTCTACGACGACCATGTTCTCCATCCCGATCCGGGTCAGCCTTGGGGTTTCACCGGGCGTTTATCCCCTTTTGCTTTATTCCGGTGAGTCAGAGACCGGCCCACCACCCCCCCTTACCACTCCCCACACCCCTGTAGACACCCTTTTCTTCGAGGTGCATGCCCCACGCCTTCGGGCCGTCCGGTTCGTTCACCGACTTCGTGGCGACACCCTTGAACTCTGGCCGGATCTGTGGAACATCGGGACCGACGAGGCTCGATCCATCCGGATCCGCATCCGTCCGGGCCCGGGCATGCTCGAGGCCCTGGATACGCTATATGGCCCCTTGATCACGCTGGCCCCTGGCGAGGGCTACCTCGATACCACAGACGCCCCCTTACGCTTGCGTGTAGATCCCAACCACCTCTCGCAGACGTATGAAACTTGGTTCTTCGAAGAAACCCGAGGGCTCGTCGATACCCTGGTGCTGTGGAACGCGGAGGTGCCTCCGGCTACAACCCTCCAAGCGACACCCCGGTGGCCGGGACTTCGGTTGACTTGGCAGCGAGCATCATCCCATCGGGGCTTTTTGGTTTTCCGTCGAATCGGGGATACTGGACCGGTTGAGCGTTTAACCCCTATGCCCCTCCCTCTGACGTTATACGAGGACTTAACCGCGCCTGTCGGCCAACCCCTCATCTATTGGGTCGTCGCGGTGGATACCTTAGGCAACAGTTCTCCACCTTCAGAGAGCCTGGTGACCTATGCAGGACTCCCCGCCGCACCAGGCTGGCCGCAACTCTATGGCATGGGCGGCGAGAGCCATCACCCGACCGTGGCGGACTTTGACCCCTCATCGCCAGGCCTGGAAATCGCGTTCGGCACGGCCAACGGCCAGATTTATCTCTATCACGCGGATGGCACCCTGGCAGACGGCTGGCCCGTGTCTGTAGATGGCGAGATGTGGAATACCGTCGCCGCGGGTGACCTGGATGGCGATGGCCTCCTGGAACTCGTTGCCGCACCGTTCCGAGGGGATACCACTCCCAACCGCGTCTATGCCTTTGAAGCAGATGGAACTCCTGTGACCGGATGGCCCGTGGATTACTCGCCCGGCCCGGGACGCGGCTCCTACGCCCCACCTTTGGTCGGGGACCTGGATGGCGATGGCGCGCCCGAAGTCTTTGTCCACCACATCCGGGGCAAAATCTACGCCTGGCACGGCGATGGCTCGCCCTATTTGCCGGGATCGGACGGCTTTTTTGCCAACGCCGGCACCGGGGGCTTCAACAGCGGATACCTCGCACTCGCAGACATTGACGAGGACGGCTCCCTGGAACTGATCTGCGCCAGCAACGACCCGAACCAAACCCTCGTGGCCTTCGACCCTCAGGGGAACCTCAAACCGGGCTTCCCCCTCTCCCTGAACGCCCGGGCTCAAGGCGGGATCGCCGTGGGTGACCTCGATCCCTCAGTACCAGGGCTGGAAATCGTCTTTGTCCGCAGCGACTCGCACGAACTCTATGCCGTGAGTGCCACTGGCACAGTCTTGCCCGGCTGGCCTGTGTCCCTCTCTGGGAACCCCGCCATCTACAACCAACCCAGCCTCGGGGATGTCGATGGCGACGGCGCCCCCGAAGTCCTGATCAACGATGACTCTGGAGTCATCGCATTCAATGCCGATGGCACTGTTGCTCAAACTTTCCTCTTCAACAGCCCGCTGGGCCAGATCTTTTCCCAGCCACTGGCCATAGACATCAACGCTGACGGCACGGATGAAGTGTTCTGCGCCTACCGGGAAGGCCTCCTCTATGGCTGGCAACCCGACGGCACCCCAATCCCTGGTCTGCCCCTATTTCTGGCCGATGAACTGAAGACCACCCCCGCGGTTGTGGACCTGGACGGAGACGGTACCCTGGAGATTGTGGTGTTGGGGACTGACCGCCTCATCGTCTTCACCCTCCCGGGCAGTCAGTCGCCAGCGCTTGCCACCTGGCCCATGCACGCTCATGACCCGGGGAACACCAGTGCCCTGGTCCTGATCGCCCCCCGCCCGACCGCCCTCTCAACCATCGAGAATCCGGCGATGACCCTCTTCTTGCCGCCATTCCCCAACCCCACCCGCTCCTCCGCGATCCTTTCCCTGGCCCTCGCCCGTTCCCAGCGTGTAAACCTCGTGGTCTACGATGCCACTGGCCGCCGAATCGCTACCTTGGTGAAAGCCCCTCTCCCTGCAGGCTGGTACACCTGGACCTGGCCCGGGATCGTGACTCCAAAACCCGCCTCTGGCCTGTATTTCATCCACCTGGAGACGCCTGACCTCCGGAAAACATATCCCCTTGTGCTCACCCGCTAAGGCCCTGTAGACTTTTGGCAGGGTCGTGGATAATTCAGAGATCCGAAGGAGGCCGATGTGGACGTCTTCACCATCATCTATGGCTTCGTCCTGTTTGCGTACGGCGTGCTGTGGGTGATCTTTTTGGACAACCTCCGGTTCCTGCGGCAACTACGGGAAGGCCTCCAGGACCCCACCACCTTTCCCCTACTCTCGATCCTGATCCCTGCCCGCAACGAGGAACGCAATATCGGGGCCTGTCTGGAGACCATCCTCAGCCAGGACTATCCAAATCTCGAGGTCTTGGTTTATGACGACCACTCCACAGACCAGACCGCCGAGGTCGTCCGGAAGATCCAGCGGAAGGACCCTCGTGTCCGGCTGTTGCCGACCGTCCCTTTGCCACCCGGTTGGGCTGGAAAGACCCATGCCTGTGCTCAACTCGCCGAAGCAGCACGCGGCGAATACCTGCTGTTCTTAGATGCCGATGTCCGGCTCCAGCCGAACGCCCTGAGACAAACCCTGGCCTGGCTCGAAACGTATCAGCCTGATCTCTTCTCGATCCTGCCGGGCCTGGAGGTCCGGCACCCCCTTGAAGCCCTAACCTGGCCGTTAATGACCACGACTTTCCTCATGTTCCTGCCGTTGCGTTGGCTCTATGAACTCCGCCGTCCGCGGCTGGCCGGGGCCCTGGGCCCGTTCCTCCTGTTCCACCGCGCCGCATACTGGGAGATTGGAGGGCACCGTGCAATCCCAGATGAAATCGTTGAGGATCTACGGCTCGCCGCACTTGCCAAAAGCCACGGGAAACGGATCCTTCTGGTGGATGCTCCGGAAATTGCCTCTGTCCGGTTCTATCAGGGGATTCGTGAGACCTGGGACGGTTTCACCAAGTCTGCGTTCGGTGCGTTCCGATACCGTCTGGGCGTGAGCGCCCTGATCACGATCCTGGCCAGCCTGGTCCTTTTTGGCCCGATCGCCTTCTACATCCTCAACTGGGGCTCTCGTCTCCTCTCTGGCCTGGCCATCCTCTCGCTCATCGCCATGCGTGCCCTGGTCGACCGCAGATTGGGGTACCGACGCTGGCCGGCACTTCTTGTCCATCTGACCTTCCTCTTCGGGCTCTTGACCCTTTGGTACTCTGTTTACCGTGTTGCCCTGAAGAGTGGGGTCTCGTGGAAGGACCGGATCTACGCCCTCTCCCTCCGTTTAAAATAACCCAAAGCCTCCGGAACCCCAGAGTTTCCAAGCACTTCCACCCCTTGTTCCTTGACCCATCCCGAGGGAACCCTTAAACTCCAAATTCCTATGCGGAAAATCCAAATTGGCCTGTTACAAATTGAAACTCGGCTCGGAGATGTCCAGGGGAATACCGAGAAGATCCTGGACTTCCTGCGTAAAGCCGAGGAGGCCGGCGTAGATCTTGCTGTGACTCCAGAACTGGCGACCCTCGGCTTCGGCTCCGGAGACATCTATCTGGATAAGGTGGCCCAAAACCTGGAGGCTTTGGATCGGATCCGAGAGGCAACGGAGGACCTGCGGGCGTGGGTCGTGGTAGGCTTTGTTGAAAAGAACCCCCTGGGCTTTTTTCACAACGCCGCCGCCCTCATCGGCCAGGGCAGAATCCACGGCATCTACCGCAAAGTCCAATTGGTGAATTACCGGCTTTTTGATGAAAAGCGGTACTTCTCACCGGGATACCAACTGCCCGTCTTTGAGACCCCGTTTGCCCGGCTCGGCATCCTGATCTGCGAAGACCTTTGGTTTCCGGAGCCGGCCCGTGCCATGACGTTCCGTGGCGCAGAACTCCTCGTGGTCCTGTCTGCATCCCCCTACTCTCTCCACAAAGTGGAGATCTGGGAAGACTATCTTCGGGTCCGGGTCTATGACAACCTGTTGCCTGCAGTGTTCGTCAACCAGGCGGGGGTTCAGGACGGTGTCACGTATTGGGGTGGGAGTATGGCGTTCTCGGCCCGCGGCGAACTCGTGTACCGCGCGAAACTTCTCGAAGAGGAACTCGCGGTCGTCACCCTTGACCTCGAGGAGTCTTATCTGCTTCGTCGCCGGGATATCCGCGTCCGGGAGGTCCGAAAAGAGATCTTGGAGGACCTCCTGAGGGCGTACGAAGAGATGAACCGGAGGAACCATGAAGCCCCGAATTCACCTGGAACTCCCGAAAGATGAACTGGACCTGATCGCCGACATCATCGTACGTTCGATCCGTACACGGGTCGAAAAGGTCGGCGCCAAGGGCGGTTTGGTCGCCCTCTCCGGCGGCATTGACTCCTCTTTGGTGACGTTATTGTCGCAACGGGCACTGGGCGACCGGCTCCAGGTCCTTATCATGCCCGAAGAAGGAGTCTCTCCGGAATCGGATAAACGCGACGCACTCCGCCTGGTCCAGGAACATGGGATTCGATACCGCCTGATCGAAATCAACGACCTGGTCGCCGTCTTTGAGCAATACCTTCCAGACGGTTCTTTTACAGAGTTCCAAAAGATGTATGCCATGGCCAATGTCAAGCCTCGGATCCGGATGATTTTGAACTACATGTATGCCAATTTGGAAGGGCTCCTGGTGATCGGGACGTCCAACAAGACCGAGTTGCTCTTGGGCTATGGGACGAAATATGGGGATCTGGGGGCGGATATTTATCCCATCGGCGATCTCTATAAGACCCAGGTCTGGCAACTGGCGGAGCACCTCGGGCTACCCGCGGATATGGTCCGGAAAAAGCCCTCCGCCGGGCTCTGGAAGGGGCAAACCGACGAACAGGAATTGGGACATACCTATGCGGAGATTGATCGGGTACTCTATTGTTTGGTCGATCTGGAACTCTCGGTGCGGGAGACCGTGAGAACGCTGGGCATCTCAGAAGAGGCTGTACTGGATATCTATCGCCGGGTTCTGAAAAACGAACACAAACGCCGTCCTCCGACCATTACTCGGATTTCCAACATGTGTCTGGACAAAGATTGGCGCTACCCCGTCGAACGATATTGAGGTCTGATCCCTTCGACCAAGTCGTTGTCTCGGTTCCTGCGCGATGGACATCTCTTCGTTGAAAAGAAAACCCGTCTTTCGCATCCTCGGCTTTGTGCTGGTCGGGCTCCTCTTTGCGTACGTCTTCAGCAAAATCCTCACCAATCTGGACGCATTACGGGCGTATCCCTGGCACTTTTTGCCGGGGTTTGTGGTGTTCGGGGTAGTAGTACTCTCGGTGGCAAATTTCTCGTCCGCCCTTGTGTGGCGGGAGATCTTGCGAGCCACGGGTGCACCAGTTGCATGGCAACGCGCCATTACGGCCTTCATCCTCTCTCGACTGGGCCGCTATGTGCCCGGCAAAGTTTGGATGTTCGTAGGACTTGTGGCCCTGGTGCCTGAAGCCCGGCGCGGCATCGTCCTCTCAACCGTCGGCATCCACACGATCCTCGATCTCCTGGCTGGGGTCACTTTGGCCGTCATGACCTTCCCAGCGCTGGCCATCGGCTTCCAGGAAACCGTCCACCTTCCGCCTGGGTGGTTCCTTGGAAGTTTGATCCTTATGGTGGCCTTGGTTCTGAATCCGCGGGTGATTCAGTGGCTCCTGCGGAAGACCAGTGACACCGAGATTGAAATCCGGTGGGGCTATCCCCAACTCGTGCTCTGGTTTTTGGCCCTCTTGGGGCTTTGGTTGCTCCGCATTTTAGGGCACCTGCTCTTCATCCGGGGTTTTGGAATCACCGTGGATTACCTGGCATTGGCGGCCGCATTCTCTGCGTCCTGGCTCCTGGGGATGGTCTCCCCCTTTGCTCCGAGTGGATTGGGGGTCCGGGAAGGACTGTTGACCTACCTCCTTCAAGGGGTCACAGCCCCGGGTCTCGCGCCGATCATCGCAATCTTAACTCGCCTGAATGCGACCCTTATGGACCTTGTCCTCGGGGTGCCGGCATGGCTCCTGCGGAGTCTCACTCGAAGATCAAACGCCACGGGAAATTCGGCTCCGAAGGGTCCATCGTCTTGATAGGGTCGGCCCCTGGCCTACGATGCCCGCTTTTCAGGCCAGAGTTGTTCGAGAATGGTTAGGCCGATGGAGGCGGCATGAAAGTTAATTCGTTCAAGGTCACTGATCAGGTCTAAGTGGATCGTCGAGGTCAGGATCGTCTCCTTGGTCCCCCGTGCCAGCCGGTCCAGGTGCATCATGTGGAACTCTCGTTCTAGGGTGTTCACGACGTCTTTCCGCATCGCCGCCTGCTTGGCGTGTCCCCGCTCAAAGGTTGTCAATGCCGCCAGCGCATGCTCCATGGTCAAGAGAACCTCCTGGTGGAACTGCTGGATCTCTTGCTTTCCCTCCTCGGAGAACTCCAGTCCGTCCTTATACATTCGCTCGGCATATCGCATGATGGACTTGGAAATGACGTCGCCAATGTGCTCCAGCTCGTCCACGGTGAACAGTAAGGCCTTGATTCGTTGAATCAGGTCCTGGGTCAACTCCTCCTCCATCAACCGGGTGAGGAAGGGGGTAATCTCTTCTTCGAATCGATCCACATTGTCATCTTCCGCTACGATCCGATAGATTTGAGCGGGGTTTCTCTGCAGGAATGGCTGGATACATTCCCGAAGCATCCAATAGACCCGGTCCCCCATCTGGATGACCCGTCGGTGGGTAAAGGAGAGCGCCAGGTCAGGATCGGCCAGGAGTTCTGGGACCAATTGTTCGCCTGGGCCCTCTTCTCGGCGGGGCAGGATCAGGTTGGAGAGGCGTTCCAGGACCGGCAAAATCGGGAAGAACGCCACGGCGACCACAAGGTTGAAAAAGGTGTGGAAGTTCGCAACTTCTCGTGCGAGATCGTGTGAGAGGAGATCCATCAGGCGCGTGATCGGGTGGAGCAAGGCCAGGAAGACCCCCACTCCAACGAGTTTGGTCAGGGTGTTCATCAGCGCCAGACGCTTGGCTACCCGCTCGGCCGGCAATGAAGCCAAAAGGGCCGTCATGGAAGTTCCCAAATTGGCCCCTAACACCATCACAAAAGCGTCCATGGGCTGCACTAATTGCGAGAAGGCCAAGGAAAGGACGACCCCGATCGTCGCCGCGCTGGAGTGGACCAGGGCCGTGAAGAAAAACGAAAGGAAGAGCAGGGCGGGGATGTTGCCTTGGAGGGCATGGAGCCCGGATTGGAACCAAGGGTAAAGGGACATCGAGGAGGCACCCGTGGCCATGAGTTTGATCCCCAAAAAGATCAAGCCGAAACCAAAGAGGACACGCCCGAAGTTCCTGGTGTTCCCTTTAACCCGCTCCAGGAGGTAGCCGAAAAGGAGCAAGATCAGCGCGAGATCAAAGATCCGTAACGCAATGATTTGCACGGTCAACGTCGTTCCGACGCCGGCCCCAAGGGCTGCCGCAATTGCACTTTGTAGACTGATGAGCCCTGCAGTGACAAAAGAGATCAGCATGACCGTTGTAGCAGTTGAGGATTGGAGCATGACGGTGGCCAGGAACCCCGCACCAAGCCCGAGGACCGGATTCTTGGTAAGGTTGAAGAGATAACGCCGGATCCGGCCTCCCGAGAGCCGCATCATCCCCTTGCCCGACCGATCTAAGCCGAAGAAAAAGATCGCAAATCCACCCAGAATTTGGAACAAAAGGATGTAGAACCAGTTCCGCGGGACCACATGGAAGGTGTATTGGAGGACGGAATCATCGGCACGAAAGACCACGTGTCCCTGGCCGGTATGCTGGAAGGCGGGTGGACGATACCGCACAATCCCTTCGGCATCTGCACGAAGGGTCAGCCGGATCAGGGTATCCCGGAAGGCAGTCAGGACCTCAACGGCGGCACCCGGCGCCGGTTGGCCTCCCTCCCAGGCCTGGACGAGCATGGGCTGTGCGATCTGCCGGCCAAGCTCTGTGATCTGGGCGTTCCCGGAAAGGTCCTCTCCGGTCACACGGTCACGATACGGGGTAAGGGTCACGCTCGAGACCGTGACCGCAAGCCAGAGAGTATAGGTCATCGCCAGGGTCACCATTATCTGCAAACTCCCAATCTGCCTGTGAGCCGTATTCTACACGGCTCCTGTCCTCTTTTCCAGGTCTTCACCTGGGACTTGAGAAGCTGATCAGTGGGAAAGCCCCCTCTTGAGGCAGAACCGCAAACTCAAGTCACTCTGTAGGCTTGGAGATCCCGTACAACCTACCGAACAAGCCTTTGCCTGTGCTCAGCCTATGGAAATTGCACGAATTTGATGAAGCGAGTTACACCCCTCACATGAATTCGCAAGAAGAAGACGCCTGCTTGGTGACGTACAGGGTTTTGAAGGGTTATGCGGTGGAACCCGGGCCTGAACTGCTGGTCTAAGAGGGTAGCAATGTGCCGCCCGGTGACATCGTAAAGAATGACTCGAACTCGATCTTTAGTCGCCAGTGTGAATTCTATATTCATGGCCTGCCGGGTGACCCGGACATGTGGAGCATCGAGGGAAGGGATGGACGGTTCGGACACCCCCGTGGCGGTAGAGGGTCCCAATGTCCAATCCCCCAGGTCCATTACACCAGTGATCCGGACCCAGTTCTCTGCGGTATCCCGACCCACAGGGTCGAGATAACTCCATGGCTGGGATAGCGAACTCCTGTGCCAGAGTCCGAGGGTCTCTTCCCCAAGCCCAGGGGGTACATCGTCGTTCTGGTAGAAAAAGGTTAGTGCCACGCTGTCGAACGAGCCAGCAAAATCCAGTCGCCACCACCGTTCGATGCCGCCGATGATCCCCGTAGGGGGAGTGTTATGCACAGAAGACATGAAGGACGCTGGTTCGTCTGCAAGGGCAATAGGGTTAGAGAAGACTGCGACCAGGCTCCGCCTGTCCATGTCGTCATAGTGGACCACCGCGGTTACACCTGGGCCCAAGGAAGCCCAGCCGCTGTCGGCCTGAATCACTGCCATAGAGTCGTATTCGACGATCAGAGAGTCGAGGGTCGGCGTCTGGGTCGAATCGGTGGTGCTGAACAAGACCCGGACCTGGAACCACCGATGTCCGTCGTGGAAAGGGTAAATCGTTTGGCCTGGAGTGGTGTAAAACGTGTTCGGGCCCTGTGGGCCGTACCAGGGAGAGGCCTCGAGTTCGGCCTGGGTCCAGCCGCTCCGGAATTGCATCTTGATTTCGGTGCCCGGCGGTGTTGTGCCGGCCCAGCGCAGCCGCCGAAAATCGGCCGGATGCCCCCGGTCCTGTGGAGCAGTGATATACTCGCCGTTCTCTGGGTTCCGGGCGTTCCAGGCACCCTGACTGAAATCAAAGAACATGACGTCGTCCACCTGGCAATCTAAGGAATCGTTGGGATCGTTGTCCGCGTCGGTGGCGGCGATGTATGGGTAGTAGGTATCCATGACGAAGTTCTCGATGCGTCCGACCATCCGGCCATCTACCCAAGCCTCAAACCACTGAGTCGGGGCGTCATAAAGGATTCGCCAGGTGTAGAACTTGTTCGAGGAGAGGAGCGTATAGGTTCCGATCTGGCTGGAACTCCAAGATATACCATCGTAAGCTGCAACGTAATAGAAGCCGCCATTGTTCGGCATCTGATGGGCTCGGAGGATCAGGAGTTTCCCGGACACAGGGCTATAGAAGCCGATTTCAAATTCCTGACCCTCTTCATTTTCCATATAACGCGGGCGCATCCGTGCCGCGGCTTCACAAGAGGCGTTTTGGACGGTGTCCCGTTCACGGTCGATGGACGAATAGAGGGTATCGCTCGCGTCATAGCCCCAGAATCGGACCTGCTGGCCCTGCTCGGACACATGGTAGATATTCTCGTAGACACGCCATTTCGTGGAATCCACCGCGTTGTCGTTGAAATTGTCGTCTATAAAGGGTGCCGCCCAGACCGCATCAAAATAGGCACCGTAGCTTGATCCCAGAGCAGTGGCTTCAACGGAGAATAGGATCTTAACCTTGGCAACGTCCGACCAGGTATAGCCCGGCTGAAGGCGCTCGATGATGTCATCCTTCAAGTCGAATCGATAAATGTTCCAGCGGTCTGCAACGGTCTGAGGACGCCAGTCGTGGGTGGTAGGAGTCCAGTCCCCACTCAAGAGGTAAGGGATCCAACCGCCCTGGATCAGGCTGTTATCGTTTGTGTCATAAGCAAAGACATGGAACACGATGTAACCGTTGTGGAAGATCTCGGAACTGATGGGATAGACTTCGACGTTGAAGCGGCGGAGGAAGTCCAGGCCATGGGTAAAGGTCTGAGAGACCCGTGCTCGGGTGGTCACGGTGCCGTAAGTCGCATAGAGGTGGAGGACATGGGGACGGCCCCCAGCGGAGACGGCCTCGATCACGCGGGTCCCGTCCCCCTCACTCTCATCGGTCCAGCCCTCCAGGGGATTGTCCTGCTCGTCAAAGGTCCCGTTCACGACGGGGAGGGCCAGGCGGAGGAAGCCGTCGTCTTCACCACTGGGCCAGGTGGCCTGGACCTGAGACAGGGTCCCGGTCTGGAACTGGGCCTTGGTATGCTGGATCCATGTCCCGGCCAGGCCAACTTCCGTGAGTAGCCAAAGGCCAAGGGTCCCGAAGAGGGCCCGGATCGGACTCAGCCTGTGCATTGAAAGACCTCCTGTCTCTTCGGAGCATCGGGCATCCGAGCTTGTCCCTGACGGTCGGCAATGCCCAGAATTCGGATTTTCCGAGCCCGATGACCTCTTGAGGAAATCATAGTTTATGATGCCCGTTCATGCAAGGCCGGACAATACCTTCGGGAAAAACACTGCCATTCGTCCGGGGGTCTGGGGTCAGGCATGAGAGAAGGAAACCTCGAGCCAGAGCATAATCCTCGGCCTCCGAACGGATATGGAAAATCCACCACCGGGTGGTGGATTTTCCGCCACGGAGTGGGGATCTTGCATATCTGAAGCATCCCGACGAGAGGCGGTATTCCAAAAGGTCGTCCTCTCTCTTCCCTCGGAGTTCAGCGCACCTTAATTTGACATCTTTTGGGGGGTTGCGTATCTTTTAGGTTGTGCGGTATCGTTCGGTCTTTTCCTTCGCTTCCGCCACCCTGATTAGCCGCGTCCTGGGGCTCCTCCGTGAGGCGGGGATCGCCTTCTTGCTCGGCGCTGGCCGGTTTTCCGATGTCTTCTATGTCGCCTTCCGGATTCCGAACTATCTCCGCGATCTTCTGGCGGAGAATGCGATCCAGACGGCGTTTGTCCCGGTGTTTGTTCAATCGGTTGAGCGCAGAGAGCGTCCCGAGCGTCTCTTCTCCACTGTCTTCTGGGGGATCCTGATCCTCGGGGCCCTGATGGCCCTATTGGGCATCCTGCTGGCGCCGGTGTGGGTAACCCTGACCGCATACGGGTTCCGAAGTATCCCGGTCAAGTTCGAATTCACGGTCCAGATGACCCGTCTCCTCTTCCCTTACCTCATCCTGGTCGGCATTTCGGCACTGCTGATGGGGGTTTTGAACGCCTTTCGGATCTTCTTTTTGCCGGCACTGGCCCCCGCCTTTTTCAACCTCGGCGTCCTGTTGTTCATCGGCCTTGCCGCCTGGCAAAAGGTTACCCCGCACGTCGCGCTGTTTTTCGTGGGGATCGGTGTCCTGGTCGGCGGGCTCCTCCAGATCCTGGCCCAGGTCCCGGCGGTCCGCAAGACCGGGATCCGTTGGGCACGACCGGATCCCCAACACCCAGGGCTACGAAGTATCCAGAAACTCTTCGTTCCAGTCGTCTTCAATACTGCCCTAACCCGGTTTACTCTCTTCGTGAACACCCTGATCGCCTCCTTCCTTCGGGAGGGTGCAATCTCGTACCTCAACTATGCCTTTCGGTTGATGCACCTGCCGATTGCCCTCTTCGGCGTTGGGGTCTCTGCTGTCTCGTTGCCTGAGATCAGCCGGCAGGTGGATGCTCCAGAAGCCCTACGAGAAGAACTCTGGTCGGCGGTTCGTGGGGCACTGTTCTTGACGTTCCCAACGACCGTCTTCCTGATGCTCCGGGCGGAGCCGATCGTGGCGGTGCTGTACCGACGAGGCGCCTTTGGGGGACCCGATGTCTTTTATACCGCGCAGGCCCTGCTCTTTTATGCACTGAATATCGTCCCGTTTGCACTCTCCCGCGTCTTGTTGAACGTCTTCTTTGCCCGGAAAGAGATCCGGGTGCCGAACTTCGCGTTTGCCCTCGGCGCCGGCGTCAACCTGGTTATCGCCCTGAGCCTCGCGCCGGTCCTGGGGTTCCCGGCCCTGGCCTTAGCAACTTCCCTCGCGAGCACCGCGCAGGCCCTGCTCCTAACTGGCGCGCTGGCCCGCGAGTTCCCGATGCCTCAAACGATGGTGGGATGGGGAGGACGCTTGATCGGCGTGACCCTGGCTGCTGCGGTTCCCCTGGTGGCGTTTCATCTCGAGCACCCCCTCTATGACCTTCTGGTCTCTGGCGGGATCTTTGTTGGGGTCTTCGTGGGACTCGGCACGATCGCCCAAATCCCTGAACTCCAACGCCTCTGGGGCAGGGAGAAAAACCTTTCTTCCCCGTGATTGCCTCGACTCTCCTCGCCCCATGGATCCCAATGAAAGATTGGCGTTATGTACGATGGGCAGGAACACGGGTGCTTGCAATCGGGATTTCGTCCCAGTGGGTGGTGAATCGGGGCGATCGATGGCGCTGGCGCATCCGCCAGGTGTGTTCCAAGCCTGAAGCGGCCAGCCGCAACGTGTCTTGCCCGTAATGCCAGTTCAGGAGGTCCATGGCCTTCATTAACTGGCGGTGTTTGGCTTCATCATAGGGCAAGGGGAACAGGGAACGGGGGTATTCCGATCGCGGATAAAGGTCGGCCAGCACCACGCCGGCCCGTTTGTAGCCGTATCCGGGCCGGTAGAGTTCTTCCAGAAGTTCCAGGGCCACCTCCTGGAGGACGAGGGTGGAGTCTGTGGGTTGTGGGAGTTTCCGAAACTCCTCCGCGCGGTATTGAGGGGCCTCGGGCTTGTGGGGGTTGGTCATGATGAAGACCCCAACCCGGCCGGCGACGGCCTTTTCGGCCCGCAGTTTCTCGGCAGTACGTGCAACAAAGGTCGCCACGGCCTCCCGGAGTTTCTCAAATTCAAAGAGATCTCGCGGGAAGGTGCGGGAGGTCCGGAGACTCTTGTGGAGGGGCGGGGCCGTGATCAAGGGGTAACACGGGGTCCCGGCCAGTTCGAGCCAGAGGCGGAGGCCCTGGACCGTGAGGTGCTTCTCGACCCACGCCTGAGGGCGCTGGAGCAGGTCGTGGGCCGTCTCGATCCCCTGGGCCCTCAGGAACCGGGCGAGCCGGGGCCCGATCCCCCAGACCTCCTCCACGGGCAACGTCCGGAGCAGGGCCTCCCGAACCCCCTCCTCTTCTTCCAGATCCAGCACACCTTTCCATCTGGGGTTCTGCTTGGCTTCCTCGACCGCGACCTTGGTCAGGGTCTTTGTTCGGGCGAGCCCCACGGTTACGGGGATACCAATCCACTGCCGGATGGTTTGCCGAATCGCCCGGCCCAGGGCTTTCCCGCTCTTCCATTCTGCCGAATCCACCCACAGGAAGACCTCGTCGATGGAATAGATCTCCATCCAGGGTGTGAACTGGCGGATGACGTCAAACATCCGATGGGACATGTCGGCATAGAGGGTGAAGTTGGAGGAAAGGGTGACCACGCCGTATTTCTGGAAGACCGGCTCATAGAGGTGGGCCGGGGCACCCATGGGGATTCCGAGGGCCTTGGCTTCTGCAGACCGTGCGATCACGCAGCCGTCGTTGTTGGAAAGGACCACGACCGGCTTGCCCCGGAGATGCGGCTGAAACACCCGCTCACACGAGGCATAGAAGTTGTCGGCGTCAATAAGAACGAATTTATGTCTTCCGGAACGAGTGGATGACATGGAGGACCACTCCCCAGATCTCCAGGCCTTCCTCCCCCACGGACCGTCGGATGGGCTTGATGCTGGGGTCGTCCGTTTCCAGGAACACGGTCTTGCCGCGTCGTCTCAGTCGTCGAACCACGAACTCACCGTCCACAACGGCGATCACGATATCGCCGGTCCGGGGCCGAACTGACCGATCCACGACCAGGAGGTCGCCCGCATGGATCCCAGAAGGCTCCAATCCACTGCCCTCCGCCCGAAAAAAGAAGGTTGCGGAGGGACGAGGAACCAGCAGGCGATGAAGGTCTAACGGCCGCTCCGCAAAGTCCTCTGCGGGCGACGCAAATCCCATGAACCGCAGGCTGTCTTCAGGTTTCGTACCTCGTGGCATCCCCAGTGTTTTACGGGCCTTCCTCCGGGGAGTCAAGGAACAGGAGACCGCTGGCCCGGGGGACACCGGGGCGCCTGTTGAGCCATAGAATTTTGGGGATGGCTGGGCCGAAAAAGAAGATCCCTACGGTCCTGGAGTTCTCGGCCGGAGGTGTCGTTTATCGGAAAGGGCCGACCGGGCTGGAGATCGCAGTGATTCGGGTGGGCGACCGCTTCGCACTGCCCAAGGGCCTGATTGAAAAAGGGGAGTCCCCGGAACAGGCCGCCGTCCGCGAGGTCCGGGAAGAGACCGGCCTGGAAGTCCAACCTCAAGGTCTGATTGACAAAATTGACTATTGGTTCGTCTGGCCAGACGACTCGGGCCAGAAGGTCCGACATCACAAAATCGTGTACTTCTACCTCATGGTCTGCACGGGCGGGGACCCTTCCCGGCACGACTTTGAGGTGGATGAAGTCCTCTGGTTGCCCGCCGAAGAGGCCCTGGCACGGCTCTCCTACAAGACAGAGCGGGCCGTGTTGCAAAAGGCCCTGGAACGACTCCGGTCCCAAGGCGCCTGAGGGCTTTAGCCCTTCCGCAAGATCCACCGCGCCAGGGCCTGGTGGACCGGCAGGTGTTCAAAGACCGTGAAGTGGTACGTCACCGCTCCAAAACTCTCCTTGAACTTCACGATGCCCGGCCGGTTCGTCGGGGTACTGCCCAGGTTATAGACGTTCAGTCGGAGCCGGGCGGCGTCCCGGATCGACTTGTCGATCAGGGCGTTCATCGGGCGCAGGGGCAGCGCCTCTTCCTTATAGCCATCCACCCAGGCCAGGGCCATGTTGTGGTCTTTTAAGACCAGAAGGCCGGCCACGGCCTCCAACTCGTGGCGCGCGAGGTAAAAGGTGGCATACCCCTTTGGCACCATCCGCTCAAAGATCTCCCGAAACAGTCGGTAGGGGTAGACCGGCAACTTGTTGCGTTTGGCGGTCTGAAGGTAGAGTTGATAGAACACGCGGAGTTCGCTGGGATCCCGGAGGGTCTCCAGGTCAAGGCCCCGGCGCTTGGCTTGTTTGAGGGCCTTTTTGAGGGAGCCGGTATAGCGATCCTGGACCTCCCCCATTCCGCCGCGGAGATAGATCACGTGGGTCACCCACTGGAGGGCCCGGAATCGCTTGGCCTCAGACACGACCGTTCGGTAATCCACGATCCGTACCCAATCCAAGGGGGCATACAGGGCGTCGATGGAGACGGTCTGGTTTCGTCGGACCAACGGGCCGCCGTAAGTGTCATACGGCAGAGAGAAGACCCGGCGAAACGGGGGTTTGCCTTTGACGAAGAGGGGGATTGCGAAGTCCTCTGCAAACCCGATATAAACCCGGCCATTCAAGGCCTGGTGGATGCATTCCAGCCATTCCACGGTGTGGAACACCGTGGCGTTATTGGCGCGTCGCAATGCTGTCCGATACTCGTCCTTCGCTTCTTCAAGGGGTACGATTCTCAGGTTCATGGCTCAACACTCCGTCTTTGAGGTAGAGGGCTCGATGACAAAAGGATTGGATCCGCCGGTTATGGCTCACGATGAGAATGGCGGTTCCATGGCGTTCATTGAGGGCCTGAAATAGGTCCAGGAGGCGTTCCTCGTTGGCCGAATCCAAGTTGCCCGTGGGCTCGTCGGCCAGGAGGATCGGGGGCTCGTTCGCCAGGGCGCGCGCGACGGTGACCCGCTGGCTCTCGCCCCCCGAGAGTTCTGTGGGTCGGTGATGCATCCGATCCTGGAGCCCGACCTCCTCCAGGAGGGCCTCGGCCCGGGCCCGGGCGTCCGGGAGGCCCCGCAGCATCATCGGTAACATCACGTTCTCCAGGGCGGTGAGTTCTGTAAAGAGGTGATGGAACTGGAAGACAAAGCCGATGGTTTGACTCCGGAACCGCGAAAGTTCGGGGTCTCCAAGGCGAAACGGGTCTTGTCCCAGGATCCAGAGTTCCCCCTGGGTGGGCCGGTCCAGAGTCCCCAGGATATGGAGCAGGGTACTTTTGCCTGCGCCAGATGGGCCGAAGATCCCCACGATCTCCCCTGCATGGAGATCCAGGGACACCCCTTTGAGGACCCGGAGGATCTCGTTGCCGCTTGGAAACTCCCGCACGATGTTGCGCGCCCTGAGGACCACGGTCTCACTCATACCGAATCGCCTCCACGGGATGGAGATTGGCGGCCCGGCGGGCCGGCAGCAGGGAAGCCACGACCACAACAATCAGGGCAGAGACCACGATCAGGACGACATCCCGGGCTCGGATCAGGACCGGCAGGTAATCAATGAAGTAGACCTCCGGAGGCAAGCGGACCAGGCCAGAATACTGGATAAAAGCCGCCACTCCATAGCCCACCAAAAGCCCGAGGAAAATGCCAAAGACCCCAATCACGATCCCTACCCAGAGGAAGATCCGGAGGATCTGGGTCCGGGAGAACCCCAACGATCGGAGAATGCCAATCTCCCGGGTCTTTTGGGTCACCATGATTGTCAGGGTCGCGATGATGGAGAACGATGCGATGACCACCATCAGGATGAGCACCAGGAACATCGCCAGTTTTTCCAGGCTCAGGGCAGCAAAGAGGCTCCGATTGAGGTCGGTCCAGGAGAGCACCTGGAAGGGGTAGCCGAGTTTTTGTTCCAGGTTCTGGGCAAACGCCTTGGCACGATAGGGGTCTTGGAGGTCCACCTCGATCCCCAGGATGGAGGATTGCCAATCGATGAGGTCCTGAACATCCCGCAGGTTCCCGAGGATAAGGGTAGCATTGTAGTCGTAAAGTCCGGCGTCAAAGATCCCGGAGACGATGACCTGTTTGGGCTCCAGGAGGGTTCCCAGCGGGGTCTGGACGGCGGAGGCCGGGGAAAGGAGTTCGATGGTATCGCCCGGGGTGACGCGGAGTTGGGATGCGAGGGCGGAGCCCAGGAGTACATGGCCGGGCCTCAGGTCAAACTCCCCCATCACCACAGCCTTCTGGAGGTCTGGCCCCTTCACTCCACCGTCTTCCGGGACCCCCCGAACCACAGCGCCGTCCACATATTCCCGGGTCCGGACCATCACCTTGGTCAGGAGATAGGGCCCGGCGGCCTTGACTTCGGGCATTTTCTGGATCTCCCGGACCAAGGGGGACCAGTCGGAGATCGGGGCATCAAAGAACTTCCGCACGATCACATGCGGGGTCATCCCCAGGATTCGGGCCTTGAGTTCGTGGTGGAAGCCGGACATAACGCCGTTCACCACAAGCATGGTCCCGGTGCCCAGGAGGACCCCGAGGATAGAGAACAGGACCAGGATGGGCAGGGTCCCCTTCCGGCTATGGATCAGAAAACGACGGGCCAGGAAGAGTTCGGTTTTGTTCATGGTCAGGGGCCCGAGCGCAAGGGCTCAGGTTTTTGGCCGAAGTTGAGGGAAGGGGATGACATCGCGGATGGTCGGCTGGTCCAGGAGGATCATCAACAGGCGTTCCATGCCGATTCCGATCCCGCCGGCGGGCGGCATCCCGTATTCCAAGGCTGTCAGGAAATCCTCGTCAATCTCTAAGGGGACTTCCAGGTCGCCACTGGCGCGGAGTTGGAGTTGTTCCTCAAACCGCTGGCGCTGGTCTACAGGATCGTTCAATTCCGAGAAGGCGTTGACGAGTTCCATCCCGGCCACATAGAGTTCAAAGCGTTCCACGCGGTGGGGTTTGGTGCGATGGCGCTTGGCCAGGGGCGAGAGGAGCAGGGGATGATCCAGGACGAACGTCGGCTGGAACAGGGTCTCCCCGACAAGTTGGTCAAAGAGTTTGTCAATGATCTTGTGTCGAGGGTGGTTGGGGTTGACGTCGTGTTGGCGGGCGAGTTCGCGGAGGTCGTCCTCTGGCAGGTCCAGGGGGTTCGCCCCCAGGCGCTCACTCAGACTCTCGATAAAATCGATCCTTGCAAACGGACGAGAGAAATCCAGGGGCTGGTCTCGGTAGGTTCCCTTTGGGGAGCCCCAGACGTGGACGGCCAGGGCATGCAGGAGTTCCTCCACGAGGTCAAGCATGTCCATGTAGTCCCAGTATGCGGCGTAGGCCTCCAGGATGGTGAACTCGGGGTAGTGTAGGCGGTCAATGCCCTCGTTGCGGAAGTCACGGGAGAACTCAAAGACGCGTTCGAGGCCTCCCACCAAGAGGCGCTTGAGGTAGAGTTCGTCGGAGATCCGGAGGTAGAGGCGGGTATTCAGGGCATGGGAAAAGGTCTCAAACGGGCGGGCGAACGCGCCTCCATAGATCGGCTGAAGGATCGGGGTGTCGATCTCGTGGAAGCCGTGATCCAAGAAGAAGGATCGGATCTTTTGGAGGATCGCGGAAGCGGTCTTGAGCCGATCCCGCACGTCCGGGTTGGCGATCATGTCCAGATAGCGCTGGCGGTATCGGATCTCCGGGTCCTGTAAGCCGTGCCATTTCTCGGGCAATGCCCGTAGCCCTTTGGCCAACAACACAAAGGATTGGACCCGGACCGTGATTTCTCCGGTCTTGGTTTGAAAGACCTCGCCTTCAACGCCCAGGATGTCCCCCAGGTCCACATACTTCTTGACGAACTTGGTGCTCGCCATTTCAGGGACCGGGGAGGCGGTAGTCTTCTTCTCGAAGGCGATCTGGATCTCGCCGCTCTCGTCGCGGAGGTGGGAGAAGATGAGGTTGCCGAAGACCCGCTTGGCCATGATTCGCCCCGCAATTCGAACGGTTTTTCCCTCAAATTCCGGATAGCGCTCTCTGATCTCCCGGGCGTGGTGCGTGACCTCAAACCGATAGGCGTAGGGCTCGATCCCCAAGGCCTGGAGTTCTTCGCGCTTCTTCTTCCGGACTTCGTATTCTTCAGGCTGTCTCTGGCTCATCACGGTGCTATTTATACACGAGCGACCTGACGGTGTAAAGGAAACAGTGAGCGTTGGGGGGGTTTGGGACAGGGGCCAGAGGCCCTGGGCCGGGGAAAGGGGCAGGAGAATGGGGGCCGGAAATCGGCTCAAGAAGGGCGAAACAGTGCCCTCTGGACTATTCGTACTGCAGAGTGTACGGAAAGTTTGACTTTTCGTACTGCAGACAGACAAAAGGGGCTGGCTCTACCTGTTCTCCCTGCTCAAGTTGGGACCCGAATCGCGGGGCCAGGGATTCGGGTTCTATTGCCGGACCTTCAGGGCGCGCAGAGGCCGGGACCAGGACTGGCCGCGTTCAAGCCCTGTGCCACACACGCTCAGGAACTCGGAACCCACCCTAAAAATCGATGTGTTTGGACCTTATGTCATTGCTCGCTGGGCATCCCCTTTTCATCCCCGTGCGGCAAGTTTTCCTGTATCATAAACGGTGGAATGGGGGTCTGCAAGACTCAACATGGTTTGCTTGAACATCAAACCCTGATGAGGTTGGGTCTGCGCCTCAGGATATTCCTCCAATACACAGGCCTTAGATAGGCTTTTGAGGGCCGTTTTTGGGGACACGGGCTTAACAAGGAGGTCATCCATGAGGCGCTGGTGGATCCTGGGGGTGTGGGTGGTGGGGACGTCCATGGCCGCTGGCCAGGAGCCGGATACCAGCCAGACCTATCCGATGTACGAACTCCCTCCGATTATCGTGACCGCGCCCCGTCTGGCAGAACCGTTGTTGACCCTTCCGTGGTCTGCAGACCTCCTGGGCCCGAAAGAGGTCCGGCAGGGCCAACCCACCCTCTCCCTGGAGGAAGTCCTCCGCTCGGTCCCGGGCCTGGTGGTCTTCAACCGGAATAACCCGTCCCAAGGCGACCGGATTGTGGTCCGGGGGATCGGCGCACGTGCGCCGTTCGGGGTTCGGGGCCTCCGGCTCATGCTGGACGGCATTCCGCTGACCATGCCGGACGGCACCGCCCAACTGAACAACATCAACCTGGCCTGGGTCCGTCGCATTGAGGTCATCAAGGGCCCAAGTTCTGCCCTATACGGCAACGCAGCCGGCGGGGTCCTGGACTTGGAGACCCGGACGGCACCCCCTGTCCCGATTCAGTTTGAGCCCTTGGCAATCCTCGGCTCCTTCGGTCTCCAGAAATTCCAGGGCTCTGCGCTGGGAACCCTCGGCCGGACCTCTTACGTGCTGGGGGTCAGCCGAACCACCACCGACGGTTTCCGGGAACACGCGTCATTGGACGCCAGAAACTTCAACCTCGTGGTCCGTTCCCAGGCGTCGGCCCGGACTCAGGTCACGGCCATCTTCAACGCCTACGATTCTCCTTACGCCCTGAACCCCAGCACCTTAGACAAGGCCACCGCCGACAGCCTCCCAGAAACCGCCCGTTCCTTCATCAAGAAACGGGGAACCGGCAAGCAGATCCGACAGATCCAGGGTGGGGTGACGGTGGATTCCCGGCTGGGCGAAGGCCGCCGTCTCAAAGTGACGGTTTACGGGGTCAAACGGAGCGGCCTGATCGCCATCCCCGGGCACATCATCGACCTCAACCGGAATGCGGGCGGGCTCCGCTCGGTCCTCTCTGGAAAACTCTCAGACCGCACCCTCCGCTGGATCCTGGGGGCCGACATCGAGGTCCAGATGGACCGGCGAAAAGAGTTTGAAAACCAAGGGCTTCCGCCTGACCAGGTGGACGTCCTGCAGGGTGCCGAGATCTTCAAAAACCTCCAG
>CAYQZW010000002.1:0-56875 GCA_964422065.1 uncultured bacterium | reverse complement strand
ATCATTCCGTCGTATTTACAAACCGGACCATGGCCTCTGCAGGCCGTCTGGATGGGGCCTCCGGCACGGATTTCGGAAACCCTAATGGCGTAACTGTGGCTACATAATGGTCCATGGGGATTCCTAAGGCTTCCTTCACATCCGGGCGATTCATCGCGGCGATCCAACAGGTACCGAGGCCGAATGTCCATGCTGCGAGCATCAAGTGATAGGCCGCAATGACGGCGTCCTGTTCGTAACGTTTGGACTTTTGAGGGTCTGCTGTGACGGCGATTGCCATCGGTGCACGGGCAATGGGATCGCTTTCCTTACGGATTTGTCCTAAGAAGTTCAGGAGTTTTCGATCTCGGATGACCCAATAAGTATAGGACTGTGAGTTGCGGGATGTCGGCGCGAACCGGCTGAGTTCCAAAACCTTCCATAGGAGTTCATCGGGAACGGGGTCGTCTGTAAACTCTCGGATGCTCCGACGGGTCACCAAAAGTCGGTCGGAGGAGAAGAAGGGGAGATGGATCCCAGGTTGATAATGAAAGTGGACCACCCGGCCCTCCGGGTCGCGAGCCGTAAACATGTAGATCCGAGGGGCTGTAGACCATGTCGGGGCCTGGGAAGCGACATCCTGGAGTCGTTGATACCGCTCCTCAAGATCTGTCGGCGAAGGGAGCCAGATGCGCAACGTCCCCAGGGTGGGAGGCCGATCTGGATGGGGGTGAAACCCCACCAGCAGATTCCCTTCTCGCAAGACCAGCAGACCTTTCTGGATCTCCCACACTTGAAACCCTGCACGTTGCGTATAAAACTCGTGGAGTTCTTCGATTTTTTGGGTGTCAAAGACAACGATCCCGGCCATCTCCAACCTCCTTTCTTGACGCCCAAATTCTACAGGTCATCGCCGTGTATAATTGAGCCAAAGGAGGTTGAGCATGGCAGTTTATAAGAAGATCAGTCTGGTGGGAACCAGTGCGGAGAGTATCGAGGAGGCCATCGCTTCGGCCATTCGGCGGGCCTCTCAGACCCTCCGGAACCTGAGTTGGTTTGAAGTAAAAGAAATTCGAGGGAGCATTGATGGCCGGCGAGTGACTCAGTATCAAGTGGTTTTGGAAGTGGGGTTCCTTCTGGAAGAAGAGGAACCGATCTGAAGATTGAAGGGGTTTACGTGGGCTTTGGGTAAACCAGTGTGCCGCGTTTGAACACAGCGGCGATCAGGGGACGGCCAAGTTCATAAACCAGATGGATATACGACTCCGCGTCCAAGATGACCAGATCTGCCTGTTTTCCGGGGTCCAGGGTCCCCACACGGTTCTCTAAGCCGAGGGCACGGGCTGCATGGGCAGTCGCGGCTACCAGAGCCTGCCAAGGTTGGAGCCCCATCTCAAAGACGGCCAGTTGCATAACAAAGGGCATCGAATAGGTGGGGGAAGTCCCGGGGTTGTGGTCCGTGGCCAGCGCGACGGGAAGCCCTTGACGCCACATCTCTACCGCTCGAGCGTAGGGGGAACGTAAGAAGAAGGAAGTCGCAGGCAGCAAAATCGGGACAGTGCCCGCACGATTCAAGGCCTCGAATCCTTCAGGATCGGTATGGACCAAATGATCTGCAGAGACCGCGTGGAATTCTGCGGCGAGTTGGGCACCACCGGTATTTGCCAGCTCATCCGCATGGAGTTTGATCCGATACCCCAGGTCTCGTGCCACGGTCAGGATTTCACGGGTCTCGTCGGCCGTGAACGCCCCCTCATCCATGAACACGTCCACGAACTCTGCCATAGAACGGGCTTTTGGAAGCCACTGGATCACCTCCTGAACAAAGTCCTGACGGTGCGTGCGATATTCTGGTGGGATAACATGGGCTCCCAGGAACGTAGCAACCAAGTCCTGAACAGCAGATTCTTTGAGCCTCTGGATGACCTGCAGCATCTTGAGTTCGTTTTTCAGGTCCAGGCCATACCCCGTTTTAATTTCCACGGTTGTGGTTCCCAGACGGAGCATTTCATCCAGTCTCTGGAGTGCCATTAGAAACAGGGTCTCTTCCGAAGACGCTCTTGTTTTCTGAACGGTGTCCATGATCCCCCCGCCCGCTTCTAAGATTTCGAGATAGGATTTGCCTTGGAGCCGGAGTTCCAGTTCCGGGTGCCGGCAGCCCGCATAGACGAGATGAGTGTGTGGATCCACGAATCCTGGAACCACACAGCGGCCCTCCACATCCAAGACCTCTTGGGGCTGGTACTGTTGAAGGAGATGGTGTTCCGGCCCGATAGAGAGGATCCGTCCCGCATGGATGGCGATCGAAGTCTGGCGTTGGGTCTGGAACCGGCCTTCCCACACACCCGCCAGTTCCCCGACGTTGACCAAGAGGAGATCAATGGACTGTCTTGCAGTCATGGTTTCCGTGACGATATGAATTTTATAGGTCCGTGCCTGGGGTGATGGCGAAGACCAAGACCTCCACCCGTGGGGTACCGGCGTGGATCAAGGCCTTGGCGGCCTCTTTTACCGTTGCACCCGTGGTCATGACGTCGTCCAAAAGGATTACCGGATCCTTGATTTCAGCCCGGGCACGAAACGCCTTCTGGACATTTTTCCTCCGTTCTGAGGGCACCAAGGTGGTCTGACTTCGTGTGTAGCGAATTCGCTCGAGTGCAGGGGTGACCTTGAGTCCTGTTTTTAGTGCTATCGCACTTGCGAGTTCCCGGGTCTGGGAGAATCCCCGTTCCCGAACGCGGGCGGGATGCAAGGGGACCGGGACCAACCACTGTCCTTGGAACTCCTCTAAGAGGGGGATCATCTGTTCTGCCATCCACGGAATGAGCGATCGAAACCGTTGGTATTTCATGACTTCCACAATCTTTGCTGCGGGTCCGCTATATAGGAACGCCCCACGGGCAAGGGCAAAAGGAAGCCGGACGCCGTGACAACGTTTACATTTTCGGCCATACAGGGGGGCGCCACAACGATAACAACGGGGTGGTCGGATCTTGAATTTTTCCAGGACTTGGAGGCATTCTTGACAGAGGATTTGAGCAGAGTACTGACGACATAAAACGCAGAGAGGTGGGGCAATCAGATCTTGGATGGCCCGAAGAAGATTCTGGACAAAAATCTTCTCCACCCCTTCCGCCTCCTGCTTACTCCCGTAATGGGAACGATGGAAAGAGAGGAGAGGGAACCAGTGAGTGAAAACGCCCCGGACGTCGGTTTCGGCCGATCGCCCGGGGCGCCATGGATTCTCACTCCATGCGTTCGACGTTGATGGCCTTCGGCCCTCGAGGCGAATCCACAACCTCGAATCTCACCAGTTCACCTTCGTTGAGTGCTCTGTAGCCTTCACCGACGATATCGGTGAAATGCACGAAGACATCTCCGGACCCATCTTCCATCTCGATGAATCCGTATCCTTTCCGAGAGTCAAACCACTTGACTCTCCCTTGCTTCTGTTCTGCCATGATACTTCTACCTCCATGGTTTAAAAGTTCTGACCTGTCTGGGGAACCCAGAGGCAGGACAACCGCAATTGTACACTCTGCCCCAAGGGGTGTCAATGAACTTGAGAATTGTGGGCCTTGATGGCTTGGCCCCTCTGATTTCCCGGAAACCGCCACTTTCCTTGACTTGCCAATCCTGGGCAATTAAAGTATTATCCTGGGAAAGGAGTTGGTCATGACCGTTGGGTTTTCCCTCTTTTGGAAGTACTCGTCGTCAAGCCGGGATGGGGCCAGTTTCACGCGTTCCCCGCTTGATGTAATCTCACATCAAAGGGGGAGAGACAGTTCTGGGTTGGGAAAGTCGAGGAGGAGTGTGGGTCTGCTCCTGGACAACCCTAAAAAAGGAGGACAACCATGGCAGTAAAAATAGGAATCAATGGGTTTGGGCGCATTGGACGGCATGTCCTCAAGGCCGGACTGGATTATGACGACCTTGAATTCGTGGCCATCAATGACATCGCAGATGTGGAGACATTGGCCTACTTGTTCAAATATGATTCGGTCTTTGGCATTTACGAGGGGACGGTGGAAACCCAGGGGGATGCGTTGGTCGTGGATGGAAAGGAGATCAAGGTCTTCTCACATCGGGATCCTTCGGAAATTCCATGGGGAGACTTGGGGGTGGAGGTAGTGATCGAGGCCTCTGGGGTTTTCCGTTCCCGGGACAAGGCCGCCCTTCACCTCAGAGATACCGTCAAAAAAGTCATCATCACGGCACCTGGCAAAGGAGAGCCTCCTGATGCCACCTTCGTGATGGGCGTCAATCATAAGACGTATGACCCTACGAAGCATCATGTGGTCTCCAACGCTTCTTGCACGACGAATGCTTTTGCGCCGTTGGTGAAAGTGCTCCACGAGCGATTCAAGATCCTTCAGGGGGTCATGACCACGGTGCACGCATACACTAACGACCAGCGGCTTTTAGATGCCCCCCACCGGGATTTCCGGCGTGCGCGGGCGGCGTCCCTTTCCGTCATTCCCACATCGACGGGTGCGGCCAAAGCGATCTCCCTGATCTTCCCCGAACTCAAAGGCAAACTTTCTGCGATTGCTCTTCGTGTCCCCACGCCCGACGCCTCGCTCGTGGACTTTGCAGCCCTTGTGGAACGACCGACAACGGTTGAAGAGATCAACCAGGCCTTCAAAGAGGCTGCTGAGGGCGATCTTCGGGGGATTCTGGAGTACAACGAGGATCCAGTCGTTTCGGTCGATGTCATTGGCAACGATCACTCGGTGGTGTTTGACGCCACATTAACTCAGGTGGTCGACGGCCGGCTGGTCAAGGTCTTCGGCTGGTATGACAATGAGTGGGCTTACTCAGTTCGGGTGATTGACCTCTTGATGTACATGATTGGGAAAGGGCTATGAAGTTACGGACCTTAAGGGATTTGGATCCAGGGCTCTTGCGGGGCAAGCGTGTCTTGGTGCGGGTGGATTACAACGTCCCCTTAGAGGACGGCAAAGTGAAAGACGACACCCGCATCCGGGCCTCCCTTCCTACCCTCCAGTTTCTTCTGGACAAGGGGGCTATTGTGGTTCTGGCGAGCCACTTGGGCCGACCGAAGGGCAAAGTCGTGCCGGAACTCTCCCTTCGGCCGGTGGCGGATCATCTGGCAACGCTCATTGGACATTCCGTGACCTTCATCCCGGATCTGGAGCAAGGCGTCCAGCGAGTGCGTACCGCACCCCCTGGGAGTCTCTTCCTCTTGGAAAATACCCGGTTTTACCCCGGAGAGCGTGCCAATGATCCGGAGTTTGCAAAACTTTTGGCTTCCTACGGAGACCTCTACGTCAACGATGCTTTCGGCACGGCCCACCGTGCCCACGCCTCAACGTTCGGGGTCGCTTCGTTTCTTTCCCCTTGCGTTGCAGGAATGTTAGTAGAGCGAGAAGTTCGGTATCTCACGGAAATCCGGGACCACCCGAAAAAACCCTATACGGTGATTTTAGGCGGCGCAAAGGTCTCCGATAAGATCGGTGTACTGGAAGCCCTACTGCCTAAAGCCGACCGTTGCTTAATTGGCGGGGGCATGGCCTATACCTTCCTGAAGGCCCAAGGGAAAGCAATTGGAAACTCCCTTTTAGATGAAGAGTCCATCCCTAAGGTTCAGGAGTTTTTGGACCGTTACGGAGATCGGGTTGTATTGCCTGAGGATCATGTCGTTGCTAAGGACGTCAAGGCTAACGAACCTCTGGAGATCGTAGAGGGTGAAATCCCCGAGGGATATCAAGGCGTGGACATCGGCCCCAAGACGATTGCACGGTTTGTTTCCTTGATGGACGGGAATGGCACGATCTTTTGGAACGGCCCAATGGGGGTCTTTGAGATTGCTGGGATGGACCAAGGAACTCTGGAGATTGCACGGAAACTTCGGAAAGTTACAGAAGAAGGAACCGTGACTGTTACGGGTGGAGGAGATACGGTGCGGGCCCTCCACGCCGCAGGGGTCTCCGACGAGGAAATTACCCATGTCTCTACGGGAGGCGGCGCAACCTTAGAGTTTCTCGCCGGTAAAAGTCTCCCGGGGTTAGAAATTCTGAAAGAGAAATAAGGAGGTGTCTATGGATCGCAAAGCCAAAGCGTTCCTGAAAAGACTCATGGATACGATGAGCCCGTCTGGATTTGAAGGCGAAGCCAGTCAGGTCTGGCAAACGCGGGCCAAAGAGTTTGCAGACTCCGTGCGTGTGGATGTTCACGGCAACACCATCGCTGCCTTGAACGAGAATGGAAAACCTCGTGTAATGCTTGCGGGTCACATGGACGAAATCGGCCTCATGATTCGTTATATTGACGATCAGGGATTTTTGTATTTTGCCCCGATCGGTGGATGGGACGTCCAGATTGTCCAGGGTCAGCGCGTTTGGATCCGAGGCAAAAAGGGGAAAATCATTTCCGGGGTCATTGGGAAGAAACCGATCCATCTGATGGACCCGAAAGAACGGGAGAGCGTTCCGAAGATGCACGACCTCTGGATCGATATCGGGGTTAAGGATAAAAAAGAGGCGGAGAAACTCGTAGATATCGGGGCTCCTGCAGTGCTTGCGTATGGTTTCGAAGAACTGAGAAACGGAATTGTGGCTGCTCGAGGATTCGACGATCGGGTAGGCGCGTTCGTCGTCTTGGAGGCCCTCCGCTACGCAAAAGAGTACGGGATCCAGGCGGCCTTGTTCGCCGTGGCTACAGTTCAAGAGGAGATCGGACTCCGAGGGGCTCGGACCAGTGCATTTGGACTGAATCCAGATGTGGGGATCGCGGTGGATGTAACATTCGCTACGGATCAACCGGGGATTGATAAGAAGCGGATCGGAGAAGTCAAACTCGGTGGAGGTCCCGTCATCGCACGTGGACCGAACATCAACCCCAAAGTCTTTGATCTTTTGGTCGAGACCGCTGAGGCAGAGAAGATTCCCTATCAGGTGGAGGGGATCCCGTACGGTACAGGGACCGATGCCAATGTGATTCAGTTGACGCGCGCGGGGGTCGCTACGGGCCTCATTTCTATCCCGAACCGCTACATGCACAGCCCCTGTGAATTGGTGAGTCTGAAAGACTTGGACAATGCCGCACGTCTTATTGCGGCGTTCGTGCATCGGCTGACCGAAAAAACCGACTTCACACCGTTTTAAGCAAAACGTCAAGATTACATACAAGAGGTGAATGATGAAGAAACGGGTTACGACCCGCACGCTGTTGAAGTACAAGCGGACGGGTCGCAAGATCGTGATGGTGACGGCCTATGACTACCCGCTGGCAAAATATGCGGATGAGGTCGGGATCGATGTTTTATTAGTCGGTGATTCCTTGGGCATGGTGGTCCAAGGCCAAGATTCGACCATTCCAGTGACCCTGGAGCACATCATCTATCACTCCAAAATCGTTGCACGTGCGGCCAAACGCGCACTGGTCGTTGCGGATATGCCCTTCTTGAGTTACCAGGTCTCGGTGGAGGAGGCCATTCGCAATTGCGGGCGGGTCATGAAGGAGACTGGGGTTCAGGCGGTGAAGGTCGAGGGCGGCGAAGAAGTTGTTGAGGTCGTTGACGCGTTGACCCGATGGGGCATCCCGGTCATGGGACATATCGGTCTGACCCCCCAAAAGATCCATCGGTATGGCGGATATCGGATCCAGGGGAGGACAGAATCCGAACGTGCCAGGCTCCTCAAAGAAGCCAAGATGCTGGAAGAGGCGGGGATCTTTTCCCTGGTCTTGGAGGCCGTGCCTTACGAACTTGCCAAAGAGATTACAGAATCACTCTCTGTGCCTACCATCGGGATTGGCGCAGGGCCCTATACCGACGGACAGGTCTTGGTGATCCATGACCTCCTGGGGTTCTACGAGGAGATCCAACCTCGGTTTGTCAAACGGTACGCCGAATTGGCCAAGATCATCCGAGAGGCATTAAAGTCCTTCCAGCAAGACGTCTTAGAGGGGAAGTTCCCGACTCTGGAACATTCTTACCGTCTTGAGGAGTTTGAAGAGAAAGGGGAGGGGCCATGAAGATTGCCCTGACCAAAAAGGAGAATATCGTTCGGATTTTTACCTCCGAACGGCTCTCCCCCCTTTTTGCGTTTTGGCTGGGGAAATGTCTCCGTGACCTCGAGACATCCCATGGCTATCGGTTCTTACTGACCGAGGAGTCCTGGCCCGAGACCGAGCGCACCTTCTGGGGCATCAAAATTCTGGACATCGAGCGAGAGAGTGAGGAAACCGCTGTTGAAGAACTGCTCCATTACATCCAAGACCTGATCGAGCACGAGCGTAGGCGCGGGTAGACTTTCCCGCCATTCCAGCGCTTTGGACTTCCTTTGGCCCGAACGGGTTAAAGGCTGATGATGACGTAGGTCACGATGAACAAGAGGAATGCCAGCCAGAGGAGGAGGAGCCAAAGAGGCATCTTTTGCTTACTGTGAGGATGTTGCTTGTCACTCATCTTTCACCTCTGTGGTTTCATCGAGTTCTAACATTCGATGTTTCGGAGCTTCCACGTCCCGGAACTGGCCAGACAGCCAGGCCCAAACGAAGAGGGCACCAAACCCACCCAATGCCAAGAGTCCGATGAAAACGGCCACCCAGTATTGGGCCATAGCCCCTAAAAAATTTGTCATGGGATCTGCTCCTTTTGTCCTCCGTCCGGTCCCAAGTTGACGGAGGTTTCCTCATCAATCTCCAAGATCCGGTATTTTGGGGCTTCGACATTGTCGTATTGGCCAGAAGCCCAAGCCCACACGAAAACAAACACTGCACCGAGAATGGCGGAGCCCATCACCGTCACGATGAAGACTCGCACTGCCGGTCCATCTATGTTGCAGAATGGGCAGGCCCATACCCCGGGAGCCAGGATGAGGAGGCTGCCAAGTCGACTGAGCCACGTTTTCATTTGACCATAGCCCGCAGTTTTGTGTCCGAAAAACTCTTCACGTAATAAGCCAGCGCCCAACGGTCGTTCTCCGGAAGATGGGCGTATGGCGCCATGGCTGTACCTGGACTGCCCTGAGTGATAGTCCTGAAAATCTCTTTAATCGTTCCGCCGTGCTTCCAGGTTTGGTCCGTGAAGTTCGCTGGGGGCGGCTGAAGGCTTGCTGAGGCCGGACCTTTTCCGGTCCCCTCTGCGCCGTGACACGTAGAGCAGGTTGAATTGAAGAGTTCTTTGCCACGGGCAAGCAAGTCTTCCGTTGGTGGAGGTGGGGTTAAGGCTTCAAGGTTCGTCAGAGGAGTGGCAGAGGTGGGAGCAGGGGCAGTGGCTGTCGCAACACCCGGAGTTGGCGTGGAGGGGCTCTTCCTAATGAGCTGCCAAATGTAATACGCTAACGCCCACTTCTCTTGAGGTGTCAACTGTGGGAAGGCGACCATCGCAGTTCCCGGGACGCCGTTGTTGAGCACCTCCACAACGCGTACAGGGGACGGCCGTAGGCCGATGAAATCAGCCGGGGAAGGCTTTAACGATCTCGCCACAACACCATCCCCTCGCCCCTTCGGTCCATGACAGGAGCTACAGAGCATGGCGTACTTCTGTTTGCCGAGTTCTAACAGCTCTGCGGTCTCAATGGGAGCGTCTTGCGGGATCGGCGGCTCTTCATACAAAGACTCGACGTAAAAGGCCAACGCCCACAAATCTTGCTCGGAATATTGCCGGAAGTGGGGCATAGAGGAGCCGGGGCGGCCGAGATGGAGGATTTTGTAAACATACCAGGGCGTAGGGTGTGAGGTTTTGAGGTTCTGGGCTGGTGGGAGGAGGAAGGGCTTGGCGGTTCCGTTGCCATCCCCTGTAGGGCCATGACAACCCGAGCATTCTCGTTGGAACAGTTCCGCCCCTCGCTGGACCAGTTCCACTGTTTTCATCGGTGGGGTGCCCACAGTGAACCGGGCCTGATAAACGGAATCCTGTGCACGCATCGTAGGCAATTGGGCTCGGCCAAGAGACTGCAGATAGGCCACCAGAGCCTTGGCTTTCTGGGTGGGAACGATCTTTCCGTCTTTCTTTTCAAAGAGCCATGGGAATCCTGGCATCACCGACCAAGGGACCGTGGATTGGGGATTATAGAGATGGGCATATTGCCAATCGTCGGAGCGTTTACCGGCTTCACGTGCCAGGTCAGGTCCTACGCGGCGTGTGCCGAAAAGTTGCGGGATCTCGTACATGTATTCATTTGCGGTCGAGACAGGGCCGTACCGTAAAGGCTCGTTGGCGACAGGTCGGACGAACTGGGTATGACAGTGCCAGCATCCTTCTTCCATGTAGATTTGTCGTCCCAACTTTTCCAGGTCGGTATAGGGTTGTGCGCCCTCTGGGGGCCTGAGGCTCTTCAGGGTGGTCCAGGGGGCCAGCCCCATGCCAATGAAGGAGATCAAGAAGAAGCCGATCCCGGCGATAAGGAAGATCGTTTGGAATTTTTCAAGTTTCTGGTGCATGGCTTGCCTCCCTTAGGCCGGTATTGGGTTGAGGAGGGTTTCCGGTGCCTCTTCTTCATCCGTCGCAGGAGTTCCGGCCTTTGTTGACCGCCACAGGTTATACGCAAAGAGGAGGAGGCCAATGTAGATCAGAAGCCCTCCGATGAACCGCATGAACCACATCGGCTTGGCGGAGAGGATCACCTCGGAGAAGGGGGCACCACTCAGCCAGAGGTAGCCTTCCACGAGGCCGAGCCCCGTTAGCGGCAGGAAGTAAAGGCCGTAAAACCCGATGAGCAGCAGCCAATAGGTCCACCAGGCGAGTTTTGTGGAATAAAGGCGTTTCCCGGTTACTTTGGGCCAGATGTAGAACATGGCCCCGATGTTCCAAAAGGTGAAGGTTCCGAGGAGAGCGAGGTGGGCATGTGCAACGACCCAATCCGTGAAGTGGATGACTTTCTGGATCGATAAGAAAGCCTGGAATGGGCCTTGGGTGCACGTGACCATGTACGCGATAATCCCGGTCACAATGAAGGTCAATGCAACACTCTTGGGGACCTGATGCCAATCTCCTTCAAGGGTTTTGATCCAGTTGTAGACGACGGTCACCACCACGACGAAGAGGACCACGGTCAACGGCACAGCGAGGACCTGAACCCACCGTGGGATCGGGCTGAAGAAGTAGTGATGGGCACCGCCAAGAGGATAGAAGAACGCCAGGGTCCAGAACCCAATCAGAGAGAGCAGATGGCTATAGACCGGCTTTTTCAGCATAACGGGGAGCATGAAGTAAACGATCCCGACCCCGATAGGTGTAATGAAGAGTCCCACGGCGTTATGAATCCACAATCCGGTGATCGCCGCACCTGCCGCTCCGGGGGCTGCATAGGCCGGGATGGTATTCGCCATGACGTAGTTCAGAACAGTGAACGCAAAGCCCAGAATGAAGTACCAGGAACTGACATAGAGTTGTTTTTCTGGGGATTTAAAGATTGTGCCGAGATAATTCACGGTCGCCATCAGGAAGGCAATCGCAAAGAGGATATCAGCGTACCACGGAAACTCAGCGTACTCAATGGCTTGCATGTGGCCCATGAGGATGGCCACCAGCCCTACCGTCACGGCGATCACCCAGACCCCGAGGGTCCACCAGGCGAGTTTCTCAGAAAGTAGGGGGCGATTCGTAAGTTTGGGCACAATGTAGTTCAGGATAGCCAGGAAGGAAAGGCCCAGCCAGCCGTAGATGACGCCATTGGTATGGAAGACCCGAAGGCGACCGAACTGGAGCCAAGGCGTATCCCCGAGGAAGTGGGGCCAGACCAATTTCGCCGCCAGAAGAAGTGCGATCAAAAGGGGAATCAGGATGCCGAACAGGGCTACGTAGGTGTAGGCCCGGACCAAACGTCCGTTGATTACCGCTCGCTTAGAAGTCATGGGCTCCCCTCCCGTTGCCTTATGCCCTGCCTCTTCAATGACACCATGTGCAAAACCTCCTCCGTTTCATTGTGTTGCGTCATGGTGATACCCTAATCTTGAAATCTCATCATCTTTGGAACCAGTTGCGTCAAATATTACCCTTTTCGGGAAAACCTGTCAAGCAAATCCAGAGATCTGGGGCTACGATAGGGGAAGCCTTTCGATATAGGGATACCTGGGAAAACGAGAAGATCGTCGAGTTTGACCTCTCTTCGACACACACCTATAATTAAGGTGTATGGCCGATTTCTATATCAACCGGGTCCCGACTTTCACGCTGCTCCGTGAAGAGGCCCTGGAAAAGATGGAGGCCCGCATCCTGAGGGCCTCCCGGAAAATGCGGATTGGGGTCATCATCCCCGCACTCTATTCCGACCTCGCGAGCCCGGCCATGGCCAACATTATTCAGGAATTGAAAAAGGCCGAATTTGTCTATCGGGTTTATATCAGTTTAGACCGGGCGGACGAAGAAGAATTCCGGCAGGGACTCAAAATCGTTGAGCCCCTCGGGGATCGAGCGGTTCTTCTGTGGAACAACAATCCCAAGGTCCAAGAAGTCATTGCTGCTATTGAGAGTCTTTTGCCTTTAGGTCCGCTGGGCAAGGGTCGCGCGGTCTGGACCGCCCTTGGGTATGTCCTGGCAAAAGGAGAGGTCTCCGTCTTGGCATTTCATGATGCCGATATCCTGACCTACGATAAGAACCTTTTGATCCGGCTTCTATATCCGGTTGTTGCCTTGAGGTATCAGTTTGCGAAGGGCTTTTATGCACGATTCTCTAACAAACTCTATGGCCGGGTCGTTCGGCTTTTCTATTGGCCTTTTGTACGCTCACTACGCGAAATTTTTGGTCACACCGATTTCTTAGAGTACATGGCAGACTTCCGGTACCCGTTATCTGGTGAGTTCGCCACGTTTGCGGATATCGCACGCGAAATCCGGTTCCCCTCAGACTGGGGTATCGAGGTCGGAATCCTTTCCGAGATCTACCACCTCGTGACCATCCCACGGATTTGCCAGGTCGAGTTGACCCATCGGTATGACCACAAGCATCAGAAGGTCGGCAAGACGCCACGTACGGGCCTATTGCGGATGGTTTCGGACATTGCGCGGACCTTTTTCGCCAACCTGGCCGCTCAGGGGGTCGTCATCGATCGTGAACTCTTCCATACCCTGAAGTTGACTTATCTGACAGAGGCCCGTGAAGTAGTCGGGGTCTATGAGGCCATGGCCCGTATGAACGACTTAGAGTACGATCTCCACGAAGAGATGACCGCCGTAGAAACCTTCGCGAACGCATTGGACAACGCCTTCGAAGAGCTTCACAAGTACCCCTTCGGATCACCCCTCATTCCGAACTGGCGTCGGGTGGAGGTGGCACTGGAAGGGGTCATGGCCCGCCTGATGGAAGTTCTTGAGGAGCCATTGAAGGTCAATCGGTGATGGGGCTCCGCGTCGTCATTTTTACCGATCTGGATGGTACCTTGCTGGACCCAGAGACCTACGATTTGGGTCCAGCCGCCCCTCTCCTGTCCCATCTTCAAGACCACCAGATTCCCGTGATTCCGACCACGAGCAAGACCCGTGCAGAGGTGGAAGCGCTCAGGGAGCGGACCGGTTTGAAGGGCCCGTTTATTGTTGAGAACGGAAGTGCTGCATTTTTCCCTCTGGAAGAGGAACCGCTGTCTGCCTTGACCGAAGGGGTCATTGTTGGGCCCTATCGAATGATCCAGTTGGGATGTACCTATGAGATTGCACGGCAAGGACTGAAGCAGCTCGCTGAGGATCTGGGGTACCCCCTCCGAGGGTTTGGAGATATGGACTTGACGGAGATCCAAGACCTGACCGGTCTCTCCCATGCCGAAGCGGTGCGGGCCAGGGCCCGTGAGTTCTCCGAGCCATTTCTGACCCCACCCGAACGGTTCCATAGTTTGCTTCATTCCGCTGCAAAACAACGGGGGTTTCGGGTAGTTCAAGGGGATCGGTTTTCCCATCTCATTGGCCTACGTGCGGGCAAAGGGGCCGTGGTCCAGGAGGTCCTTCGGTTGTACCGCAAAACCTTTCCAAAAGATCAGATTCTGGCCATTGGACTGGGGAACAGCCCCAATGACCGGGAGATGTTAGAACAGGTCGAAATCGCGATCGTGATCCCGGGGCCACAAGGCCCTCATCCTGCACTTCAGAAGACGGGGTGGCAGGTTGCGCCTGCGCCAGGCCCCAAGGGCTGGGCGGAGGCCTTGAGAACAGTGCTCATTGACCTCAAACTATCCACACCTTCGGGGTGAAGGAGGCCATGATGGAGAGACGTCGGTTTTCCACTGCATTACGTGAGGACGCACGTCGAAAATTAGAGCGTTTTGGGGAGGCGGACCTGATCGTCGGGATCCCGTGCTTCAACGCTCAGGACACCATCCGGCACGTCATCGAGATGGCTGCCCACGGTCTCAGCCAATACTACCCCAGGTTTCGAAGCCTGATCTTGGTTTCTGATGGCGGCTCAACAGACGATACACGAGAAGTGGCTCGGGATACGGACATTGAGACCTTCAACATTGAAAAGATCGTGATGATTTACCGGGGCGTGCCGGGGAAGGGGTCCGCCGTCCGCGGGATCTTTGAAGCGGCACGGTTCCTCAAGGCTCGACTCGTGATCCTCCTGGACGCCGACCTGAAATCCATCTTGCCGGAATGGATTCCCAATTTGGCCGAACCCATACTGGATGAGGGCTATGACTTTATTGCGCCGTATTACCGACGATATAAACTGGACGGAACCATCACGAATACCATCGCTTACAACCTCAACCGAGCCCTGTATGGGAAGCGGATCCGACAGCCCATCGGCGGGGACTTTGCTCTCTCCCGGCCCATGATTCGTGCAGCCTTAGAAGAAGATGTGTGGGAGACCGATGTGGCGAAGTTTGGCATTGATATCTGGTTGACGACCCTGGCAATCGTCCGGGGCTTCCGGATCGCTCAATCCCGGCTGGGGGTCAAAATCCATGCCGCCAAAGACCCTGCCGAGCATTTGGGCCCCATGTTCCGACAGGTGGTCGGGACCCTATACTCCCTGATGGAACAGTATGCCTCTTTCTGGCAAAAGATCCGAGGGAGTGAGGAGGTCCCGATCCTGGGGAAAGAGATCCCCGGTGAGATTCGACCCTTTGAGATCGACATCCATGCCTTGGTCGAATCTTTTGTGGTCGGGCTGAAGAACTTTGGGCCGGTCTGGCATCAGATTGTAGGCGGTCAAACCTATCGTGATTTGGAGAAAACGTCCCAGCTACCCCCAGAAAACTTCTACTTATCCGTGGAGAATTGGGTCAAGATCGTCTATGACTTCGCAGTGGCCTATCACCGAACCCCCCGGCATAAGGGGAAACTCGTGGAATTGATGATCCCCCTCTATAATGCACGAGTCGCCTCCATTGTGAACGAGCTTCGGCATGTTGGAGACCCAGACGTCGAGCAGTATTACGAGGGACAAGCCTTGGTTTTTGAAGAGATGAAAGACTACCTGATTCAGCGTTGGCAGGAGAGTGAGGAGGAGGTGGTAGTGGAGGCCCGCCCTCCTTCTGCGAGTTCGATGAAGCGCCAATAGGCAGAGCCTCTTCTGATCCCTTCCACAGGGCGATATGCCCTACAATTAGGGTATGCCCTGGCTTTTGATGAGTGTCCTTTTGAGTCAAACCGTCAAGATCGCCTTTGTCCACCACGCCAACCAAGGCTTTGCGGACCATGGAACTTATGCCCTCCTCCCTGGAGACCCCGGATACGTCGGCAACAGTTATCACCGGACGGTGGACACCCACCTCAATTACAGCGTCCCTGTTGAATTCCATATCTCTGGTCCGTTGCTCCAATCTTATGTGTGGAACCGTAACGATCGAGGCCTGATTGACAAACTCAAAGATCCCCTGATCTCCATTGTGGGCGGCAGTTATGCGGAGAACATCCTTCCCTATGCCGACTATGAGATGAACAAGGCCTCTATGGCCTACGTCAAAACCCTTTACACAACGGTCATCAAGGACCCCGGACGCCCGAATGAGCCTACGGTCATCTGGATTCCAGAACGGGTGTGGAAGAACGAAACTCAGATGCCTTATTCCCTGATCCAGGTCCTCAACGAAGTCTATGGCAAGTATGGATATACGACTGGGGGTCATTACGTCTGGATCCCACCGGTGATCCTTTTGGACGACAACGTCCATGGCTGGTATCCCCACTCGTTTCCTGACGGAACGCCGTGTTCCAATCCCTTCAAGGTTCACCGGATGTATGACAGCCAGGGCAACATGGTGTTTGTCGTGTTTATCTCGCGCACTGCACGGGACAACTGGGTGTGGAACGATGTCTCTGCGCCGGGGAATCCGCTCAACAGTCTCCTCTGGCAACTCCACAACGACCCGGACCAGGAGCAGGTAGTGATTTACGGCGATGACTGGGAGAAGGCTGCCGGCGTCGCTGGCTGGGATTTTGGACAGCCTGGGGTCCCGGCAAACTCCTACGATGCCAATATCGCATGGGCCGCCAGCCAGCCTTGGATTCAACCGGTCTATATCTCCGAGGTCTGTAAGTGGTGGGGACTGGACAAAATGTATGACGACAACGACCCCAACAATGACCCTCCGGTCATTGACATCGCCTACGCGACCTATGATGAACTCCATACCTGGACCGGAGGGTCATACGATAACTGGTACAACGACTTTAAAACCACCGTTGCCTATGACTGTGGGCTGGCCCGGGACCTCAATATGAATGGAATCTACGGAGATTACGAAGACCTCTGGAAGGCGGCATATCAGCGACTGGTCGGGCTGCCCGCCTCGGGGCCGTTCACCCTGATGGGGTGGATGACAACGATGGCGAACCTCTATGAAACGGCCTGGCATTCCTGGGATCCGGGCGCCAACTCCTTTACCCTCGCGGGTTGGGGCAAAAATCAGTGGAACCATGCTCGATACGGTGTCCTGTATGCCTGGGCCCAGACCTGGCTGGATAGTTTGAAAGGTCTCGGGATCGCACGGGTAGACTCCGGTGATTACGATGAAGATGGCATCCGGGAGTATGCACTTTTCAACCCAGAGATCGCCCTGATCTTTGAGAAACGGGGCGGGCGTGCGCTCTTGGTGGTGACGGCAGACGGACGCGTTGCCGTCGGCAATACCATGGGATTTTATGGCGGAGAGGGAGACTACGATGATGGAGGCCATACCGGGTTGTTCCACGAGAGCCAAGCAGAGAACTCCTGGTTCCAGGTCCAAGCCCTGAACTTCGCCGGGGATTCCGCAAAACTGATCCTCCAGGAGACCTATGATTGGCAAGGGAACCCATCGACAGACGTGGCCAAAACCGTCGTGTTACGTGTGAATACCCCTTACGTGGAACAGCGGGTCCAGACCACCTGGTCCAATTGGACGAAGTCTGCAGTAACCCCCGATCTCTATCACCAGGTCACGAATGGGTATCGCTTGCGATTTGTGAACGGCATTACGCCCAATGGCTGGACTTATGCCGGTTATCAGGACACGGTCACAGGGTACTATGCGGTCTATCTGTATGGCTCAGGCCAAGGACTTGTCTACCACAATTTAGGGAAACTCGGAGGTGGTGCAGAGAAAATTGAATTGGGGGGTGTTGCGGGAAGTTACCGACTGTTTTTCTATGCCGGGGCCGCTGCTCCGGAGGTCAATGAACCTGGGCCCGGAGACTTGGAAGGCCCGATTTTCTGGAACACACAGCCGCCGGAAAATGTCCTGCCCGGAGACTCGGCCCTGGTCCTTACAGAGGTCACGGATCCCTCTGGAGTTCAGTGGGTCCGGATTCGTTACGGTGTGAACGGAAACTGGTCCTATCCGGATATTGACATGGTGGAAGATGATGGAGGTGCCCACGACTGGAACCCGAACGGCCACCCGGATCCGACGGTATATGGGGGCTGGATCCCTGGACAGGCCTATGGCGCTCTGGTGGAGTTTGCACTCCATGCTCAAGATTCCGTGGGGAACGAGACCTGGGACAACAATCAGGGCCAGAACTATAGATATGTCGTGGGGTCTATTCGGTTCCATATGGATGGAGTATTAGACGACATTGCGGTACTCCTTTCCTCCCACGGAGACATGCATCTTTGGGCTTACTATCTACGCGATTCGGGCCGGCTTTATGTGGCGACAGAATCGGCTGGAGATGGTACCCCGGGGTTCCAGAATGACCACTTTATCTTTGTCAGTACCGGGCCAGGTGCGATGATGCCTGCCCCATGGGCAAAATCCGGTCAGGTGGCCCGGTATGATCTGTTCCTGGCCGACGAGAACGACAACGACTGGGCCGGGTGGTATCGATCGGATGGCACCTATTTATCGGATACGACGGTGGTTCGCTGGGCGGCTTCGGCGTGGACAGACGGCGTCTTGGAAGGGGAAGTTCGCCTGGAGCCGATTCTCGGGTTCAGGCCGGACACGGTGTACCTGGCCGTAGGGTCCTACGAAACTTGGGATGGTGGCTACCTCCAGTGGCAGGTCCCACCCCCAGTCCAGGTCAATGGAGATATCGAATCCAACGAGTATTACCCTTATGTTCCAACGACACTTGTGGAGGAGAGCCCAAGGAAGTTCCCAGGGTGGAGGCTGGTGGGGCTCTCCCCCAACCCTGTGGGGCGCCAAGTCACCCTTCGATTCCAGGGTCGGCTTCCCACAGGACCACTGGAGTGGACATACTTTGATGTCACGGGCAGGAAAACTTTGAAAGGCGAGGTTCCGGTCCTTGCCCCTCGTGTGGAGATCCCCACGCCGCGAGTTGCTGGGATATATTTCCTCCAACTCCGTGTGGGACATCAAGAGTTTTGGCGGCGAGTGGTCCGGCTTGGAGTCCATTAACCCTTCACCCAAACCGTCTCCTGTACGCTTCCGTTCGTATTCGTAAGGATGAGCGAAGATTGTGGCCAGGCCCAAAGCCAGACCGTCAGACTTTCCGAAGTGACATATTGCGGACAGATCCCACCCTGATATTCAATTTCCCCGTCAATGCGGTACCCTTGCGATGTCGGAATGGGGTCAAGCCATGCGGTACGCCAGCAGGGATTAGGGAGGATGACGATCACACCCACGGGAAAGATGCTGCCGACCAACACACTGTCGGGAGCGTGGATCCCGACAATCTGTGCAGATGCTCTCATTTGGTTCCTGCTACATTGGACTCCGAACCCGAGGGCGGCAATCAGGGCCAGCACTGCTCCTCTGGGGGGAAGCCCGAAGAGCCCCACAGATTTCATAGAATCACCCCCTTAGCGGAGTTTGCGTCCGGTGAGGGTTTCGAGTCGGTCCTTCATGCGTTGATACACTACGGCCCGTTTCAAGCGCCAGGGGAGATCCCCATATCGGGCCCTGTGTGCCGGTCGGATTTCCTCCAAGTACAACAGGTAGAACCCCCACCGGGTTTCAACGGGCGTAGAGAAGGCCCCGGGTTCTAAGGTGAACACGGTTCGACTGATGGGGTTTCGGGGATCCAGGACGATGGGTTCCCGGATGCCGCCGAGTCTTGCGGTTCGGCCGTGGGAATATTTCTGAGCCAGGGTTTCAAAATCTGCCCCCCATTTCAAACGCGTCCAGAGGAACCAGGCATAAAGACGGGCGTTCCATCGGTCCCACCACGAGATATACGGTGGGGCCGGGATGTAGATTTCACGATAGATCCGCTCCTCCGGGACCTCTACCTGGTCCGTATCGGCGGGGAGAACCTCCTGATAGATTTGGTCCAGGGCCCGGAAGCGAATGAGGTCTTCCTTGAGGGCGTTCTCGACGTCGGCACGGGAGAGGCCCAGTTCTTGTAAGAGGGCTTGGAATGCCTTTTGCGAGGAAAACTCTTTCAAGAGGAGGTCCATGTATCGGGCGACCTCGGAGTCTGAGACCGCTGCCTCCGCGGTTTGGCCCAGTTGGAGAAGTCGGCGTTCCATGGCCAGCCGGTCCGGGGCAAGGGCTTGGGCTTCTCTTGCCGAATACTTGCCGTCTAAGGTCCAGCGTTTGACCGATTGGCCTGTCATCACACTATGAACGCCCAAAAATACCCACACCCACCATCTCATCGAAGCACATGCATCCGTTGGAGTCGTTGGATCAACTTCTCATTGCGTTTGAGATTGCCATAATCAAAGAAGATCAGGGTCCGGAACCCTTGATCGACTGCCGTTCGGATCTCTTTCGGAACATAGGTTTCTGCATGCTCCAGCCATACGCCAATGCCCAGGTACACGGGGCCGGTGTCTAACCGTTCTTTCAAGGCATCGACGTATTCCTCGAAGCGTTTGGGGAACTGGGTGTATGCCATGGGGACCGGGACCTGGAGACTGCCGTTCTCCTGCCAGGTCCGCCAATCTTGGGCAAGGATATGGTACGCACTCCCTGGATTGGGGAAGACCGCTCCGCTGAGCCGGACACCGTAAGGTTGGATGGCACGGGAGATCTGAGAGACCAGTTGGGTAATCGCCTTTGCTCGTTCTGCATTCCAGATCATGTACTTGGACCGGAACCATCGGTCCAGAATGTCCAGTGTCTGGGCGGTATGCCATCGGGGGGCATAGGCCCGGCTCGCCGGATCAATCAATAAGGGGTCTACCCCGGTTTCAATGATCGTACGGTCCCGATCCTGGGTGAATCCAAACCTGTTGCCTGGGTAACGAACGAAATCCAAATGTACGAAGTCCACATCGTACTGAGAGGCCACCTCCTGGTAGACCTGCGTGACGAAGTCCCGGACCTCGGGTCGGGTGGGATCCAGGAACATCCCGTCAATGCCTTTCATGGTTCGGTCTTCGCCGGTATACTCGATGAGCGGCTTCAGTTCGTCGTCTCGGATGAACCAATCCGGATGTTGATTGCACACGTGGATACTGTCCTTCGGGAGGGAGTCTCTGGACCAATAAAGGAGGGTATTGATCCAGGCATGGATTTCAACCCCTTGGGGTTTCAGGGAGTCAATGAGCGTCTGGAGCGGATCGAAGTCCGGGGTCTCCTGATGGTATTCCGTCCGAGGCAGGATTTTGGAGGGGTAATACGCATAACCCCCGACCACGACTTGGGGAATGACCACCTGAATCCCGTGGGATTGAACAAATCGGATGATTTCTTGGACCGATTCTGGGGACCGGAGATCCCGGGCCACGATCCAAACCCCGGTCCGGATCGGTGCCATGGAGACCATCATCCAGAGAAGGATACCCATGGTTCATGGAGGAGTGTGTCCGCCCGCCATTTCAGGGGACACCCCCACCGATTCTCAGCCACGCACCTTAATTTGGTATCCCGTGGCACGTTTGATGACGCTTTCCAAGTATTCCGCAACGTCAATTTTGCCGGTCTTTTTGATCGAGACCGGGAGCACCAGGGGAACGACACTGTCCAGCACTTGGTCCTTGAGTTTCTGGGGGAACTGCTCGAGGAACTCTTCTTCAAGGATCACGATCCCGTATTCATCGGAGGACAGGGCCTGTTCGGTGAGAGTCTCCGCTTCCCTGGGGTTCGACGCTGTCCATACGTCAATCCCGGCCAGTTGGAAGCCCGGGGCGACATCAGGATCGAGAATGACCAAAATCCGCTTCTCCATACCTACTCCTCAATAATTTCGACATTGGCCCTGGGGATAATCGCCCGTTCGCCGTTCGGGAATTCAAGTTCCAGGACCCGAACCTTTGCTTCGGTCTCAATCACCTGGAGTTCCGGGGGCAAGGCTACAACTTTGCCGATCCGTCCGAAATAGGGTTCACGGATCACGCGGACCATACTGCCGACAACCAAGCCCTCTTTCAGGGTATCTTCGCGTTTGGGTTCCTCGTCCGTGTTTAAGGGAACGATCACTTCGGGTCGGATTACTCCGGCCCGGATCTGGGTTGCGCCGTTGATGGAGGCCTTTTTCCCTTCCAGGTCCTTCAAGAGATCGAAGGTGCGATGGGCCATGGTGATTTTCCCAAAGCCCTCGGTCAGGATGAGGGTGATCCCCTTTTGTTCGTTGCCGGTAATGGCGACGCCGATATCGTATCCCAAGAAGGCCCGAAGGTTTTCGTCGTCAATTCCCCCTACGACAATCCCACAAGCCCCCACTTCCACGGCCTTCTCCAGGACGTCCTTGGTGACGAACGAGCCGCCCACAATGATTTTATCCTTGTCATCGGGACGGATATGATCCACGGTCAAGACCTCTTCCGGTGACGTCACGGCGACCCGGAGGGTCCCGATCCGTTCACCACCGATCCCGAAGATCCCCTGGATAAAGCTGCCCTTCGTCTGGACCACCACGCCCTCATCCGGCAGGACTTCCACGACCTCCCCATCAATATAAGCCAGGACCTCAACCGGGATTGGGGGTTCGCGGAGGATCACTTGACCGGTAACCTTAGAGATGCTCTCAATGACGCCGTCTACCGGGGCTGTGACAGTCGATTTAAAGAGCCCGAAGAACCCTTTCGACATGGCGATGACTTCGTCCTTTTTGACGGCCTCACCTTCCTTTTTCAGCATCACTTGGGGCAACTCCTCAGGTGGGATCGACAACAGGCCAGCCACATTGAGGGGTTGAACATTGCCGGGCAATTCCGTACGTGCGACCACATCTTCTGCCTTCACTTGATCCCCGACCTGAACGACGACCTCCCCTTTAATGGGAAGCCTGCGGACTTTACGGATCCAGTCCAAACGCGTAACTTTTAACCCCGGGGTATATGCGTGAGCCATGGCTATTCTCCTGATTCCTGGAGTTTTTTGAGGACGGTGCTATCTTTGGGGTGGCGGGCTAACCAGCCTTGTAAAAGGGAGTCCGCTTTGCTCGTCCGCCCTTGCCCCCGGTAAAGATCGCTCAACGCCAGAATGACCTCTCGATCGTTGGGAGCCATTGACCGGGCAATCTCATACTGCTCGATGGCCTTTGCCGTGTCGCCCGCCAGGACATAACTCTTGGCCATCTCCTTGTAAATGATCGGATTTTCTGTGATGTCTAAAGCGTGTCGGAAGGCCTCTACGGACTTCTCGTACTGCCCGAGTTCCCGGTAAAGCACCCCCAGTCGCGTATCAATGGCAAGAATCTGATTCAGAATGTCCTGCTTGATATTCAGTTGATCCAGGAAACGCCGGGATAACGCCAGTTCCTCCGCAGATTTCTCCGTGTCTTGGAGGTTGTCATAGTAAAGGCTGAGACGTAGGCTGACCGATGCGTAATTCCGGATCAGTTTTTCGTGCGTGGCATCTTTCCAGACCCTGGGATTGAACACCCCACGGTAACGAAAGACCTTGGGATCCGGGTAGACCTTTTCCGCGTACTGTGCCAGGAAGGAATCCGGCGGCATATCGTCGTGGAGAAGCCGCCGGGTATACTCTGCATTGATGCCTTCCAACCCACCGCCGAGCCCGACCTTGTGGTTGACAAGTCGGAACGCCAGCCCCTCCATGAGGAGATAGTCTTCCCATCCCCGCATATTATCTCTCGAGACCGTAATGGCAAAGTAGATCGGCATTTTGAAATCGGCCCCTTCAATGACCTCCTTGAGGAACTCCTGTTTCGAGGCAAAGTAGATCTTCGGAACTCGAACCCCCCCAGGCAAGGTTACATACTCGTCCTCAGATGGCTGATACCCTGCGCTCGTTGCGATCATATCGCGAATCATGAGGTCCTTGAGGAACATGTACTTGCCATTTGGCAGTGGGTAAACGGGGAGGAGTTTGTCGATCTCTTCAGGTGTGAAAGAAATGGGGGCGCCCCATCCCTTCAACTGTCGGACGTACCAATTGGTATTCAACAGGGATAGGTTGGCAATGATGACATCCCTTCGGATCCCCAGCGCCTCTTGGTCAAACCACAGAGGGAAGGTGTCGTTATCCCCGTTGGTGAACATCACGGAGCGACCCTGTGGGGAAATGAGCATATTGTAGGCGTAATCTTCGGCGATGAAGTTATGGGAACGATCGCGGTAAGGGAACGCCCAGGCAAATTGCCAGCCGACCAAGCCGATCGCCACCACGATGCCGATGGCATAAGAGAGTACCTTCAGCCGGAGGTTGGCCCAGATCAGGCGCATGACCTCGTATAGACCGATCCCTGCATACAGTCCGATCATGGTATAGCCCAGAGCGAAGAAATAGTCCCGGTCTCGGACCTCTTTGGGGTTCATGGGGTTGATGGGATGGCTGGGGGAATCTTTGAGGTTCAAATAGATCAACAGCCCGAGGGTTCCCAAAACCAAGAGTCCGCCGAGCAACACGAAGGTTTTTCGTTCATTGGCGAAGTGCGTCAGGATCCCCAAGACCGCGAGCAGGGTAACGGGCAAAAGCAGTCGGCCGTATTGCCAGGAATAGTAGAGCCAAAAAACGGAGAGTTGGTCCATGAACGGGATCCGGCGGGGAAAGAGTTTCATGGGTTCGTATTGCTTTCGGGTCAAAACATCCAGGAACGACCGCCAGTCATCGGGTTCGGCCTCATTGATCCGGAGGAGTTCCGGATGCATGGCGCCCCATTTGGCACGGATGATCAAGAAGAGTTCCGTGGTGAAGGCAAGGAACATCATGATGAAGGCAAAACCCCGCCAATCCCGATAGAGTTCGTCTTTGAAAAAGATGCCGATAGAGGCAACAATGGAACCCGCGATTTGGAAGAAAAAGTTGTGCGTAAGGACGCCGAAAACAGTACCCGCAAAGGCGATCCCCATCACAATGACCCAGGTGTCGTTGAAATCCAGATCCCGCTGTACGTAAAGATATGCAAAGAGAACGGCCTGGAAGAACACATTGAGCCATTGGGAAACGGTTGTGGGCTCATAGGAGAGTTTGGTGGCCAAGACCAGGAGGAAGAAAACGGAGATGAGGGGGACGAGTTTGACATCCCAGAGAAGGTCTCGCTTGACGACAAAAATGAACAACAGGATGGCTGGGAATCCGACCAGGGCCCCCAGATGGATGCCCGAGAAGAGGCTGGTCACATAGCCGATGAAAATCAGGATCGCCAAACTTTTCGGGTCGTCCTTTCGTTCCCACCACTCGAAGGCCAGCCAGGCGGTCAACAAAATGATGAAATTCGCAGGGGTATAGGTTTCGGCTTCCGTTGAGTTAAACCACACAGTCGAGGCTAACGCCCCAATGAGCGCCCCGAAGATCCCTGAAAGGTGAACCAAAGGTCGAGGCAACTCCCGATTCCAGAGGTTCAGAGTCTTGACGATGAGGAGGTAAACGAATCCCGCCGTGAGCGCTCCGGTGGTAATGGAGATGGAGGTGATCTTGAGGACCAAGTTTCGTGGGTCCACGCCGTTGATCAACTTATACAGAAAATCCAGCGGAAGGGGCAAGAGGGTCATGAATTTGCCCAAGATCACGTAGAGGGGCGTACCGGGGGGGTGTGGGATCCCGAGGATGGCCGAAGTCGCAAGGAATTCACCCACATCCCAGAAGACGACGGTCGGCGCCGTTGTCTTAAAATAGATCAGCCAGACCACAAACGAAACCAGCGCAAAGAGTGTCCATTGGAGCCGTTTCTCTGACATCCATGCCTCCTTAGGCCTAAGTGTGGACGAAACCCGAAGGTCTGGATTATACCATCGGCTTCCCCACAAGGCAAGGAAGTTTTGTGCTTCCGATCCCTTAAGGAGGAACTTAGAGCCCTAAAGATGTGAGAATCCGTCGAATCCGGTGGTCATAGGTGTGAAACCGGTGGACCCTTCGATATCCGGAGAGCGCGATTTTTTCTCGGGATCCAGGCCGTTGGAGATACCAGCGGATGAGGTCTATGGCCTCTTCTACACTCCGGTACCACACCAGATGTCGGTGGTTCTCAAAGAGTTCCTCCAGGCCTTCGACGTATTCCTGGAGCAGGAACCCGCCCCATCCCAGGGTGAGCCAGACCCGGTTGGAAAAGTAAAGCCGTACCCCAGGCACCCCAATGCCCAGTGTGATGGCCGTTTCAGAGAGGCGTTGCCCGAGGTCCTCGTTGTAAACCGGGGCGCGCGGAGGGGGCAGTTTGTGCCGCAGTGTGTCCCACTCTTCCCTGGAGAGACAGCGATCCCCATCAAAGGGACAATCATAACGATCCCAGTTGTGTCCCCAAATCGTCAGGGGGAAGTGTTGGGCGAGGGCCACCAGAATCTCCCACCGATGTCGATAGGCATAGCCAGACCCGAAGAATCCCAGGGGATACCGCACAACCCGAGGGCGTGTAGGGGTCATCGCAGGGTCAACACCTTGAGGGAGAAATTCAACATGAGGAACCCCAAGACGTTGGTACGTGGGGATTTGGCCAAACGCGGTGAGGAAGAAGCGGTCGGACACGCGTGCCAAGGCAACGATATGCGAGTCCGGTGGGTCCCGGTAGTCCGTGTACCACACAACCTTGTAGCCTGGCAATGAGGCCCAGAGGTCAGGAGGGACACCTTTGCCCTTGGAGGTCAGAAGGAGATGGGGACGGAATGCCCGGACCATGCGGTGTAAAAGGAATGGAAAGATTCGCGGGCCACGGTGATACACGCTCTGATGCCGTCCTGGGTTGATCCCCCACACCTTTGCACCCAGGCGTCGGAAGGCGCGTGCGATGAGTTCTTCGTGCCGGCCCCGGTGGTCCCAGGCCCCCACAATCAAAACCCTCAGGGTTCCCATGATGTGATCACCTCGCGATAGACCGTGTAGGTTTGATCTACCGTATGTCGGATTGAGAAGCGTTCCACATCCTTGAGTGCCTCCCGGGCCAGGCTGTTGCGTTTGTGTGGTTCCGTCAGCAAGTCTACCAGCGCCTTGGCGAAAGCCCTGGGTGCCCAGGAACCGATTAGGATCCCAGTCTCTCCATGCCGGATGACCTCGGGGATTCCCCCGATCTGTGGGGCTACGACAGGAACACCATACGCCAGGGCTTGGATCAGTGCCGTGCCCAGTCCCTCAACTCGGGATGTAGACAGGAATAGGTCGAAGGTCCCAATGATGCCTGGGCGGTAGGGAAGGAGCCGCACGTGGCCTTCCAGCCCTTTTTCCCGAACCGCTCGCTGCAACGCCGATTGGAGATACCCTTCTCCCACAATCAACCCCATCACTTCAGGCACTTCCTTGCGGACCTCTTTCAGGACCTCCAGCCAGAAGAACAAGTTTTTCTCTCGGGTCAAGGCAGCCACGGTCCCGATCAACGGTGTGGACTTCGGAATCCCCAACTTCTCGCGCGCCACAGGTGGATGGGGCGGGATCGGGATTCCGGAAGGGATCACCGTGATTCTTTCCGGCTCGACTCCCCCCTGGATCAAAGTTTGGGCCACCGCTTTAGAAATTGCGATATAGCGTGCCACCGTGCCTGATCGATATTTCCATCGGCTTCCCAAGGAGATGGAACTGGGCCGACGACGATGCACTACCAGTGGGGGAAAGTCCTGTGTAAGGTGTGCGGCCAGGACCAAAAGGCCGTGGGCACCCGAGGATTGTGCAACGACCAGGTCCGGCGCGAGGTCCTGGAGAAGCCTCCGGAGGGTCAATGCCCGGAGCGGATCCCATTCCTGACGCATCCCCACGGGATAGGCCGGGAGGCCGGCCGCCTGAAAACGTTGGAACACAGGGGTCCCAGGTGGACACACGAGAAAGACCTCTACGCCGTAGCGGTGAATCAAGCCTTGGGTCAAGAGGAACAGTTGTTCCTCGCCCCCGCGCCAGGACCGGGCATCGGTTACTTGGACGATTCGCATAGCCTAAGATACGCCTTTCGTAAACGTTCAGCCTGTTGGGGCCAAAGGAATCGCTCCAAGACTCGCTGTCGTCCCTGTTGACCCAGTTTCTGGCGAAGGTCGGGGTCGCGTATAAGACGTAGAATCGCTTGCCGTAATGCTTGAGGGTCGTCGGGATCGAGCAAGAGGCCGTTGACACCGTCTTCCACCGCCTCCGGGATTCCACCGGTCCGGGTCCCGATCACTGCAAGACCACAGGCATTGGCTTCCAGGTAGACCAAGCCGAACCCTTCAAAATCCTTGGGATCGTGATGGACGGGCATGACGAAAAGATCGGCGGCGTTGTAGTACGCCACGAGATCTTCCTCAGTGACGAATCCCCGAAACACCACCCGAGAGGCCACGCCCAGATCCTCGGCCAGGGCTTGGAACCGGTGGAACTCGCCGGGACCCAAGACCACCAACAGGAGATCTTCCGGCAGTTCACGGAGGACCTGGAGGAGGAGGTCTAACCCTTTCCTCTGGACCGGCCGACCAACGAAGATCAAGATCTTTCGGTCTTGAGGCAACTCCAAGCGCGCTCGGATTGTTGCTTTTGCCTCTGGGAAGACACGAAATCGCTGGGGGTCTACCCCTGGATACACCACCACAACCTGAGGAGGTGAGGAAACTGTATCATGCAGGAGTGATGCCGTGGCCTGGCTGTTCACTACACAGAGGTCTGCAGAGTGGACCATGGCCTGAAACCTCAATCGTTTTAGGGGATTGCGTTGCCCTTTTTGACGCTCCTTTAGAATGTCCAGCCCATGGAAGAAGATGCCGTAGCGGATATGGGGGCGCCATTTCCGGTAAAGCCAAGAAACCTTTGCGAAACCCAAATGACCGTTGAAGATCGCGCAAACTGAATATTGTGCCCGAATCCGGTCGAAAACACGGAGCCAGAAGGGATAAGCCTTCAGCGAAAAAAGTCCGGAATCGGGGCGTTGCACAGTTATGACAGGATAGGGGGTGTGAGGCATCGGGTCTCGCTGAAGCGTCAAAACCACGATTTCATCCGGCGGGAGATGCGCCAGGAGGTTAAAGTAATAGCGACTCATCCCACCGGAAAGAGGAGGGAAGTCGTATAGGGCAAACAGGATTCGAGGACGGGACACAGGGTAATTATCCGTCGGTTCGTGGGCTACCGCAAGGAACCGGGGACGGTTCAGCGGGGGAACGCCGGCCCTCGCAAGGTGTCTCCAACCCCAATGCCGTGGCGCTTGAACCAGCCCCGGTTGACTTCCAAGGCGTAGGGAACAGCCTTCGGTGAAACGTGAAGGGTGGTGTCCAGGGGCTCCATGGCCTGGATGTCGATGATCACTCCCGCTTCGTCAATGAAGGCGATGTCCAGAGGAATCAAGGTGTTCTTCATCCAGAATTTCAGGATCTGTGGAGTGTCAAAGATGAAAAGCATCCCGTGATTCTCCGGCAATGAGTCCCGGAACATCAGCCCGACCATTCGTTCGGCAGGAGTGCTCGCGATCTCCACCCAGAGGGTTTCGGACCGGATCGAAAGCGGAAGGACCGGGAGACCCGAAGAAGGAGAGATCCCCGGGGAACTGGCAAAAAGGTGCACGAGAAGCCACCAGACCGACATGATCAGATGAAGTCTTCAATAGGCAAGACCATGACGCGGAACCCACGGTGTCTGTATTTCTCAGAAAGTTCACGGAGTTTGGGCTTCAGGGGCTCGACATCCTCAACCTTGACCCAATAGACGACGTGGTAGCCAGGCCAAATGTGTGTGTCCAGGAGAGGATCCGAGCGTGTACCGCGTCCGAGGGCTTTGGGGATCTTGGTCCAGGATTGGATCCCCATCGCCTCGAACTCCTTCAACAGGTGGTCTTCCAGGGCTGCATCCAAGATAAAGATCAGGAGTTTCATGCCTTGTGTCTCCTTTCACGCAATCGTTCCACAATGTAATACAGCGTCGGCACGAAAACCAAGGTAATCAAGGTCGAGACTAAGAGTCCACCGATCACAGAGATTCCGAAGGGGCTCCACATTTCGGCACCTTCTCGAGTCGAAGTGGCGAGCGGTAAGAGGCCAAAGACTGTCGTCAGGGTGGTCATAAGGACCGGACGCAGACGGCGTGTCCCACCCGTAACAATGGCTTCTAAGAGCGCGAGCCCTCGTTTCTGAAGGATCTTGATGTAATCCAGAAGCACGATGGCGTTGTTTACCACAATCCCGACCAGCATCAACAGTCCAACAAACCCCATCAGGGAGAACGGGATCCCCGTCAGGAAGAACGCAAGGACGCTTCCCGTGATCGCAAAGGGCACGGAAAACATGATGATGAGGGGATCGAGGAAGGATTCGAAGAGCGCAGCCATGACGAGGAATACCAGCAGCGCTCCAAGGAGCAATGCCTTGAATACGGTGGAGAAGGATTCCCGTTGCTGCTGGACGGTACCGGCCAACTCAATGTGGACACCAGGTGGCAGGGGGATCTGTCGGAGAAACGCTTGGATGTCTTTGACAATGGCCCCCAAGGCCCGTCCGTGGATCTCAGCTTCGACCTTAACCACACGTTCGCGGTTCTTCCGCTCGATGGACAAAGGCCCGTATCGGTACTCAATGTGGCTGACGTTCGACAAGTAGACGGGGCCCAATGGACCTGGGATTTGGAGGGTTTGAAGGATCGAGGGGTCGTACCGATAAGGGTCATCGAGGAATACATAGATGTCGTACTCATCGCCCCCACGTCGGAGTGTTGTAGCACGCATGCCTTGGAGGGCTTGACGGAGGTACTGCGCGACTTGGGCGGAGGTCAAACCGTACTGATAAAGCCGTTGGCGATCCAGGCGGACCCAGATCTCCGGGCGGCCGCTCTGGCGGGTGATGCGAGCGCCTTTGATTCCGGGGATCTTGGCAATGCCTCGTCGGATTTGCCGCGCAAGGGAGTCCGTCAGGTCAAGGTCACTTCCATAGATTTCTATGGAGATCGGTGCCCCAGCTCCGAAGAGGAACTGTGCGCCCCCTCCGGTCGCAGAAACTGAGTAAGAGGTGAGACCTGGGATGTCTTTCAGCCGATCCGCCAACAGGGCGGCGATCTCCGTGGTGCTCCGTTTCCGTTGGCCTTTCGGAACCAAATGGGCAGCAAAAAACCCCGAGTTGGAACTCTCTTGGTATCCCATGATCGCTCCGAACCCGGATTCCGTCGGTCCCACCCGAACGACCAGATTCTCGATCTCCGGCACCTCGTTTTCAATCATCGCCTCTACGATATGCATGATGCTATCCGTAACCTCCAGACGCGTTCCTACGGGCAATTGGAATTGTCCCCTTACATCGCCCGTGTCCTGGGGAGGGATGAATTCTGTGGGGATGTATCGGAACAAAGAAAGACTGGCGAGGAAGATCACGATGCCGGTGATCAGGGTGAGCCATCGGAAACGCAGAGCCCGGGACAAAAACCATTGATAGCCCTTTTCTAAGCCTTGGAAGGCGGCGGAATGGACACGTCCCAGTTTACCGAGGTCAATGATTTTCAAGAACTTGGAGGCGAGCATCGGGGTCAACGTGAAGGCCGCAAAGAGAGAGGCAAAGAGGACCAACATCACGGAAAGGGCAAGTTGCCGAAACATCACCCCCACAAATCCTTTAATGGCCACGATCGGGACAAGAATGGCGACCGTGGTCAAGGTCGACGCGATGATCGCCTGTCCGACTTCTCCAGTTCCAAAGATCGCAGCCTCTTTCCGCGTTTCCCCGCGCTCAAGGTGGTGATAGATGTTTTCCAGAACCACGATGGCGTTGTCGACCACCATGCCGATGGCGATGGCCAGGGAGGAAAGCGAAATGATGTTGATCGTGGCACCGATAAGGTAGAGGAAAATGAAAGCCGTGACCAGCGACACCGGGATCACCGATGCAATGATTAAACTCCCTCGGAGGTTCCTGAGGAAGAGGAGGGTGACCAGCGTGACGAAGAGCAAAGCCCAGAGGATCGTAGTGGTCAGGTTGAAAATACTATTCCGGATAAAACGTGAGCCGTCAATGATGATGTGGAGTTTGAGACCAGGCAAATCTTTCTCCAGTTGTTTGAGGATTCGCTTGGCCGCATCCGCGACTTGGACGGTATTGGCCCCCGAGGTCTTGAGGATGGCAAAAAAGACCCCATCCTGGCCGTTTACCCGCACATAGGTTCGGGGTTCGGCGTAACTGTCGTCAATGTTCGCAATATCACTGAGCCGAATCAGTGTCCCTTGGACGTTGGCGATCGGCAGATCCTTGAGTTCTTTGGCACTTTTGAATTCTTGAGGAACGCGGACCAGGTATTCTGTCCGACCCACCTTGAGGACACCAGAGGGCAGCACGATGTTTTCCTGGGCCAGGATCCCCAGCACCTGGGTCAAGGAGAGTCCATAAGCTTCCAGTTTCCGTTGATCCACCCGGATGTTGATTTGACGGATCCGGCCTCCTCCCCAAACTTGGACGGCTCCCACCCCTTTCCCGCGTTGAAGGGCTTCCACAAGTTCGTCTTCCACGATTTTCCGAACGTCTAAAGTCGAGTCGTCGGAAGTTGCAGCGACGATCAGCACCGGCCACTGAGAGATATCGAATTTGAAGATCGTGGGTTCTTCGGCGTCCGGCGGTAGGAAACGCCTCACCATGTCAATTTTGTCTCGGATGTCATTGACCGCAGCGTCGAGGTCTGTGCCCCACGAAAACGAGATGGTGATGGCCGATAGCCCTTCCCCAGATGTGGAGACGATGTCTTCAACATTAGGAACCGTGGAGATGGCTTCTTCTAAGACCTCGGTGACGGTTTTCTCGACGTCTTCCGGTGCAGCCCCGGGATACATCGTGATGACCGAGGCGGTCGGCAACGTCACGTTCGGCATGAGGTCGATGGGGAGGTTGACCAGACTCAGCACCCCCATAATGACCACAACCAGGAAGACGACGAAGGTCAAAACTGGTCGACGAACGGCAATCCTTTGCATGGCTTCTTGTACCGCCTTCTTAAAGTTCCTGGATTCGCACGGGTTGACCGTCCTTCAGAGAAGAGGCCCCTAACCGTACCACGGTGTCCGACTCGGTAATCCCCGAGAGAATTTCGATGTACCGATAGGTCTCGATTCCCGTTTTGACCGGGACTTTCCAGGCCTTGCCCTTCCGGACCACGAAGACGAATTTGGTTACCTCGCCCAAGACCGCATCACGCGGAAGGGTCAACGCATTTTCCTTTTCCAGAACCGGAACCAGGACTCGTGCGGTCAGGCCCGGAAGCAGATTCCCCTGCGCCGGAACAAGACCCCGGACTTCCTGGGTCCCTGTCCGGGGATCCAAAGTGGGGGCCACCAATGTGATACGGGCAAACACCGTATCCTGGTCCACAACCAATTGGACGCTTTCCCCCGGTTGCAAGACGTTGCGGTATTCCTCAGGAAGACGGAGCACGAATTCAAGGGTATCCATCTGGAGGATTTCCAACAGGGGCACCTGTGGGGCTACAGGCATCCCCTCGCTCAGGTCGTACAAATGAACGATGCCACGAACAGGCGCTCGAACCTTCAAGGTCTGGAAGGTTAGCCCGGGGATATCCCGTTCCAGCTCCGCAACGATCTGGTGTTTAACGACCGTGTCTCCTTCGGCTACGGTAAAGCGGAGGAACTTTGCCGGGGCGTCTGGAAAGACCCGGGCACGGACCTTACTTTTGAGAACCGTGTTCAGCGGGAGGATCTGGCGTAAGGACTGACGAATCGGGTGGGTGACGGTGATCGCAACCGGTTGAGGCCCTGTACCTTCCTTTGCTTTCGAGGAGGGAGTAGAGCCTCTACAGGCCCCAAGGGCCAGTGTTCCCACTACAAAGACAAACCAGAAGAAACGGGGTTTCATGGATTTTGCCTCCTTCATCTTCGCATCTCCGGCCCTCCAGAGGGCCCCTGCGATGGCCCCCCGGTTGGCCCTGATGTCGAGGTCCCCGAAAACGAGGTTCCTGATCCAGAAGCCGTGGAAGACGCCACGACCTTCCCGACTTCCACAACTTTCTGAAGATCCAACAATTTGACCCGATACGCCGCGACAGCCTGCAGGTACTGGACCTTAGCCTGGAGATAGCCATTCACAGCATTGAGATATTCCAATTGGGAAATGAGGCCTAAGTTGTACTGTTCTTCCGCCGTTTGCTGCATCTTTTTGGCCAGCGTGAGATTGGATCGGCGGGCTTCAATCTGGGATCGAAGCGATACAAGTTCTTGCATCAGGGACCGAATCTCTCGCTGGGCTTCCTTGAATGTCTTCTCACGAAGCAGGCGTAACGAGCGGAGCGTTGCCTGGAATTGCATGACTTTCCCCCGAGTCCGGAATCCATCAAAAATGGGTAACGTCAACCCCAGGCTTAACGTTCCTACGGTACCCCACTTCTGCTCGAATCCGATCGGGTTTCTCAGCGTATATGCAGCCTGGAGGGAGACCGTGGGCTTGTCCTCTGCTCGGGCTGCCGCCAACAGGTACTCCGTTGCACGGATTTGATGATCTAACGCGACCAGATCCGCTCGACGCTCGAGCTGCACATAGAGGGCTGACGTGTCCGGTAAGGGCGGGACGTTGTACTCCAGGGAGTCGGCCAGACGGACCGCTTTGTTGGGAAGGTCCAAAAGGTTTCGGAGGGTGTTCAGCAAGGCTTCATACTGCGCGTGAACTTGCTCCTTTTGGGGCAGGATGTTCCGCCAGTTCACTTCCGCCTGAAGGAGATCCAACTCGGAGGCCAGCCCCTGATTGTACCGTTCCTTGGTGGATTCGTAATGCCGTTGTAGGGTTTGGTCCATCTCTTCCAGAAGCCGCTGAGATTCCTGCAGAACCAACAAGTTGAGGTAAACCTGCTGGGCGGAGTACGAGAGATTCTTCACGGTTTGATCCTGGTTGACTTCGGTGGCACGGACCTGTTCTTCCTGGGCCCGTGCAAGGTTCCGGAACCTCCCCCAGGTCCACAAGGGATACTGCACCCCGAGGGAAAGAGTGTAGGTGTGGTGTTTGCCAAACTCGATGGGGATGTCTTGGAAGATGGGCATCCCGGTAGATGGGTCGAAGCCAACGATGACCCTTTGGGTGAATTTCTGGACATAGGAGGTGTACTGGTAATTCCCAGAGAAGAAGAGTTGGGGCCAGAGGACGCTCCGGGCCTGTAAGGCTAAGCCACGTTGGGCCTCGCTCTGCGCACCGGCCAACTGGCTCCATACCGAACGCTCCGCCCATGCAGGAATATCCCGGAGGGTGAGGACAAGAGTATCCCCTCCGGCGGGCGGTGGCGGGGCCCCGAGGATCCAGAGAAACGGCAAGAGCCACAAAGACATCATGCTTCCTCCTTCTCTCGATGGACTTTGACACCGTAGAAAAAGATTTCGGAAATGGTTTGGACCAGAACGGAGACCCGGGGTGGGTTCCGGAGGAAGCCATGGGTCATCCCCAGGAAGGCAATAGCGAGCGAGCGTGGAGGGAGAGGCTTGAATTGGCCTAATCGGATGCCCTCCTCCATAATGCTACTCACTTCCAATTCGATCCGATCCCGGATCGGCGAGACCCGGTCCTCGATGAGTTTTCGCACCTTCGATGGGAGGGGGGCAGACCGGTAAAGCATCGCGAAGAAGTGTCGTTCCCGTCGCCCATAACGGCCAAACTCACGGAGGACTGCCAAAAGTTTTTCTTCAGGGTCTTGGGTCTTCTTGAGGGCCTCCGTAATCGCCGATTCCAGTTTCAGGATCCGATCTTCCAGTACCGACGTAAAGAGATCTGCCTTGTCTTTAAAGTAGAGGTAGAGCGTACCTTTCGTGACACCAATCCGTGCAGCGATTTTATCCATGGTCGTCCCATGATAGCCTTCGCGTGCGAAGGCCTTGTACGCAGCGTCCAGGATTTGGTTTTTACGGTCTTGTGCATTCATAACTGACTGGTCAGTTAGTATACACTGTGTCCCACAAACCTGCAACCTCATAGGGTTGCAGAAGGGGAGGTAGCCATTTTTGACGCCCTGCACCGCAAAACCGGGGAGGAACAAGACCTTTGGGAAAAAGACCGTGTTGTCCCCTCGCCTTGGGAATGAAAATCGTGGAACGTTTTGAGAGCCATAGAGTTCGATGTTGAGCTTGACCAGACTTGCATTTTCAGTCAATTTGGTATAAAAATTAGGCATGTTACGACTTACCACGCGGATTGATTATGGTGTGAGGGCTTTGGTGCGACTCGGCGAGATCGGGCAGGGGAATGTGTTGACCGCTGCCGAAATCTCGCAAAAAGAGGGGATCCCCATCCAGTTTTTGGAACAAATCCTCGTCACTCTCCGACGTTCTGGCTTAATCCGCAGTGTTCGCGGTCCAGGCGGTGGGTATACCCTGTCGAAACCGGCTTCCCAATTAACCCTCAAAGAAATCTTTGATGTCTTGGAAGGCTCCACGGCTTTAATCCGGTGCTTGGACCCGCTGTCCCTGGAACACTGCGAACGCGAAGGGAGTTGTACCGCGAGACTTCTGTTCCAAAAAATGCAAGATCAGTTGGATACTTTATTGAAGGAGACGTCTTTAGAGGACCTGATCCTCATGGGCCAAGAGGCGGGAGCCCTCTCATAGGAGCGGTTCCGGCTCATCCCCTGGCCCCGACGCACCAGCCCTCCTCACTTCATCGCGCCATGGTCCCGGGAAGACCCGGAAGGGGGAAGATTTGATTTTTCGGTATAATCGCTGGATCCGCCGTTGAGTCTCCTCCCGGTCTTGAGGTAACCGCCAGGCATACAACAGCGCCTGGTGTAAATCTCGCGCGCGATGTTCGTAATATTTGCTGATCTCCTCCACGGACTCGAGATCATTGGGCATCTCTCGCACAAGCAATTGCCAGCACTGAAGCGCCAGATGCCACTCTTTTTCGCGTTTGTGCAAGAACGCTTTGAGTTTAAGAAGTCGCTGCCGGTCGACCCCAGATGCCCGACGGAGCCCCTCTTCAACAAAACGATGCGCCAGCCCCATCTCCCGCAGTCGGAAGTAGAGTTTGGCGATTTTGTAGAGGTCGGCCGCCGTATGCCGCTCGGTGGGGGTTCGGACCCATTCGTCCAACTTCATTAAGAGGCGAGGCAAAACCCGGATATCATGGCGGTGGTGAAGAACTGCCAGGCGGAGCAGGGTTGTGCCTCGTCCGTGTAAAAATTGGAAGTAGGCACGTGGGACCCAACTCGAGGGGAGATCCGCATCCCGAACCCAGCCCAAAAGATGCTGCTCAACCGCGGTCAAACGGTACCCTTGGGGAGCATCCACAACCCTACGGACCGCATGGAGGAGATCGAGATGCCCCTCAAAGGTGAGCGGGGCCAGGCGGTGCAGACGAAGCCGGTCTTGGAGCACCGGCAGGTCAAAACTCCTTCCGTTGTAAGTCACGACCACAGAAAAGCGTTGGAGACGCTGGTGAATCCATTCCAGGAGAAGCGCCTCCTGCCCGGGGTCTGCGAGAAGGAATTGTTCTGTGATGAATTGATCGACGTTCCAGAATCCCAGGCCGATCAGGAAAGGGAGGACCCCCGCTCCGCCATTACCCGTCGTCTCCACGTCCAGGAAGACCATCTGGCATGGGTGGATGTCTAAGGAGATGGCCCCTGCGGTCAGGGCCCGGAGTGCCAGCGTGTGTGGAGGAGAGAGCGGCTCTTCGTGGCGGAGATAGAGCACCCCTCCGCGCCGAAGCCATTGACCCCCTAAGACCAAGGGGAGTTGGTAGACACTCTGCCGGCGCTGATAAGCCTCCCATTGCTGGAGACGGACCTGCAGAGGAGAGGGAGGGGAAGGGGCTGAGCCGGTAAGCCGTTCCAGTCGTTCACGGAGTTTCCGGAGGTCCCGCGGATCCATGGTCTACTCGGGCTGGTACCGGAACGTGACCCCATAAGACGTACCGAGATCCCGGTGGCTCTTACCAGAAAAGTCGACGGCGAAGCGCCCGGATCGCAAGCCCATGCCGATGGTCAATGCCCGATCATCGACCCCCATTCGGACTGCAAATCCGGAGGTAAACCAACTCTCTACTCCGATCCGCCCACGCCCATGGGGTCCGATGGCGGCCATCCAGTAGACACTCCTGGGCCGTTCCACCTGCAGCGCTACCGTCCACCTGGAGGGGAGGACCTCCCGAGCCTCAAGGACCCGAATGCTTTGGTGTGTGGCGTTTTCCTGAAGAAACCCCACCCGCAGGGGGCCCCTGCTCCAGGTCAGGCCCCAATCCAGGAGAATTGCCGTGACGGTCACACTCGGTAGGTCTGAGCCGTTGGCCTGGACCATAAAGAGACGGGGCCGTATGCCCAGGGCCCAGGAACGGATGCGATAGGCCCAGCCGATCAGGAGGTGCGTTTCCCGATAGACGCTTCCGATCCCTTGGGTCCAGATCCCGATCCCTCCGCCATACCTGGAGGAAGCCCAGCCGGCCCCGATGTATGCCTGGACGTATTCGGGCAGTGCATACGGCATGCGGTAACCTTGAGTTACAGACCATCCCTTCTTGTCGGCAAGTCCCGTGGGGTTACCAAAAAGGGCTTCTGATCCTGTCGTCAGGAGGACCCCCGCATTGCCAGTCCCTTCGAGTCGGGCCGATCCTTCCCACTGACCGAGGCTGGGAAGAATCCAGAACAGGACGACTGTCAATACCCCGTTCATCCGCCGCCTCCCTCCGGAGGGCTGGATTCTAACGCGAAGTTTTTGCGGGCCTCATCAAAATAGAGGGATTCGCCGTACTTCTCCCCCAGGATGTTGAAGTAGTGCTGGGCCGAATCGGGTTCTGGGACCCGGGTCGTGTAGAGGAAGATCAGGGAGTAGAGGGCCTTTGGTGCGTATTCAGAGTCTGGATGTTCCTTGATGATCGACTTGAGCAGGTCCGCGGCCTCCTCTGGCCGGTTCAATTCAAACAGGTTGAGTTCAGCAAGCCGATAGAGCGCTTCCACCGACTCTTTGTCTCGGATTTCCTGAAGTTGTGTGAGGGCCTGGACCCGCCGGGCCGCACGATCCTTAAATGGTGAGGTCTTGATCGAAGAGGCCACACGCCGGTAATACTGAAGCGCTGACTCGATGCTGTCCTCCATCTCCAGTAGGAAGGCGAGCCGGTATTGGGCCTCTAAGCCCGGTTCAGAGTTGGCGTTGGCTCGGATCACCGAACGCAAGATCGCCTTGGCATCGGCCGTATCTCCCAGCGCCAGTTTTGCTCGCGCCTTCAGAAGATCCCGTTTCAAACTGGCCAAATCCGCCGGAGGTAAGTCCATGGAATTCAAAGTCTCCAAAGCCTTTTCATAGGCCCCGGACTCCGTAAGCACTTCACTCAGCAAAAGTTTGGCTTCCTTCTCCTCTTCATCGGTCAAGTACAGGCCGAGATACCGGTCCAGAAACTTGAGGGCTTCAGCCGTGCGTTTCATCCGTTGTGCAGCCTGGGCCCCCAACCACAGGATCTCCTTGAGATAGGGACTTTTGGGATCGTTCGTTAGGATGTGATGAACAAGCGCCAATCCCTCCTCATTCCGCCCCGCCTCGAGATAGGCCCGGGCAAGAAGGTATTGGGCCTCCCGAGACCGATCTTTTTGCGTGACCTTCTTCAGCGTTTCAATGGCCTCGTCGTACTCCCCGTCCTCCAGATAAAGCCGGCCGAGTTCCAGATAAACCGGGAAAGTCTTGGCCGCGTCTGGGAAATAGAACAACAGTTCTTCGAATTTCTTTTTGGCTTTTTCCCGTTCTTTCTTCCGTGAATAGGAAACCGCCATGTAGAACAACGCATCGTCCACATACTTGGACTGGGGATGCAACTGCAGAATCTTGGAACACTTTTCAATCACCCGGTCGTACTCCTGCCGCGCCTGTGGGGTCAATTCGCCCTGAGCCTTGTATAATCTCTCAGCACGTCGGAAGGCCTGTTCGGCATTGTAAAAGGTGTTGAAGTAGGCACACCCAGAAAGTACGAGGAGAACACCCAAAACACTGGATTTCCGCATCACAGCGAAAATGGTAAAGGCACTCCTGGGGCCTGTAAAGGGAAATCGGAGTTAGGAACGGGATTTGCGACGGACGGTCTTGAGGACTTTGGCCGTGGCCTCTTCCGAAACGGGCTGATACGTTTCAAATTCCACGCTGAAATTTCCTCGACCACGCGTCAGGGATCGGAGGTCGGTGGCGTACTGAAGGAGTTCGGCGAGCGGGATTCGGGCACGAACCACTTTGTTTTGCCCACGGTCCAGGATCTCCGTCACCTGGCCCCGACGTGCCCCGATATCTCCGATCACATCGCCCACCATGGCCTCGGGGACGCGGACCTCGACCTTCATAATGGGCTCCAACAAGATTGGCTGTCCTTCAGCCAACGCCTTTAAGGTGGCGCGCCGTGCCGCTTCCTGGAACGCAAGGTCCGAGGAGTCCACCTCGTGATGCGACCCGTCCAGCAAGACCACACGGACGTCAATCACGGGATACTCTGCAATGATGCCTTTCTCCAGAGCCTTCCGAACGCCTTTCTCCACCGCGGGCACATACTCCCGGGGCACATTGGATCCCCGCAGTTTTTCTTCAAAAACAATCCCGCTGCCCCGCTCTAAAGGCTCAACCCGGAGCACAACATGACCATACTGTCCTCGGCCACCGGTCTGTTTGATGAACTTGCCCTCTACGGTAACCCCTCGGGTAATCGTCTCACGGTAAGCGACCTGCGGTGTGCCCAAAATCACCGGGGTGTGGAATTCGCGTTTGAGCCGACTGGCCACGATCTCCAGGTGGAGTTCACCCATCCCGGAGAGCAGGGTTTCTCCGGTCTCCTCGTTGAGGATGAGTCGGAGCGAAGGATCTTCATCCAGGATCTTCCGGAGTGCGGATTGGAACTTGTCGTGGTCGTGTTTGGATGCCGGCTCAATGGAGACCGCCAAAACAGGCTCAGGATAGGTGATCTGCTCCAGAACCAAGGGGAACTCGGGTTCCGTCAGGGTGTGGCCTGTGACCGTGTGCTTGAGCCCCAGAATGGCCCCAATATCCCCCGCTGCCAGTTCCTCCACATCCTCGCGTTGATTGGCATGCATCCTCAGAATCCGGGAGATCCGCTCCTTCTGACCCGTGGTGGCGTTGTACATATAGGACCCGGCAGTGAGCGTTCCGGAATACACCCGGACATACACCAACTTCCCCACATAGGGGTCCGTCATCACCTTGAACGCAAAGGCAGTCAGGGGGCCGTTTTCATTGGGCTCCCGGATCTCTTCATGACCTGTGACCGGGTTTGTGCCGGAAATGGGAGGGAGATCCGCGGGAGAGGGGAGGTATCGGGTAATCGCATCTAAAAGGAAGGGAATGCCCTTGTTTTTGTACGCACTCCCAAGCAGCACTGGAACGATCCGGCCCGTCAAGGTCCCCCGACGGATGGCCTGGACGGCCAATTCAGGATCCATCTGGCCATGTTCCACGAAGTGTTCCATCAGCGCGTCATCGTACTCCGTCAAGAGATCCAGCATGAGTTCCTGATAGTAGCGAAGATCGTCCTGCAGGGGTTCCGGGAGTTCCGGCAATTCCAGGGCATGTCCCACATCATCAAAGGCATAGGCCTTTCCTGTCAAAACGTCCACAACGCCACGGAACTCCTGTTCCAGGCCAATGGGGATCTGAAGGACCAGGGGCGTGGCTCCGAGCATCTGTTCCACCTCCTGCACAGTCCGCTCGGGGTTGGCGCCGATTTTGTCCATTTTGTTGATGAAGACAATCCGCGGGATCCGGTACTTGTCCGCCTGGTACCAGACCGTCTCTGTCTGAGGTTCTACGCCCGCCTCCGCGTCCAGAATGACCACGGCTCCGTCCAGAACCCTTAAAGCCCGTTCCACTTCAATGGTGAAGTCCACGTGCCCCGGTGTATCCACAATGTTGATCATGTGTCCTTTCCAGAAGCAAGCCGTAGATGCTGCTGTGATCGTGATGCCTCGTTCCTTCTCTTCCGGCATCCAGTCCATCGTGGCGTTGCCGTCGTGGACCTCACCCAAACGGCGGACTCGGCCGGTTAAATACAAAATCCGTTCGGTGGTCGTCGTCTTTCCCGCATCAATGTGCGCGACGATCCCGATATTCCGAATTTTGGCAATAGGTATCCGTTTCATGATGACTCACATTCCTCCAGGGGGAGTTCAAGTGAAGGCGTCCATCATAAGGGTTTTGACCCCATTTGTCAAATACTTGGCCCGGTTGGAGGTCAAACGGCCCGGACGGGCACGCGCGGCTCCACCGCCGCTCGGAGTTCTTCCAGGGTCTTTTGGACCCACACAGGGTCCAAAACAAACTCTAATCCGTGGTCCCTTAAGACTCGTCGGTTCATCCCCGGATAATTCATGGCATCCACGAGGATCTCGTCCACGTAAGGGACCACGTCCCGGACCAGACCTTCCAGGTCGATCGGCAACAGCGGGGCGATGAACACATAGGTTGAAAATCCCCGAGCCCGAAGGGTCTGTAATGCGCGAATTCTCCGCTGGATTCCAGGGCTTCGGGGCTCCAGAAGCCGTTTGACCTCCGGTCGGTTTGTGGAAAGGGAGAAGCCAATCCTGAGATGCCGGAATCTTCCCAGAAGATCTACGTCCCGAAGGATGAGATCTGAACGGGTCAGGATCTGAAGGTCCACCGGTACAAAGGAGAGGAGTTCCAGAACCTGCCGTGTGATTCGGTAATGGCGTTCCTGCGGCACATACGGGTCCGTAGAAGAACTCATCAGGATGCGGGCCGGCCAACGCCGACGAGGGAGTTCCCTCCGTAATCGGTCTGGCAAATTGACCTTCGCCCATACGAAGGTCCCCCAGGGCTCCTGGATCTGCCAAAAATCCAAGAATTTTCGGACATAGCAGAACCGACAGCCAAAGGCACAGCCCACGTAGGGGTTGATCACGTAGTCAAAGCCCGGGATCTTGGTCTTCACCAGAGCGGTCTTCGTTCGGATGGGGCGAACGTCCAAGGGGTTAGGACGAAGGGGTGGCAATGTTCTGGAGGTGCTGGAGTACACCCTCTTGATGGAGCCGTTTCCCCGTCAGGATCGCGTTCTTGATCGCGCGGGGCGAGGACCGACCGTGCGCAATGATGACGATGCCGTTGACCCCAATCAACGGTGCACCCCCATACTCTTCAAAATCCAGTTGGTGCTTCAACGACTTCAGGGCTCCCCGCAACAGAAGACCCCCAAGGAGTGCAATGGGATTTCGCTTGATCGCTTGACGAATCAACAGACTGATGAAACTGATGACCCCCTCTCCGAATTTCAACATCACGTTCCCTGTGAAGCCATCGGCGACAATCACATCGGCCTTGCCGAAGAGGACATCGTTGCCCTCCACATAGCCGACGAATTGGATCCGGGAGTCTTTGGCCATGAGTTCCCGGGCCTGAAACACGGTCTCGTTCCCCTTGGTCTCTTCCTCCCCGATGGAGAGAAGACCCACCCGGGGGTTCCGGATGCCGAGGAGGTGCTCCACCATCACAGAGCCCATCAGTCCGAATTCCAGCAGGTGTTGGGGCTTGACCTGGGCATTGGCGCCGACATCCAGCACGAGCGCAAACCCCTGGGTGGTCGGAAACAGCGCCCCAATGGCAGGCCGCTTAATGCCCTGAATTCGCCCCAACTGTACCAGACTGAACGCCATCACCGCGCCGGTGTTCCCTGCGGAGATAAAGGCCGCAGCCCCACGATCTTGAAGGGCCTGGAGCCCCAATGCAATGGAAGAGTTCTTCTTGGTCCGCAAGACCTGTGTGGGTTTGTCGTGCATCGTGACACGCTCTGGGGCGTGGAGGATCTCCAGACGGTCCGGAACCGGCTTGGGGAGTCTGGACCGGAGAAGCGACGCGTCCCCCACCAACAGGACATGTAGGTCGGGGTCTTCCTTGAGCGCCTGGAGGGCACCCAAAACTTCCACCTCGGGAGCCCGATCACTCCCGAAGGCATCCAGTACGACCAGTGCCATGAGAACTTATGCTTTCTCTCGGATGAAAATCACCGATTGTCCCCGATAAAAACCACAGTGGGGACACACCCGGTGCGGAGGCTTCGGTTGCCCACAGTTCGGGCAAACCGAAAACGACGGAACTTGCGCCTTGTAGTGTGTCCGACGTTTCCGAGATCGTGCTCTGGAATGTCTTCGTTTCGGAGCTGGCATGGATTTTACCTCCTCTTCAGCCGTCACCCGGCTGCTCTCGTGGGCAGGTAATTATACATGCCCTCCTCTTTCCATTCAAACCAAAACTGGGGAACTACTCTCGGAACAGGATTTCTTCGCGCTGGAAGAGGAAGATCGAACCCCAAAAGGCCAGCCCGGCATAAACGAGGGTGCTGATCAGCGTAAGGCCATACTGAGGAGCCAGGATGTGGCCCTGGAGAATCTGTCGAAAGGTATCCGAGACATTCAGCACCGGCACCAGGGCTTTCCACCACCCCAACTCCGATCCGCCAGGCATCAAAGTGACCATTGCTGGAAGGATGACCAGAATCATCAGAGGACTCAGATAAGACTGAGCCTCCCGATAACTCCGGGCAAAGGAAGCAATGGCAACCTCAAGGGAGGCAACGAAGACTGCGAAGGGCAAGATCAGGAGGAAACTCAACAACACTTGGATGCCGTTGAGCCCCAGGCGAAGCGCGCCTTGAAGTTCACGGGTCAAAAAAGCCCCTCCAAAGTACACCATGGTGAGGATCCACCCGATCACCAGAATGATGGAGGTGAGCACGGCGACCAATGTAACGATCGTAATTTTAGCCATCACGACATTGCGACGGATGGGGGCAGCGGAGAGGAGAACCTCCAGAGTTCGCCGCTCTTTTTCCCCTACCGTCAGGTCCATTGCGGCATACATCGCGCTGGTAAACATGAAGATGACGAGGATGTATCCCAGGAACATCCCCATCACCATCCCACCCATCCGTTCCCTTGAAGCCAGATTCACCTCCTGAACATCAAAGGGCTTCAGGACTTCTGGGGGCACTCCAAGGTCTTCTAACATGCGCCGGACCATTACATCCCGGTGTTGACGCAGGACCTCCCGAATTCTTCGGAGTGCCTCCTGTCCTTTCTCACTGGCTCCATCATAGAGGATCTGGTACACGTTCCCCTCACGAATCAAGGCCGCGGGGATCTCCTCGGTCAGGCTATCCACCGGATTGGCGACTGGAATCAGTTGGAAGTTGGCCTTCTGGAGGAGGTCCCGGACCTCTTCCGGGATGCCTTGTTGAGGAACAAAAATGGTGATCCGGGCGGCACGGATTTTGGCGATCCCTCGCTCTGCAAAGAATGAAGAGATGCCCACGATTGTGGGGATGGCGATCAAGGGGACCACAATCATGCTGAACAGGGTCCGTCGGTCTCGGATCACATCCAGGAACTCTTTGCGAAGCAGTGCCTTCATGCCGAAGGAGCCTCCAGTTGGATGAGGTCCAGGAAGATCTCCCGGAGGCGGGTCTTATGGGTGAGCCGTCGAAGGTCGTCCATCGTACCCATGGCCTGGATCTTCCCGCGGTCCATCACGGCAATTCGATCGGCGAGGTATTCGGCCTGTTCCATCGTGTGCGTGGAAAGGATGACGGTGCGGCCCCGTCGCTTGGCGTCCAGAATGGCCTGTTCCACTTCCTGGGTCGTAGGGACATCCAGGCCCAGCGCCGGTTCATCCAGGACCCACACCGGTGGGTCCACGACCATGATCCGTGCGATCGCCGTTTTTTGGCGTTGGCCGGTAGAGAGTTTGCCGAGGGGGGTCTTGGCCACCTCCAGGAGCCCCAGGTGCTCAAAGATCTCCTGGGCTTTTCTCCGAGCATCTCGGCGGGAATGGCCCGCAAGTTCTGCGAAGACGGTGACCATCTCAAAGGGAGTGAGTCGGTGGTACACCCCTGCGTCCCCGGGATGGAACCCCAGGACGCGCCGGACCCGGTCTGGATGCTGTGTCACCCGGTACCCATGGACAAAGACGTGTCCTGCAGTGGGTTTTAAGACCGTCGCGATCACCCGCAGGCATGTGGTTTTCCCTGCGCCATTGGGACCTAACAGGGCAAAGATCTCCCCGGGTCGTGCTTCAAAGGACACCCCATCTACGGCCTTGATGAGCCCCCGTTTCCGGTCCAAAAAGTATTTCTTGAGGTCCTGGACCACAACCCCATCCGTCGGGATGCTCATAGTGCGCGGCTCCGCTGGATTTTCTCCTGCAATTTCATGATCCCGTAAAGCAAGGCCTCAGGCCGGGGTGGGCATCCCGGCACATAAATGTCCACCGGGATGATCTCGTCCACCCCCTGGAGCACGGCATAAGAGTTGTAGGGGCCGCCGGCCATCGCACAGGCACCCATAGCGATCACCCATTTGGGTTCCGACATTTGGTCATAGAGCCGCTTAATCGCCGGGGCCATCTTCCGGGTTACGGTCCCTGCGACGATCATGAGATCGGCCTGACGCGGGGAGAAGCGGAAGACCTCAGCCCCAAACCTCGCCATGTCATAGCGTGCGAAGAAGGTCCCCATCATTTCAATGGCGCAGCAGGCAAGGCCCAGAGGCAACGGCCAGAGGGAATTTTTCCGTGCCCAACGGACCATCCGGTCGACCGTCGTCAGAAGGACCCGATTCCGAAGTTGATGGATCAGGGAACTCTCCCGACCCTCCAGGACCGGGGTGTCGTTGAATTTCCCGGATTCGCCGTAGATCTGATGGGGATAACCGGGTCTGGGCTCACGGGGCATGATGCGCCTCCTTGTCCCTTGGAGACTCCGACGACAGGTGCCCCTTGGACCGGAGGTATTCCCAGTACCGCTTGTGCTTGAATAGAGGCAATTGGAGGGGAGACGGCTTTTCAGGCTCCCGGGGATAGTAGCCCATCCATGCCCAGATGGGCTTCTCGTCGGGCTTTGCGGTGAGCCGATCCTTGTGGAGGATCAGTGCGTCCCGGCTCTCGGTCGCGAGTTCAAACTCGTCGGTCATGATGATGACCTCTTCCGGACATGCCTCGACACAGATCCCGCAGAACATGCATCGCCCCAGATCCAGGTCCCAGACCACCGCATAGCGTTCCCCATGGGAGACCCGGTGGTCTTCGGTATTCTCCCCGCCCACGATGTAAATGGCACCCGTGGGACACGATGCCGCACACAGCATGCAGGCCACACAGCGTTCCAGCCCATCTTCATGGCGCTGGAGTTTGTGGAGCCAACGGGCACGGGGAGGGAGCGGCTTGCGCTCCTCAGGGTACTGGACCGTAATCTTGGGCTTGAAAAAATGTTTCAGGGTGACCGAAAGTCCCTTTAAAAGAGGTAAAATCATGGTTTGCCCTCCAGGATTTTGGCAAGCCATTGGACATCTACGCTCGGGGTCCCCCGATAGAGGAGATTGGCATCGGTCCGGAGCGGAGGCCAGAGCAGAAGCACAAGGCCCGGAGGAACCTCCGGATCGGTCCGATACGTGAACGCACGGCCCATCGCTTCGACCACCCCTTCTCCCTCCGGAATCCCCAGAGTTTCCGCTGTTTCTGGGTGCAGTGTCAGGACATGTTGGGGAAGAAGTTCTTGAACCAGGGGCGAACGAAGCCCATACCGCGTCCAGTAAAGATGTCTCCGGAGCACCCACTCTGCGGGATGACGCTCCTCCGCAGAAATTTCGGGGATCCTGGGTTTCAGCAGTTTTAACTGTGGCGAGTAAGGGACATACGGATAAGAGTACTTGTCTGCAAGGGTCGCCACCGAAGGGATGTATTGAGGGAATCGGTCCACCTCTTTCGTCTCTTTGGGGGGATAAATCTCGCGGTAGAGGGGGTTCTTTTCTTTGACCCAGGTCTCAAGATCGGGAAGATCCACGCCAAAGGAGTTCAGGACCTCCTGGAAGGCGACACCGGCGTCCTTGGCCAGGCCAGGGGGATGTAAAAGGGCCTGGACCGGCTGGAGAATGCCGTCCGTGGTGGTGTACGTCCCGGTCTCCTCAAATGGGGTGGCCACCGGAAAGAGCAGATGGGCCATAGCCGCGGTCTCGGTGTGGAACATGTCAAAGACGACCAAAAGATCCAGGTTCTTCAGGGCAGTCTCCACTCGGGCACGGTCTGGGAATTCCTTCAATGGATCTACGTTCCAGAGAACCAGGGCCTTGAGCCGGCCCTTCGCTGCGGCCTCAATCATTGCCGCAGTGTTCATGCCCGGGAAGGAAGTCAGAACCTGGCCCGGGAGCAGACAGGGATGCACCCCCTGGTCCACGAACCCCTGGCCGTTGGGAGCGGTCCGGAGGACCAGGACCTTTGCCTTGGTCAGGACAGAGATGAGGACGAGATTCTGGATCACCCGAGGATTCTGAGCATCATCAAACAGAATGAGGGTCTGCCCGGCGTAGAGGAGTTCTCTGGCCAGGGTCTGGAGGTCCTGGGTGTTGACTTTGCACTGGGCCATTAGGTCGTGAGGATCCAGTCCGGCCACACCGTCCAGTTCGTACCCGAGTTCTCGGGCGATGAAGAGCGCCAGTGCCAGGGTGACCGCCTCTTCATGGCAGGGGTGGTAAAGGATGTGGGTTCGGAAATACTTCCGGTCTTCAGGGTCTGCGTACGGGGTGAGGTGGAACGAGAGTCCGTAGCGTTTCTGGCGAAGGAGACGGGGGCCCAGGATCGGGAACGCATTTTTGATCTGGAGGTTGAACCCCAGGATGAGGTCGGCGGTGTCAATGTCCACCTGGGTAGCGGTGGAGCCTGAGAAGCCCAACCCCAGGACCAGGGGATCCCGGTCCATTTGACCATTCGGAGGCCGGGAATCCAGATGGGGGGTGCCGATGACGTGTCGGAGCCAGTGCTCAAAGAGGAGAGCGGCTTCATTGGTCCCGATGCCCCCGGCGATCCCCCCAATCGCCTCCGGACCGTGGGTCTCAAGGACCTCGGTGAGCCGGTCCCTGAGCATTCGCAGAGCCGTCTCCCAATCCGTCTCCTGCGGCTGTCCATCGTTGAGGATCCGCGGGTAAAGCACCCGGTCCTCCGCATTGATGAATTCATGGACAAACCGGGACCGGTCGTCAATCCAAGGATCGTTGATCTGGGGGTTGAAACGAATGTTGCATCGGAAGATCTCGTGGTCTTCGCCGCGATATCCTCCGGTGACCATATGTCCCCGTCCGTAGCGGGTACCGGGCCGGAGATAGACCTTCAGGTTGGCTCCCAGGGAGTCATGGGGAGAGACACTCGGCATGACCGTGTATTCCCATGGCCGAATCCTGAACCGGTAGTCCCGGCCCGTAATGGCGCCCAGAGGGCACACTTCAATCATGTTCCCAGAAAACTCACTCTGAAGGATGGTATCGCGGTACGGACCGACCAGGATCTCGGTCCCCCGCTCCTCATAGCCCCAGTCTTCACCCCCCTCAATCTGCCGGTAAAAGGAGACACACCGGTAGCAGATGATGCATCGGTTGGGGTAAAGTTCGAGGAAGGGACCCGCGGACCGGCGTTCTTTCTCGTGCTTCGGGAACTCAAAGGCGGATTGGGTGGGGCCGTGTCGGAATGTGATGTTCTGGAGATCACATTCGCCTCCGGCATCACAGACCGGACACTCCAACGGATGATGCAAGAGGAGGAATTGGAGTTGGTCTTTGCGGGCCTGAAGAACCCGTTCGTTATCGGTGGTGACCTTCATGCCTTCCTGGGCAGCCGTGCCACAGGCCGGCATCAGCATGGTGCGACCCCGGTGCTCCACCTCTACAAGACACATCCGACAGGCAGCAATGACGGGAAGATGAGGATGGTAGCAGAAAACGGGAATATCGATGCCGTGACGCCAGGCCACTTGAAGGAGCGTCTCACCGGGTTCGAACTGAACCTCTTTTCCGTTGAGGATCAGGGTTCCCATGATATTGAGAAGTGCTCAAGGCCTCAATTATACGCCTCGTTCCTTGGGGTTTCATCGCGCGGTACACCCCCGGGTCCCTTTTACAGTGCATCCGATGTATTTGATAAGGGGCCTTCTTTCCTGGGGAGGCCTAATCTCAGTCCACCCCGCACCTACGGATCTCACACTCCTCCGGCCCCTTCCTGAAAATCGGGGAGTTTGGATTGCGGCTCAATCTGTTTCTTCAGTGAGACCGGCCGAACCCTGGCGTGGAGGAAAGATGACACTAAAATTCCAAGTGTCACCGATCTGTCCGAACATAGGTTAGCCGCGGATTCGGATTCGAACCCCTGGCCTCAGGAAGGAAGTGGGGACGCTGCTGAAGTGACCCGTACGAGGAGACTCCCCCAGCCTAAAAGGGAGAATCATGGTAGGTTCTTGGGGATCAAAAGGCTTTGTGGTGTGTGGACGGGATGTCGTGCCAAGTCAACGGCGGAGGTTCTCTGGAGGAGACAGGATGCCGGCTCCATACGGCACCATCCGACGGACAAGAGACACCGATCGTTCAGGGATCGTCCATTGGTGGGCAAAGCAGGCCCCTCTCCCCCAAAGAAGGAGGGGTTTGTGGAGCATGGGGTAGCAGGTATACACAAGCCAGGATGGAGTCTTCCGCGCTCAGTCTTGATCGGAGGTATATTTTCAGCATTCTTCTCGCCCCCTCGCTGATTCGCAAGAAGAGTGGGAGACAAGAGAGGCTGGGATGAGTCAGAGGGCTTGGGGTACGCGTGAGATCTCCGAGGTGTCCTGGGAAGAAGGGTTGCGTATCACAATGTTTCAGTTTATAACTCTGGCATGCCTAAAAATCCCCGTTTCAAAATCTACATTGCCCGGCCACGTGGGTTCTGCGCAGGGGTTGACCGGGCCATTGATATCGTCAAACTGGCATTAAAACTTTATGGTCCGCCCATCTATGTCCGCCATGCGATCGTCCATAACCAATGGGTGGTCAAACATCTGGAAGAGGAGGGGGCGGTCTTCGTGGAAGAGATCTCTGAGATCCCGGAGGGTGCGGTCACGATTTTCTCTGCTCACGGGGTCTCGCCTGCGGTTCGGGAGGAGGCCCGGCAACGAGGCCTCAAGGTCATTGATGCCACCTGTCCGTTGGTGACCAAGGTGCATGTGGAGGCCCGGAAGTATGCGGAGGCGGGCTACACGATCTTCCTGATCGGACACCGCGGCCATGTGGAGGTGGAGGGGACGATGGGTGAGGCACCGGATCGGATCCTCCTGATTGAGACGGTCCACGATGCGGAGACCGTCCAGGTCCCAAACCCCGAGAAGGTGGCGGTCATTACGCAAACCACCCTGTCCGTGGATGACACACGAGAGATTCTGGCGGTCCTGAAGCGCCGGTTCCCTCACCTCCGGACCCCCAAGGCGGACGACATCTGCTATGCGACACAAAACCGGCAGGACGCGGTGAAACGGCTGGCTGAGCGCTGTGATCTGATTCTGGTCATCGGCTCCCGAACGAGTTCCAACAGCAACCGGCTTCGGGAAGTTGCGGAGCATCAAGGGGTCCGGGCCTATCTGATCATGGACAAGAGTGAAATTGAGGAGTCCTGGTTGGATGGGGTGCGTGCGGTGGGGGTCACCTCGGGGGCCTCTACCCCGGAGATTCTGGTTTCTGAAGTCTTAGACCGACTCCAGCGTCTGGGGGGAGCCCAGCCGGAGGAGATCGTCACGACCGAGGAGCGGGTGACCTTTGCGTTGCCCCGGGAACTTCTGGAGGAGATCCGGGCGCGCAACCTTTCCGTGGAAGCCTGAGCCGCCCTCTTGTCCTGCCAAAACCTTGAAATTCCATAAGATTCGTTGAAGCCAGGGTGGCCATTCCTTATAATGAGGGAGTCCGACCAAAAGGAGGTCTACAATGGGCTTAAAAGATACCCTAAGGTCTAAAATCCAGAAGCGTGCGGAGGAGACCTCGGCGTTCCTCAAGGAGCATGGGGAAAAGATCCTGTCCGAGGTCACGGTCAATCAGGCTTACCGCGGGATGCGGGGGGTCAAGTGTATGGTTTGGGAGGGCTCCCTGCTGGATCCCTATGAGGGGATCCGATTCCGCGGGTACACCATTCCTGAGGTCCGGGAAAAGTTGCCGAAAGCGCCAGGTGGTGAAGAGCCCCTTCCCGAAGGGATTTTCTATCTGCTCGTGACGGGCGACCTGCCGACCGAGGAGAACGTCAAGGAGATCCAGGAGGAGTTCAAGAAGCGGATGGAGGTTCCTGGCTATGTGTTTGACACGATCCGTGCCATGCCGAAGGACAGCCATCCCATGACCCTCTTCTCCTTGGGAATTCTCGCGCTTCAAAACGAGTCCAAGTTTGCCAAGGCTTATCGTGAAGGCATCCCCAAGGCCCAATACTGGGAGTACACCTACGAGGATGCCATGGACCTGTTGGCGCGGCTCCCGATCATTGCGGCCTTTGTGTACCGATACCTCTATAAGGATGACCAACAGATTGATCCGGACCCCTCCTTAGACTGGGCGGCGAACTATGCGCACATGTTGGGCTATGACGAGCCTGAGGTCTACGAACTGATGCGCCTCTATCTGGTCTTGCACAGCGACCATGAAGGTGGCAATGTCAGTGCGCACACGGGGCATCTGGTGGGTTCCGCGTTATCTTCGCCCTATCTTGCCATTTCGTCGGCGATGAACGGACTGGCCGGTCCCCTGCATGGCCTGGCCAACCAGGAGGTCCTCCGCTGGATCCTTGAACTCAAGGCGTCCTTTGGCGACAGGATGCCGACCAAGGAGGACATTGAGAAGTATGCGTGGGATACCCTGAACGCCGGCAAAGTGATCCCCGGGTTCGGCCATGCGGTTTTGAGGAAGACCGATCCCCGGTATACGGCGTTCCGAGAGTTTGCGTTGAAGTACCTGCCGGATGACGAGATTTTCCAGATCGTCAGCATGCTTTATGAAGTCATCCCGCCGGTCCTGATGAAGCATGGCAAAGCCAAAAACCCGTGGCCCAATGTGGATGCCCACTCTGGCGTGTTGTTGTACCACTACGGCATCCGGGAGTTTGACTACTACACGGTGTTCTTTGGGGTTTCCCGTTCGATCGGCATAGTGAGCCAGTTGATCTGGGACCGAGGGTTGGGCTTGCCCATTGAACGGCCGAAGTCTGTCACGCTCGAGTGGCTCAAAGAGAACATCCAGTAACCCCGGTTGGATGAGGAAATGGAACGGCGGGCCGATTTCGGCCCGCCGTTGTTTTTTCGATCCAGGGGAGGGGAGTCCGTTATCGTCCGAGGACGACGACGGTCCCAACCTGCATCAGGTCGCCCCAGGCCTGTGCGACCCCGCGGCGTACTTCGCGTTTGACCTGTCTGGGGCCCGCCTCGCCCTTGACCTGGAGGTAGATCTCAATGACCTTCATCAGGCCGGCTGCGGCGATCGGGTTGCCAACCCCCAGCAGGCCTCCGGACGGGCTCGCAGGAATCCCCGTTTCCGTATCCCGATCCCAGAACCCCTGTTCGAGAAGTTTCGGGGCCTCGCCCGGTTCCGCCAACTGGAGCCCCTCCAGGTGGTGGAGTTCTTTGTAGGCAAACGGGTCATAGGGTTCCACGACGTGGATCTCCTTTTTCGGGTCTTTGATCCCAGCCATCTCGTAGGCCATCCGCGCCGCGTACTCCACGTACTTGGGGTAGTAAAGATCCCGATTGGTCCAATAGGAGGTATCCAGGCACCAGCCGACGCCTTCAATCCAGACCGGGCGGTCTGTCCGGCGTTTGGCTTCACGTTCTGAGGCCAGCACCAGGGCCGCCGCACCATCGGTCACCGGAGAGACCATCAGGCGGTGGACCGGCCAGACCATCACTTCAGAGGAAAGGATCTCTTCCACCGTGTAATTGCCAGGGATGCCATCCTGGGCGACCGGGTTGTCCAGGGCGTTTCGCTTGTTTTTGATGGAGACCTTGGCGATGGTCTCCAGTGGGACCTTGTGGACCTGCATGTAACGGTTCATTTCCAGAGAGAAGATCCAGAGGAGGTTGACTCCGAGGGGCCGTTCCAGGAATTGGTCATAGATGGCGTTGAAGACGCCCTGGGGATGAGGCTGGGCAGCGGACATTTTTTCTTCGGCGACGACCAGACAGGTGTTGAAGTGGCCGGAGGCCACGTGATACCAGCCGTGGATGATGGCAAAGACGCCGGACCCCCCGCCAACATAGGACCGCATGTAGGGTTTTCTCCGGGCACCGGCCGCCTCGGCCAGGTACTCCCCATTCATGTGTACGCCATCAAAGGCGTCCGGAGCGGTGACCAGGACGACGCAATCAATGTCATCAATCGTCATGTCTGCGTCTTCCAGGGCCATTTTTACGGCTTCAAAGGCCAGTTCTTTTGAGGTCTCTTTGGCCCTGCGCATAAATTTCGTGATGCCCGCGCCTAAGACTGCAACTTTTTGTTGGAATGCCATGGTCCGACCTCCTAAGCGTTCGTAAGGATGACCACACCCCCCATGGCGGTGGGGATGCCGCGCCAGGACTGTGCCAGGCCGACTTCTGCATTGGGGATCTGATGTTCGCCGGCTTCTCCACGGAGTTGGAGGACGATTTCAGCGACCGCACGCAGGCCCGACATGTCGTAGGTGTAGCCGCAACCGAGGTTACCGCCGGAGGGGTTTACGGGCAGGATGCCGTCCAGATCAAAGAACCCTTCTTCCAGGAGGTGTGCAGCTTCGCCGGGATCGGCGAACCGGAGGGCCTCCAGATGTTGGAGTTCTTTATAGGCAAAGGTATCGTCGATTTCCGCCACATCAATTTCGTCTAAGGGGGATTTGATCCCGGCCATATCGTAGGCCATGAGTGCGGCGATTTCTGCGTAGTGTGCGGCGCCCCAGGGCCACCGGTCAAGGTTCGGGGTATCTTCGATCCAGCCAATCCCCTGGATGTAGACGGGGTCATCGCGGAGAGACCGAGCCACGTCTTCCGTGGCCAGGACCAGCACGACTGCACCGTCCGCGGTTTGGGCGACTTCCAACTCCTTGAGGGGTTCCGCAAGGTAAGGGGAGTCCAGGACATCTGTGAAATCCAGGCTTGAGGGGTAAGCGGCACGTGGGTTGCGGAGGGCGTTGTTTCGGTTCTTTTCGACGACCATGGCGACCTGCGCCTCGTCCAGATCGTTTTCCGCGAGATAGGCCTGCATGTCCAGCCCGGCGATGAACTTCGGATTGAGGCCGAGGGGACGGACGAAGATCGGGTCCAGGGCAAGCGCTTCAATGTGCGAGGGGCGGAGGATGTTGCTGGCCTTGGAGTGCCCTTCAATTACGGCGATTTTGAACCGTCCGGTTTGGAGTTGGAGATAGGCGGCAGCGAGCCCGGTGATGCCGTCTGCGGTGATCGTGTGGACCGGCTTCAGGACTGCGCCCAGTTGATCCGGTACATACTCGTCAAAGATCGCGGTCCCCTCCAGGTAGTCCTCGGCAATGGAGACGAAGGTATCCACATCTTTGGGATGGATCCCTGCGTCTTCATAGGCTTGGACGGCTGCCTCAAAGATCATTTCTCGGAACGAAACGTCTGGAGACACGGAACGAAGGGGGGTATACCCGACCCCGATGATCGCAACACGATGATGCATAGGCCGTTCCTCCTTTTGCTGGGCAAATTATAAGGGGCATTTTCCAGGTGCTCCAAGGCGTAGGGGAGTGGGGTTCCCGGGTACAGGTGGGAACTTTTGAACCAGGCCGAAGGTCCTGGATGTGAATTCGTTTCAGACTTGAATTTTTTACCCTTTTATCGCATAATTGCGTTAGACAAAAATTCCGCTTTTTCCGTGGAATGGGAGGTTCAGAAGACGATGACAGGGAAGACCGATTTTGGGGTTGATTTTGCGTCCTTGTGGGACCATATCCGGCACTTTGCGCAGGGAGCCCAGGATCCGGCGTCGGTGCTTCAGGAAGTGTGTGAGGTCCTTCACCGACAGGTGCCCTATTACGACTGGGTCGGGTTTTATGTGGTGGACCCAAAGGAGCCCGAGATGCTGGTCCTGGGCCCGTTTGTAGGGGAACCGACGGAGCATGTTCGGATCCCGTTTGGAAGGGGGATTTGCGGACGTGTTGCGGTCTCCCTTGCGCCTCTGGTCATCCAGGACGTCACTCAGGAGGAGAACTACCTCTCGTGTAGCCCCCGCGTGCAGTCAGAGATCGTTGTCCCAGTGTTCTATGAGGGACGCTTCATTGGCGAACTGGACATCGATTCCCACACGAGACACCCGTTCACACCAAAGGATCAGGAGTTTTTAGAAACCGTGTGTGCCTCCATGGCGCCGTTTGTGGAGGCCTACCGAAGGAGGATCGCATGAAAGCATCCGCAAGCATGGAAGAACTCAAGGATATGTTGATTCAAAAGGGCATTCAGCCATCGTTTCATCGGCTGAAGATCCTGGATTATTTGCTCGGACACCGGACCCATCCGACCGCCGAGGAGGTCTACCAGGCCCTGTCTCCCGAGATCCCCACCCTTTCTCGAACCACCGTTTACAACACCCTCAAACTCTTTTACCAGAAAGGTCTTCTCTTGGCGTTGACCATTGAGGATCTGGAGATCCGGTACGACATTGACACCACCCCTCACGGCCATTTCAAATGTTTGAAGTGCGGGAGGGTTTATGACCTATCGTTTCATTTATCTCCAGCCCAGACTTCGGAACTGGAGGGGCATCAGGTCTTGGAATACCACATCTACTTCCGGGGCATCTGTAAAGCGTGCCGTCAAGAAACGACCCCATCGGGCGACGCATAACAATCAACAAGAGGATTGCATCGGAACTCCGTATGCCCTATAATTGAAATGATTTCATTTTAGGAACAATTCTAAAAATCAAGGAGGAAGAACCATGGTCAAGATCGGTCAAGTTGTACCGGACTTTGAGGCGGATGCGTACTTTAATGATGAAATCCAGAAGATCCGGCTCTCAGACTACCGGGGAAAGTGGGTGGTGCTGGCCTTCTATCCTGCGGATTTCACCTTTGTGTGTCCTACGGAGTTGGAGGAACTGGCGGAGCACTATGACGAGTTCCAGGCACTGGGTGCGGAGATCCTGAGTGTGAGCACGGACACGGCGTATGTCCACAAGGCCTGGCATGACACCTCTCCCGCCATCGCAAAGGTCCGATACCCCATGGTAGCGGATCCGGCGGGTAAGATCTGTCGGATGTTTGGCACCTATCTGGAGGATGAGGGGGTTTCCCTGCGTGCGACGTTCATCATTGATCCGGACGGGGTATTGAAGGCGATGGACATCCACGACAACAGCATTGGGCGCAGTGCGAAGGAGATCTTGCGGAAGTTGCAGGCGTCTAAATACGTCCGAGAGCATCCGGGTGAGGTTTGTCCGGCGAGTTGGGAGCCAGGCAAGGAGACCTTGAAGGTCGGCTTGGAGTTGGTGGGGAAGATCTGAACCAGGACTTTGGAGGGGCGGGCAACTGCCCGCCCCGGGCGGATCGCCATCCGCCCCTACACGAGAC
>CAYQZW010000001.1:0-58413 GCA_964422065.1 uncultured bacterium | reverse complement strand
ATCCTGGAAAGACGCTGGGAAGAGGTGTCATGAAAGTCTCACGGGAGGGACTCCTTGTTGACCCGTGACGAGGCATTGGCGAAACGGATCCAACAGCATCCCATGCTCAAGTGGAAAGCACTGAACGTCCGAAGATATAAGGGAATTCAATAATCTCCGTGTCCATCTTCCAATATTTTGGCATGATAAAATGGCAAGAGTTAAATCCTGGTGTGGGAAGGACTGATGAAGTCAGGCTCTCCCTATGGGATCTGGGAAATCTCAGAAAAAGGCCGAGAACTGCTTGCCAGCCTCCAAAATCCTTGAACTTTTCTCCGGGAAGTTGGGGTTGATTCGATCCCCACGAAAAATCTTAGGTGCTTTACGATCCAGGAAACTTTGGCAGGACGGTGAAATCTTTCATTTTTTCAAGGAAAGATTGGAAGGAACCTTTCCGGAAAATCGGGAAAGAGGGGGTCCCGGATTGGCGCTTTTTTTTGCCCTGCCCTCGTCTTGAACTTCCGCAAAAGTCCGCTTATATTCGCTTCATGCTGTTTTTGGTCCTCCTGATCTTGACGCTGGTGCTCTTCATTGGCTATCTCTGGGGGCAACCGAAGAACCTCCGCCTCGCCCGTTATGCCATGGTCACCCTCGAAGAGACCTTTGCCCCCCAAGACGTGGAATACACCTGGCTGGGCGGCGTCTTAGGGTTCAAAGCGATCTACCGCCGGCACGGCCCGATCCCGGAGTTCCTGGTCACCCTCCTGCTTTTGCCCCGCCACACCTGGCTCTACTATCCCGTGGCGTACCTACGAGCCCGTGGCGACCGGCTCCTCTTTGCGTTCCCCCGGACGCCAAAAACCGAGTCCAACCCGCCGTCCCTGCCCCATCTCCGGCACCGCATCCTCCCCGACCGCGTGATCTTAGAACTTCGGATCCGGTGGGCTTCCCTTGCCCAAGACCTGCAGGAGATCGCACAGTGGTTGGCCTCCTCCTGATCAGTACTCTCCTCCTCCAGGCCCCGGGAGATCCCTCCCGAACATCCCCTCCTACCCGATACCTGGAACTCTTCGCGAGGCTCCACAACCGTCCCGTCGCCGACTCAACATATCTCCAATGGTGGCACTGGCTCTACCCCCGATATCCCCGTTACCGCTCCTGGCTCCTTGCCCTTCGCCTTGAAAAGGAAATCGGGCTCGGCCACCAAGACAGTGCCCGGATCTACCTCCGCAAACTCCTGACGGCCGCCCCACCCCGATCGCCGATCCAGGAGGTCATCCGGAGTTTCTTTTATGCCTTTGGCCAGACCCTGCCCCCAGAAACCCTCTTCACCCTCCTGGACCTGGCCCAGCCGTATGGCTTCCAGGACCGTGAAGACGAGATCCTTTGGTGGAAAGCCCAGGCCCTTCGCCGTCGCTCCCCGCCCCAGGCCGACTCCCTCCTTAGGCTGTTGGCCACGACGTATCCCTCCTCGCCCTATGCGGACCGGATCGTCTCCGAGATCTCCGGTCTGGATTCGATCACTGTCGGTCGGATCGCCTTTGCGCACGGGCGATATGAGGACGCCCTGCGTCTCCTCCCGCCAGACGACTACCCCAAAGAGCATCTGCTCAGCCTGTACTTCCTGCGGAAAGATCGGGAATTCCTGAAGGCCGAAGCCCGGCTCCGCCCCCTCCTCCCGCCGGCCACCCGAGCAAGGCTCACCTTTCTCCGCGCCTTAACCCTGGAACGGTTGGATCGCTACAGTGAGGCGATCCGGACCTTGGTCTCGTTGGTCAAAACTGGCGGGTCTTGGGGCGAACGCGCCGCCTACGAACTCTCACACCTGGCCCTCCAGAAACGCTGGGTCTATCGCATTTTGAAGGCCCTGAAACCCGTTGCACCGGGCCACCCGGCCGCCGTCAGCCGGGTCGCCCTGCTGTACCTCGCCATGGACCAACGTGCCGACGCCTGGCAATGGTTCCAGAAGAACCTCCACAGTTCCGACGACTTCTACCGTGCCCAGGCCCTGTATTTCCTCTACAAGCTCACCGGCAACACCCAGTACCGGGACACGCTGATTCACCGCTATCCCTTGTCGTACTACACGGCGATCCTCCCGGATTCCTTTGCCTTCCCGCCGTCCAGGATATCCGAGGACACCTGTGCCCTCTCCCCGGCCTTCCGGCTCTATGCGAAACTCCACGAGTACGCATGGGCATTAGCGGTCGTGGACTCCGAGCCTGCGTGTGCACTCCAGGCCGCAAAGATCGCTGTTGAGGTCGGTGCGCCCTACCTTGCGACCCGTTTGGTCTGGCGGACCCTGGCCTCCCCTCCGGTATGGGACTCCCTGCGCCTTACGCTCCTCTTCCCATATCCCGATCCCTGGGCCCGGAAACTCCGGGACATGCCGGTCCCCGCCTTCCTCCTCATGGCCATCATGCGGGAGGAGAGCCATTTCCACCCCTGGGTCATCTCCCGGGCCGGCGCCATCGGCCTGACCCAACTCATGCCCCGGACCTACCAGGCCGTGACCGGCGAGCCTCATCCGTTGGGCGTGTTTCATCCCTTCCAAAACCTCCGGGTCGGGGCTCGGTATCTGGCCCAACTCCTGGAGCGTTTTGGCGACCCTCGGCTGGCTGTCGCTGCCTATAATGCCGGGCCCGGCGCCGTCACCCGCTGGCTCCAACGCTGGCAAAAGGCGGCAAGAACGCAAGACCTCACGGTCTTCGTTGAGTTCATCCCCTACCGCGAGACCCGGAACTACGTGCGGCGCGTCATGCGGTCCTACCGGATGTACCAACGCCTCTACCGACATTCCAGAGCATCCAGCGGGGATTTAGAGGGCACCCCTTAGGGGCTCAATACAGGACGGTCTTTTTGAGGTATCGGCCCAGGTACTGCTCGTAGTCCTTGCCAAGCACGAGCGAGACCTCCAGCAGTTTGTCCGGGTCCCGTTCGTAATCCAAAATCGGTACCCCCAGGATCTTCTGGAGGACCCGTGCATTCGCGTAGTCCGGGGAGACCCGGTCCACGATCACCGTATGCTCCACCGTCCCCTTGGGATAGTTGCCGTAGTAGACGACATCAAACCCCAGGTCCCGGAGAAACATCGTGGTCTTACGGGCCAAATCCCGGACCCCGCTGGCGTTCAAGACCTCCACCCGGATCTGGCGATACGAAGAATCCGGCTGGATCCGCCAGGGGTTTTCGGCGGGTTGAGGGTTCTGGAGTGGGGAATGGAAGACCCCGAAATAGAGCACTGCCCCCAGCGCCGCCAGGGCCGCAAGGGAGAGGAGGCTGATCCAGATCTTGACGATGCGGTTCATATCTCCAGGTTCTCGGGGGCGGCAGACTCCTCCATCACCGCTTCGGAGACATAGATCGGGCACCCGGTCCGCAGGGCCAACGCAATGGAGTCCGACGGCCGGGCATCTACGGTATAGACCGTATGGTCGGCCCGCACGATGATCCGAGCATAAAAGGTGTTATTGCGCAACAAGTTGATGACGACACGTTCGACCCGCCCGCCAAAGCCCTGGATGATGTTCTTGAGGAGGTCATGCGTCAGGGGACGCTCCACTTCAATGCCCTGGAGCGCAATGGCGATCGCTTGCGCCTCGGGATGCCCAATCAGGATCGGCAAAATGCGGTTCCCCTGGACCTCTTTCAGAAGTACCACCGGGGTCTTTGTGGACTCATCGTAGAGGAGCCGGAAGACGCGAACTTCCACAACAGATGCCGCCATGCCTAAATTTTAACCCTCCCCCCAGACCAGTCAAGGGACTGACGCTCCTCTATCGCGTATACTCATAGCCATGCAGAAGGGACGCGAAAAGGTCTTTGACGTCTATCCGGTCTCCGAGCATGTGATTGCGCTCGGTGGCCCCTATGCCTATGTCTACTGGGTCATCGGGGCAGAAGCCGCATTGATTGACGCAGGCACGGTGGTCTGGGGCCGGAAACTGGTCCAGGCCATCCCCACGTACCTGGATTACGAGGAGTTCCGACATCACCTGCTGACCCATTCCCATTACGACCATCTGGGGGGCACACCGGAACTCTTAGCGGCCTTCCGGGACCTCCGGGTCTATGCGCATCCCCATGTCCAGAAGGTCTTGAAGAGCCCCCGAGCGGTCGAGCACATCACCCGGATGAACCAAAAGGAACTGCAACTCTGGGGTCGGTCTGCACAGAGCATCGAGCGGTATCGGTTCCGCCCTTTCCGGATCCATCAGACGGTCCAGGAGGGCGCCGAACTCGATCTGGGCGATGGCGTGCGGGTGCAGACCCTGGAAACGCCGGGGCATACCCGGGACTCGGTGACCTATCTGGTCCGGCCCGACGGGGTGATCCTCCCTGGCGAGGCCGTCGGGGTCCCGAACGCAGAGGGGTCGTTCATTTTGCCTCAGTTCGTCTCCGATTACGAGGCCTACCTGGCCTCACTGGAGAAACTCGCCGTCCGTGCCTCGGAGTTCGAGGTGATCGGCCTACCGCACGAGCGGCTGATCCTCGGCTCCTCCGCGGTCCAGGAGTACCTACAGGAATCCCTTGAGACCACCAAGGCGTATGCGGCGGATCTCGCCCAGGCCCTGCGGGAAAGCGGGGGCGACCTCCAGGCCGCCGAGGATCGGGTCTTTGAGCGCTATTACGGCCCGAAGAAGATCCGCCAGCCCGAATTTGCCTTCCGGGCCAACCTCCGGTACCAACTGCGGGCGATCGCCCGTACGATCGGGCTCCTTTAGCCGGCTTTAGCCAGGCGACGGGCCCGCTCGGCCAGGATCTCCTCGATTCTCGTCAACGCATCTTGGGGGATCTCGATCTCCGCGGCCTTGACCGTCTCTTCAATCTGGTGAGGCCTCCGGGCGCCGACAATGGCCGCAGTGACCTCAGATCTCCGGAGGGTCCACGCAATCGCGAGTTGGGCCAGGGTGACGCCCAGATCCGACGCCACCTCCTTGAGGGCGTCGACGGCCCAAAGATTCACGGTTACCGCCGGCTCTGTAAACAGTGGGCTCCTGCGTCGCCAGTCGTTGGCCGGTAAATTCTGGATCCGTTGCCGGTCGTATTTGCCGGTCAGTAGCCCCGAGGCCAACGGACTATAGACGATCACCCCGATCTGGTGCCGTGCACAGTAGGGCAAGATCTCTCGCTCGATCCCCCGATCAAACAGGTGGTACGGGGGCTGAAGGGAAGCGATGGGATGGATCTCCCGAACCCGATCCATCTGGGCCACACTGAAGTTTGAGACGCCGATATACCGGACTTTGCCCTCCTCGACGAGCCGGCTCATGGCCTCCCAGGCCTCCTCGATCTGCGCTTCGGGGTTGGGCCAGTGGATCTGGTACAGGTCAATGACGTCCGTCCGGAGCCGCTTGAGGCTGGCCTCGACTTCTTTGCGGATGCTCTCCCGGCTGAGGTTGCCGGTGATCCGTTTCTGATCGTCCCAGACCAGTCCGCACTTGGTCGCGAGGAACACCTGGTCGCGTTTCCCCTGGATCGCTCGGCCCACGATCTCTTCGGCATGCCCGAGTCCATAGACCGGAGCCGTGTCGATCCAGTTGATCCCCAGGTCAAGGGCCCGTTCGATGGTCCGGATGGACTCCTGATCGTCCTGCGGGCCCCAGCCGTAGGACCAATCGCCGCCGCCCATGGCCCATGTGCCCAAGCCGATCACGGTCAAAGGCTCACCGGTCCATCCCAGGTTCCTTGTCTTCATGGCACCTCCTTGGTTTCACAGGCGTTCCGTGGGTGCGAGGATCATCCCGTATATTGTGTGAGAAGTCGAGCACGCGGGCAACCGGCTTTTACGATTTGACAACATAGGTGGGGACGTTCTAAAATTTGCCCATGTTTCTCACCCTGGCACTGGGGCTCCTGATCGGACAACCTGTTCAAGACACGGTCACCCGTCCTCCGTTGATCCCCGTCCCGGTGACCCATGTCCGGGCCTACGACAAACCCAACGACGACGGTGGTGCGATCGTCGTCGAATGGGAGCCCTCCCCAATGGACTCCCTGATCACCAAATATGAGGTCTTTCGCCTGGAGGGGAGCCCAGATGCCGAGCCGGTGTCCGCCGGCTTTGTCCTCCGGGGAACCCATAAGTTTGAGGACGTGGGGGTCAAAAACGGCAAGCCCTATTACTACTTTGTTCGGAGTTGGTTAGACTCGGAGTATATGGACTCAGAGACGACCACCGAGCCGGCCATCGCCTCGGCCCAATGGTTCCATCGAGGGCGATTGAATGCCTTGATCATCTTGGTCTTTTTCGTCGGGGTCCTGCTGTACTTCCTGCAGCGCGCCAAGTCTGGCGGGGAACTCTACATCCGTCGGATCGCGGGGCTTGAGGCCATTGACGATGCTGTGGGGCGGTCCACCGAGTTGGGCCGACCCATCCTGTTCGTCTTGGGCTTAGAGCCGATTTCCAATATCGCCACCTTGGCCGGCCTGGCCATCCTCAAGCGGGTGGCCTTCAAGGCCGCCGAATACGGCACAAAACTCATTGTCCCGTGTTTTGATCCGGTCGTCTATGTCGCCGCCCAAGAGGTGACCAAAGAGGGCTATACCGAGGCTGGGCGGCCAGATCTCTACAACGAGGGCGATGTCTTCTTCCTCTCCTACGACCAGTTTGGCTATGCTGCCGGGGTGGACGGCATCATGGTCCGCGAACGGCCCGGTGCCGTCTTCCTCCAGGGCTACTTCTATGCCGAATCCCTGATCCTGGCAGAGACCGGGAACTCCATCGGCGCGATCCAGATCTCCGGGACCACCGCGGTGACCCAGTTGCCGTTCTTCATCGCGGCGACGGACTACACCCTGATCGGCGAAGAGATGTATGCCGCGAGCGCATATCTCTCCAAAGACCCGCTCTCCCTGGCAACCATCAAAGGCGAAGACCTGGTCAAACTCATCCTCATCCTCTTGTTCCTCCTCGGCTCCATCCTGGAAACGATTTCGTTGTTAACAGGCGCGGATCTGCACTTCTTAACCCGCTTCTTCACCACCTATTGAGGCCATGAAGAAAGAAGTCCCGTTAGCCATTACCTTCATCTCAGGATTTCTCCTGATTGTGGCCCTGTTCGTGCCGCACTGGCCTTTTGGGGACCTGGAACAACGGTTCAACGATTGGTACATTATCGTGGCCGGCTTCACATTGATCCTGGGCGTGGACAGCCTACTCGCGCACCACTGGAAGATCATCCGGCGTCGGCAGCCGGGCGCGTTCCACTCCTTGGCCCTCATCTTGAGTTTCTTCCTGACCCTGATCTGGGGGGTGTGGGACGGCGTGAAATACGGCAACCCGTTCGATCCCGCGTCGACTTTCCTGCGCTATTTCTACACGTACGTCTTCGTCTCCCTCCAGGCGACGATGTTCTCTCTGTTGGCGTTCTTTATTGCGTCGGCGGCGTACCGAGCGTTCCGGGCACGGACGTCGACGGCGACCCTCCTGTTGGTCGCTGCGGCGCTGGTCATGTTGGGGAATGTGCCTAAAGGCTATTACGCGATCCCGCCGGTCGTGGTCTTGACCGGAGCGCTCCTCGCCTTCCACTTCTTCCGGGAGGGCCAGGAGACGGCCGAGACCAGCATGCGGCTTTTGAACTGGGGCATCGCGATCGCAATCCTGATCCTGATCTATCCGGTCACCCAGTTCCTGTACCACAACCTACCTGCGGTCAAAGATTGGATCATGAATGTGCCGCACCTGGGGGCCAAGCGCGGGATTTTGATCGGTGTGGCCCTGGGTGCGGTGGCGATCTCCCTGCGGATCATCTTGGGTATTGAGAGGACGTATCTGCGATGAGAGAGTTCTGGGAACAAATCAGCAAAATTGACCGACGGATCGTCTATCTCTTTGTCTTCTTGGGGGCGTCTATCCCCCTCTTTATGCATTTGGTTCCGAAGTTCCAGCCCAGCCCCGAGGTGGCCCGGGCGTACAAGGCCATTGATGAACTGCCGGAAGGCTCTGTGGTGTTGATCTCCATTGACTACGACGCCGCCTCCATGCCGGAACTCCAGCCTCTGCTGGAGGCGATGTTGACCCATCTGTTCCGGAAAAATCTGAAGGTGGTCATGATGGGCCACTGGCCTTTGGGCCTGCCTTTAGGCCAGATCGCCCTGGAGAAGATGGCACAGAAGTTCAACAAGACCTATGGCGTGGACTATGTCTTCCTGGGGTACCGGCCCGGCCTGGCGGCCGTGATCCTCAACATGGGCAAAGAAATCCGCACCGTCTTCAATACAGATTATCGGGGGACGCCTGTGGACAGTTTGCCGATGATGCGAAACATCCACAATTACAACGACATTGCGCTTCTCGTCGGATTTGAGGCAGGATCGGTGGGCGACTACTGGGTGCAGTTTGCGCAGGCGCGGTTCCGGCAGAAGATCATCCTGGCGGCTACCGCCGTGGTGTGGCCAGACCTCTATCCTTACCTCCAGGCGGATCAGATTGTGGGCCTGATCGGCGGGCTCCGGGGCGCAGCAGACTATGAGGTCTTGGTCAAGCAACCCGGCTCGGCGTCGATTGGCATGGCCTCACAGACCGCGGTCCACATCCTCATCGTCCTCTTCATCTTGCTCGGAAACATCGGCTATTACTTTACGCGAACCCGGAGGAGACCGACATGACCTTCATGAACGTGCTGTTCACATGGATTGCTGCGGGTTTGACGCTCGCCATCTTCAGTTTCCTGTATCGGGACAACCCGTTTTATAAGTTTGCCGAGCACATCTATGTGGGGAGCGCAGCCGCCTATTGGTTTATCTATCTGTGGTTCTTTGATGTCAAGCCCAAACTGATTGATGCCTGGATCGCGAACACGGGCTTTGAGCGGTATATCCTGATTGTGCCGGCGTTTTTGTCCTTCTTGATGCTGTTGCGGTTCATTCCGAAGGTCGCCTGGCTCTCCCGTTGGGCCATCGCCTTCACCGTGGGGATGGGCGCAGGCTTGGGCATTACCGGTGCGATCCAGGGCTACATCGTGCCTCAGGTCAAGGCAGGGATGCTCCCGTTATGGACCGGGCATTTGGGGACCTCCATCAACTACATCATCCTGGTCGTCAGTACCATCACGACCTTGGTCTACTTCTTCTTCTCCAAGGAGCACCGGGGAGGCTTGGGCTTTCTGGCCAAGGTCGGCATCATGTTCATCATGGTCGCCTTTGGCGCGTCCTTTGGGTCCACCATCATGGCCCGTATTTCGCTGTTGATCGGGCGTCTATTCTTCCTGTTCCACGATTGGCTGCACCTGGTCTGAGGGGGTCGTCCACGGGAGCACGGTTTTGCTCTCCCCACTTTTGTGAAGTAAGATTGAGAAGTATCATTGGCCCAACGTGAAAAACTGGAGGTTGTTATGATCTTGTTGTGGATTGCGGCGGTATTGGCAAGTCCTCAGATCCTCTATCATCCCCGCCATCTCATCATCCAGGTCACCCCGGCCAGCCAATCCAAGGTCCTCTCCAGCCTTTCTTGGGGGCGTGTGGGAGATGCCTATACCCTGGTCGGGAACCAACTGGGGATCCCGGAAATCGACCAATTGGCACAGCAGTATGGTCTCAAAGAGGTCCGACGCCTCATCGTCGGAAAGATGACCCCCAAGGCCAAGGAGTTCGGGCTGGATCGCTATTACCTCCTGATCTTCGGTCAGGACGTGGATGCACCTGCATTGGCCCAAGAGTTTGAACGGCTCTCTTCTGTAGAATCGGCGGAAGTAGATGAGTTGAAACCCCTGGATCTCGAGCCCAACGATCCCCTCTTTGGCCCGGACTACTGGACCCAACAGTGGCACCACTTCGATATCCACTCTCCCGAGGGCTGGGACATCACCACCGGAGACTCTTCGATTGTTGTGGGGCCCGTGGACACCGGTGTAGACTGGGACCATCCGGACATCTTTCCCAACCTCTGGGTCAACCCCGGGGAAGACCTCAATGGGAACGGCGTCTTTGATTATCCCGATGACCTGAATGGCGTGGATGACGATGGCAACGGCTATGTTGACGACATCATCGGTTTCAACTTCACGAATTATACCTGGGACCCTAACCCGACAGAGCCAGGGAATGAGCACGGGACGCATGTCTTTGGGATCGCGGTTGCCGCAACGAACAACGGCATCGGGGTTGCCGGGGTCGGCTGGAACGTCAAGGGCATGGCCTTCAAGTGCGGAAACGGTCAATATGTCTCCATCTCGGCTGCCATCAATGCCATTTACTACGCGGCCAACCAAGGTGCGGTTGCGACCAACCACTCCTATGGCAGTTACAACTACAACGGTTCAGAAAACAGCGCCATGCAATATGCCCATAGTATGGGGGTCACGATTGTTGCTGCGGCAGGCAATGACAATACTGCCTCGCCCCACTATCCATCGGCCTACCCCAACGTGATTGCGGTTGCGGCTTCCGCAAGGAACGGCATCAAGGCGGACTTCTCCAACTACGGGACCTGGGTCGATGTGATTGCGCCAGGGACCAATATCCTGAGCACCGTTCCGGGCGGCAACTACACGCAACTCGACGGAACGTCCATGGCGTCTCCGATCGTGTGTGGGCTCGCCGGCCTCATCCGTTCGCTCCATCCCACCTGGACCGCCTATCAGGTGGACTCTGCCATCATGTGGGGAGCCGTGAATGTCGATGAGGTCAATCCGGGATACGAAGGGATGCTTGGCTGGGGCCTGGTGAATGTCTACCAATCCCTGGCCTTGGGCCTCTATACGTATCCTTGGGTGACAGACTATTGGTTCGATGGGGACGGGCGACCCGAGCCTGGCGAGACTGTCCAGATGACCGTCAAAGTCTCGAACCGCTGGCACTGGCGAGATGCGTCCGATCTCACCCTGACCCTGACCACAGACGATCCCGAGATCACCGTTACCGATCCCACAATCACCATTGGGGCCTTGGCAGACGGGGATACCGTGGTCCCGTCGGACGTCTTTGAATTCCAGGTCGCCGGAGTCCCCCGTTTTGCCAATTTCATCATCGAATTCTCTTCCACGCCCCAACCCGTCTATGCGGCAGAAACCCTCCGGGTCCTGATCGGGTATCCCCCGTTCCTGTTGGTGGACGATGCGGGAACCTCGGATTACCTCACCTACTACACCCAAACCCTGGATCAGATGGGACTGGTCTATGAAGTCTGGAAAACCCAAACGGACGGCGCACCGGACCTGTTGGCCCATCCTCGGAGTGTGGTCTTCTGGTTTACGGGCGATGAAACGGGAAACGTGCTCACCCCGGACGAGCAGAACGCCCTGATCGCCCATCTCAACGCCGGCGGCTCCCTGATCCTCTCTTCCCAAAACCTCGCTGAGGACAACCAGGCCCAGTCCTTCATGACAGACTACCTCAAGGCGTCCGTTCAGAGCACTGGAAACTATTACCGTGGGGCGCGGGGTTATGACGGAGACCCCATTGGGGATTCCGTACTGCTGAAGCTTTACGGAACGGGAAGCGCTGGGAACAGCCAGTCCTGTGATGTGATCCAGGCCATCGCACCGGCAGATACATCCCTGTACTTCACCTTACCCACCGGCTCTGGCAACTTCGGGCCCGCGATGGTGAAATACGATGCCGGGACATACAAGACCATTTTCATGTCCTTCCCCTTCGAAGCGATCACGAGTGAGGCTCAGGGCCGGACCACCCGGGCGGAACTCCTGGCCCGAATGCTCAACTGGCTGGGCGTAGGGGTCGAAGAGCAGGACCCCGTCCATGTGCTCCCTCCCACAATCCAACTCTTGAACCCTGTGGTGCGAACCCAATTGGTGCTGATCCACCGCCTTGACCGTCCTGTTCAGGCCCAGATCCTCGATATCACCGGCCGAAGGGTCCTTCCCACACTCACCTTGACACCGACCACGACCCGTACAGTCATCCCCACGAGTCGCCTGCGGGCCGGGGTGTACTTGATTCGCCTGGACAGTCCACCGGCGGGACAACGAACGGCCTTGCGTTTTGTGAAAGTAGAGTAACCCCCGCGCGGACGATCCCTGGCTTGGCCAACGGCCTGTTCCGGCGTGTCCACCGACACGCCTATCGTTCAGGCCAGGGGAGCGATTGGACTCTTTAGGGTCTTCCGGTCCCCAGGGCCCTCTATTCCGGCCACTCCTCGGGCCGTCTTTCTTGCCTGGTTTCCGGACCCGCTTCCCATCCTTGGGGCTACGGGCCGACCAGTCCAGAATGGGGAACTGTGACAAGGGATGACCGAGAGGGATCCCCAGAGCCTCTCAGGGGTGGGAGTTCATACAACTCGTGAGGGGGTACCTGGTCCTTAGGGGTGCAACGGCGGGGCTTCGAATCAACGGATGGATGGACGCTCCAGAATGGATTTGGCGGGGGCGCCTTCGAGGGCGCCCCCGCCCCTTGATGTTCACACCTCCAAACGCGTTCGTTTGAGTCGTAAGGAGTTCAAGACAACGGAGACCGAACTCGTCGCCATCGCGGCGGCAGCCCAGACCGGGTGGAACACCCAACCCGTGAACGGATACAGGACACCCGCGGCTATGGGGATCAGGGTAGCGTTGTAGAAGAAGGCCCAGAACAGGTTTTGTTTGATGGTCTGAAGGGTCGCGCGGGCCAGATGGATGGCGGCAGGGACAAGTTTCAGATTGCCGGAAAGGAGCACGATGTCCCCGGCCTCGCCAGCAATGTCGGTCCCTGTCCCCATCGCGATCCCCAGATTCGCGGTCGCCAACGAGGGGGCATCGTTAATGCCGTCCCCGACCATTGCCACCCGGTGCCCTCGGGCCTGTAAGGTCTCGACCACATGCGTCTTGTCCTGGGGCAGGACCTGTGCGATCACTTCTTCGATCCCTACGGATCGTGCGACGGCCTTCGCGGTCCGCTCATTATCTCCCGTCAAAAGGATGACCCGGATGTGTTGGCGTTTGAGGATGTTCACCACTTCCGCCGCCTCGGGCTTGATCGGGTCTGCAATGCCCAGGAGCCCCCAGACCTCCTCCGGCGAGCCCACAGCCACCACGGTCATCGCCTGTTGCTCCATGGCCTCAGCTTTTTCCTGGAACTCTGCGGGGATGGGAACCCCGTCTTCTTCAAACCATGAGGGTCGGCCGACCCGGACCCATTGATCGCCAATTCGGGCTTGGACCCCGCGTCCAGGAAAGTCTTGCATCTCTTCCGGCATCTGGATGGAGAGGCCACGGTTTTTGGCTTCCTCGACAATCGCTTCTGCGAGGGGGTGCTGCGACGCGGTTTCCGCCGAAGCGGCCAGGGCGAGAACCTCAGACGCATCCCGGTGGAGGACCCAGACCTCGGTGACCGTTGGACGGCCAAGGGTTAGGGTCCCGGTCTTATCGAAGACCACCGCATCAATCTCGCGTGCCTTCTCCAGGGCCTCCGGGTTCTTGATGAGGATGCCATGTTCTGCCCCTTTCCCTACACCTACGGTGAGGGCCAGAGGGGTCGCGATCCCCAGGGCGCACGGGCACGCCACAACGAGCACCGCGATCATGGAGAGGAGGGCGTGGTTGAACTGCGGGGCCGGGCCCCAGATCATCCAGACGATAAAGGTGAGGGCCCCGATCCCAAAGACAATGGGCACAAAGATGGCCGCAATCCGATCGGCGAGGCGCTGGATGTTGGCCTTCTTCCGCTGGGCGTCACGGATCAACTGGATGATCTGACCCAGGACCGTCTCCTCGCCCACCCGCGTGGCCCGGATCTTCAAGAGCCCGGATTGGTTGACGGTTCCACCCACGACCTCGTCTCCCGGTGCCTTCTGGACAGGCACGGGCTCCCCGGTGAGCATGGACTCGTCTACATAACTGGTCCCCTCCAGCACCACGCCATCCACCGGGACCCGTTCGCCCGGCCGTACAATCACTTGATCCCCGGGACGAATCTCCGAAATCGGGACCTCGATCTCCTGACCGTCTCGTAAGACGCGGGCGGTTTTCGCTTGGAGCGCCATGAGTTTCCTCATGGCTTCTGTTGTTCTTGCTCGGGATCGGGCCTCCAAGTATTTCCCTAAGAGCACCAACGTGACGATGACTGCGGCGGCATCAAAATAGACCTCAGCCTGAATGATCTGGGATCTCGCGAAAAATTGGGGGAACAGGAGAAAGGCCAGAGAGGAGAAGTAAGCCGCCAGCGTACCCAGGGCAACCAGGACATTCATGTCCGCCGTTCGGTGTTTGAGTGCGCCCCAGGCACCCCGGAGGAACTTACTGCCGACGTAGAACTGAACGGGAGTTGCCAAGAGCCAGAGGACCCAGGGATTCGAGAGGAAGGGCAGGTTCTTCACATAGGTACCGATCACAATCGGAATTGAAAGGAGAATCCCTACGATGACGCGATTCCGCAGGGCCCGAACGTGGCGTGCACGCTCACGTTCCTCCAATTCGAAGACATCCTGGATCTCCTCCAAGGCCTCGGCCCGCTTCCCCAGACTACGGAGACGCCGGAGGACTTCCTCTGTCCGGTAGTCCACTGGGGTGTACCGGATCTGAATGACCCCCGTGACCTTATGGACCTCGACGTCAAGGACTCCGGGGGCCTCGAGCAATACCTGCTCGATTGTCCGGGCCTCGTCAGGATCGATGGGGTCCAAGACCTGGAGTCGGGTAGACTCGATGCCGAGGTGATATCCGAACTCTTCAATCTCCTTGCGAAGTTTCTCCGGTTCCAGAACATCGGGATCCACGACCAACACGGCCTGCCCGGCCGCGAACTCCACCTTGGCCTCCTCCACGCCGGGTGTGGACTTGGCCACATTCTCCACTGTGCGTGCACAACTCGTGCACGTCATCCCAGAAACGGGAACGACAACCTTCTTTTTGTTTGCCATGGTTCTTACCTCAACAGTTGAAAGAGGGTTTTCGTCAACTCTTCAACGATCTTCTCTCCGTCCTCCTCTGCCCGTAGCGCTTCGTGGACGTGGGTTTTGATGTGGTCCTCCAGGATCATCAAAGCCACACGATCCAGTGCGCGTTTGACCGCTGTGATCTGATGGATGATCTCCGGACAGTATCGTTCGTCTTCGACCATCTGCAAAACCCCGCGCACCTGTCCTTCAATACGGCGGAGGCGGGGCATCACTTTCTCCTTTGATCTTGGATTGAGTTTTTGGTATCGCATGCTGCACCTCCAAAGTCAATTTATACCCTATGGGGGTATAGGGTAATGGCTCCGGGTGGGTTTTTCAAGTGTCGGTATGGAGCGAAACCATTAGCGGACCAACATGACCTTCGTCGTCCAGCGATGACGTCCTGCACGGACAGTAAGGAAGTAAAGGCCTACGGGCGGAACCTCGGCCGGCTGAAAGACCGGGACGGTGTAGATCCCAGGCCGGAAGACCTGCCGGTGCGCAACGATACGACGGCCACTCAAATCGTATACCCTCCACGACACCGAGGTCCGCTTCGGCACTTCAAACCGCAGCAGCATTGACCCCGGAGAGGGGTTCGGATAGACCGGCCCCAAGCGCCAGACCAGAGGAGGTCGTAGAGAGGCTTCCTGGGTCTGGTATACCGTAAACAGGAGCCCCCAATATTCAATCAACGTCCCCAGAGTGTCCTGGATTTCGATGTTCAAGGTGAACTCCACCCCAGTATCCGGAAACTCTGGTGCGATGGCCACCCGCCAGGGCGATGTCGGCCAGACCGTATCCCCAGGGGCAAGATCCCCGTACGTGACGATGGAATCCAGGAGATGGACCTGGGAGAGGGGTTGAGTGACCGTCAATCGGACTTCTGGGGCGGTCGCCACTCCGCCATTGGTTAACGGAATCCAGACTTCCAGGGTCTCTCCGGGCTCGGGGACACCGTCCCCATTGCCTCCTACGGTATCCGCGAGGGCAAAGGTGTCTACGGTGTGGACCCAAAGAGTGGGCGGTTGGGCCTGGGGAGGAACCGTCGTGATGCGGAGGGCTCGACCGCTCGCAATCTGCGTCGCATAGGGATCATACCCGTTGTTGAACACGTACTGTATGCCGATCGATTCCGTCGGGTCCTCGATCCCAACTGTCGCCGAAGAGATGTCTGAGACGACCTGGTATAGGATCAGGATCTCACCGTCCCCGGTCGGCGTGGGATCATATGCGGGATCGAGAAGGATGACCTCAAAGGTCTCTGGGTCTCCACCGCCGTAATGTTCCACATCCTTGAACTCCACGATCCATCGGTGTCCGACGGAGTCATACCATTGATAAATATCGCCGCCCACGGACGGGTCCAAGTCATCCCAGAAGGGGGCGATCAGGGCGCGCGGCCCACCAGCCTGGGGGATCGGTTCGTTGGCGCCAAACCGATACGTAGAGCCTCCGAGCTCGAGGAACCCGTTAGACGCAACTCCGATCTGGGTAAAGGTATCGCCGTAGAAGACGAACGTAAACGGGAGCGGTAGGGTCACCGTATCCGCATCTTGGTCGGTGATCTCCGGAATCAAGGTGCCCGGCCCGTCGGGTGGGGCGATCTCTACCCACGCAAAGGGCGGAGCGTTCCCGGAGGAGAGATCCGTGTCGTCGTAGATGTAATAGCCATACCCATCTGGCCCTGTAGGCAACGAGGTTTGAGGCACTCCTGAAATGACAAGATCCCACGAGGTCGTATCTCGATACACATAGGTCTCCGCGTCCCCCTGAATTTCAATGGGAAGGGTGAGTACGGTGCCTGCTACCAGTGACGGATCAATGACGATGGCCAGGGGATCAGAGAGGGTATCGGTTTGTCCAGGGTTCAGGGAGAGGAGGTAACTCTGGCCGTCTGACGTGCCATAGTGGTCGTTGGGTAAGAGGTGAAGGGTGGAGAGCCCCAGGGGGGCGTTGCCTGTGTTTTTGAAGATCGGGTAAAGTTTCACGGCTTCTCCGGGCTCGGGCTGACCGTTGGCGTTGCCCCCTGGGACAGGGTCTTCCAGGCGGAACCCCAGGACAACGGCCTTGGGGGCGTAAACCACCAGTGGAGGCAGAGGGAGGGTCCAGGAACCTTCCGTCGCTTCGAAGGCCACGCCGAGGGCTAAAGGCTCTTCGGCTGTGGCATCCGGACGGATCCAGAGCCGGAAGGCGTCGGGGATCCAGAGGGAGTCTCCGGCAGCCAGGGTCCCGAGCCACGCCGTGGAATCCTGAAGCACAAGGGAAGGACTGGGAGAACGCAAGATTGCCTGAAGGTTATGGGCGTCTTGTGTTCCTACATTGATAACCCTGAGGTCCAACCTGAGGGTCTCACCTGGATTTGGGTGGCCATCGGCATTCCCTTGATCGTCGTGGAAGAGGTAGGAGACCTCACCGGGATAGGGCCCCTCCGGGATAATCGCCAACGAATCCTGGTACGGCAAATAGTTCCGTCGGGTCACCTGAAAATCCAGGAACCCCGGCACACTCAGATCTACCGAAAAGGTCACGGAACCCGTGGAATCCGTATAGCCAAAGGCATCAAAAAGGGTATCCAGAGAGAGGGCCACCAGGGCGCCGGGGACGGGGAGACCGTTAGGATCGGAGACCCAGAAGGTCAGGTCAGCCTGACCCACGGGAACCACGTTCGGATACATGACATTCAGGGGTTGGGGGACCTTTGTGCGGAGGGTCAATTCCGGATCGCCCAATAGGAGAAAGCCGTTGTAGTCGGTCAGGTCCCCGTAAGTAAAGAGGAGGTTCAGCCGGCCGACCTCGCAGGCTTCCATCAGAGTCGAGACATAGGGGGTATCGAAGGCCGCATAGAAAAACCCCTGGGCCACGGCACTCCGTAAGTGAGCGACATGGCTTCGGACGGTCGTGGTGCCGAAGAAGCCCACGGCCCCCTTGGGACTCGACGCTGTTCCGGCCTTCATCCACTGCTCTCCAGCGGCATTTCCGGTGTAGGGATCAATGGTCGCACAGGTCGTTGAGATGACGATGGGGAGTTTCCATCCATTTTGGAGCCCATAGGGGTTCACTTCGAAAGGAGGCCACCAGTTGCCCACCCCCTGGCCCCGATAAAAAACGATCGAACGTCCCTCGTTCACACTGAGGATGACATCCGACGCCGTGTTCCCATGTAAACGGTCAAAAAGATCCACCTGGGTATACCCCTCATGCCGGAGGTAGGTCTGGGCGACCTGGGCGTCCGCGTAATAAATCGAATCGTCATCATCATAATCGTTGCGAACAATGATCGTGGCCCTTTCGAACCATAGGGTGTCCGGCCATACCGGATCGACCGTCTCGTAGGCTACGGTCTTGGCGACCATGGTGGCGATCTCTGTCTCCGTATTCGCCGGGAACCGGCCCACAAAGATGTCGATCAAGGGATCGGTTCCATCCACGGTGACATAGAAGTTGTCCGTGCCGGTGAAGGGGATCTGCTGGGCGCTCCCTGCCAGAAGGACAAACTCGGGAGGGATCTCCCAGGTATCGTAGGCTGTCTGGATGTAGTTCTTGATTTGCGCGGACGACGCCCCGGTCAACGAGAGGGGCACAATCCTCGCCAGCATCCCCTTTTGGGTCTTCCACTCCACAAGGGGCTGCAACGCCCCTACGAAATTGTCCGGGGCAATGATGAGGTACCGGGCACCCTCGGGGTGCTCCAGCACCACAGGAGGGGCCGGAGAGACGGAAAGGGCCTCAAAGTTCACAATCACCTGACGGTACAAGCCCTCAAAACTCGGAGTGTATGTCCTGGGGTACGCCCCGCCGGGATGGAGTACGTCCACAACGACCTCCGCCACAGAGTCCAGGGAATCTGCCCGGATCGTGACGGGGATCACGGTAAAGTCCCGGATCTTGGCCACGGGATGGCTCTCCAGTTGAAGGCCGGGGGCGCTCTTCGGCTCAACCATACGGACCTCGGGGACACTCCCCTCCGGGACAGCCACGAGGGCCGCGATCCGGGAGTGGGGGACCACGGAAATCCGGAGCCGAGTAACCTGAGTTGATTGGGCCTCCACCTTTATGCCACCCCCCGTCCCAGCAACCACCGCAAGAACCAACACCCTCAGAATCATTCCCAACTCCTTCCCTGGGCCTCACACCACCCAAGTTCTTTGATTTTTGACCAAGCCTGGCTTTTGAGCCTGTATTTTACACCCGAACCTGGACTCATCAGAGGACTGAGAAAATCGGTTACAATAAAGTGTGAATGGAGGTGATCCATGTCCGGCATGATCGGCAGTCTTTGGTTCGTGATCCTTTCTGTGAGTCCGAAGGTCACGGTATATCAGGAGAACCTGGCGTTGGTCCAGGAATCCCGAACCGTCGCCATGAAAAAGGGGACGCAAACCCTCATCTTTCGGGACCTCCCTCTGCAGGTTGACCCGACGAGCATCCGGATCCAGATCCCAGGCACCCAGGTCCTGGAACAGCGGTATCATACGCCCTCTCTCACCCTCCAGACCCTGTACCAGCAGTCGGCCGGGAAACCCCTCCGTCTTTCCCTTACCAACGGTCAGACCCTGGAAGCCACCTACCTGGCCACCGCCTCCGGTGGCCTGATCGTTGAACTTGACGGGCATCCCAGTTTCATTGCCCAGGATGAAATTTCCCGGATCGACTTCCCGGAACTTTCTCTCCCCTCCGACCGTGAGGCAACGCTTCTTGCGACCGTCGTCTCCCGGCGCACCGGCACACAACCTGCACACCTCTCCTACCTCACCCAAGGCCTCTCCTGGCAAGCGTATTACGATGCCCAGTTCCAGAACGACACCCTGACGCTCTCCGGCTGGGTTACGATCACCAACACCTCAGGGAAAACCTTCCAAGACGCCACTCTCCAATTGGTTGCCGGAACGATCCACCGTGCGCAGCTGACTTCTCCGCCTCCCGTGTTTTACGCGGAACAGCGGAAGGCGGCAGCCCCTACCCCGCGTGCTCAGGCCTTCTTCGAGTACCACCTCTACCCCTTCCCCCGGCCCATCACGATCCAGGATGGCGAGCGCCAGCACTTCCTCTTCCTGGCCCCCCACCGTGTCCCCGCCCAAAAGGTGTATGTCTACGAGGGCGACGAACGGGTCAAGATCAAGATTGAGTTCGAAAACAAAAAGGAGACCGGTCTCGGCCAACCTCTGCCTTCCGGCATCGTTCGGGTCTTCCAGGTCGATGCTGAGGGCACACCTATATTCGTGGGCGAAGACCAGATCCCCCATGTCCCGGAGGGAGCCCCCGTCCGGCTCTACGTAGGGGATGCCTTTGACCTCAAAGGGGAATCCCGCGTGATCCGTTCCCAAAAGATCCGGGAGAAGGTCCGGGAAGAGGAACGCGAGGTCCGGCTCCGGAACAGTAAAGACCAGCCAGTTGCCGTCACCGTAGTCCAAAAGTTTTACGGGGATTGGGAAATCGTGTCGAGTTCAGAACCCTATCAAAAACGGGATGCCTATACCGTGGAGTTTCGTCCCACGGTGCCCGCACATGGGGAAACCGTGATCCAATATACGGTCCGCTGGTACTGGTAAAACCCAGGAGGTGTCCATGGCCCGAAAGATCACGGTAGGGGTCTCGTATTTTGGGGTTCGGGATCTGCGTCACGTGGCCGAAGATCTGGAGGAAATGGCCCAGGCGGGGCTGGACGTCGTGGTGCATACCTTCTCCGAGAATGACGTCACGTTCTACAAGGGGACCATGGCAGAGATCGTATCGCGCTCCAAGGCCTATGGGCTGGAAGTCTATGCCGACCCCTGGGGAGTTGCAGGCATCTTCGGCGGGGAAGCGTTCTCAAAGTTCGTTGCAGAAGTACGAGAGGCGAACCAACAGCGTGCAGATGGCTCTCCAGTCCCCGCAGCCTGCCCGAATCATCCGAAAACCCGCACATTTCTTGAAGCGTGGATCCGACATGCGGCTGATATCGGAGCCGATGGCGTCTTCTTAGACGAACCTCATTTCTTTGGACGAAGTCATGAGGCCTGGGCCTGCCGGTGTCCGGTATGCCAGCACCAATTTCAAGAAGAATTCGGAGAGCCCATGCCCCAGATCCTGACCCCGGAGGTCCAGACCTTCCGTCTCCGCTCCCTCCGCCGCCTTATCCAGGACCTCGCCGAGACCGCCAAGACCCTGGGGCTAAAAACCTCTCTCTGCTTACTCCCCCGCGAGGAGGAATGGCTGCATTGGGAATCCTTCTTCCAAATTGAAGCCCTGGACATCATCGGAACCGACCCCTACTGGGTTGTCTTAGGCTTGCGTAAAGACCAGGTATACGCGCATGTCCACACGTTTGCGAAACGGGTCAAAGCCCTGGCCACTGCCCACCAGAAGGAGCCCCAGATCTGGATTCAGGCCTTTAAGATCCCAGAAGGGACCGAAGAAGATGTCCGGTACGCTGTTCGGGGCGCCGTAGACGCTGGGGTCTTGAATTTGATGGCGTGGAGCTTCCGGGCCACGGCCGCGATGTCCTACATTCGACCCGGCCGCCCAGAGGTCGTCTGGCAGACCCTCCTCGACGCCTTCCAGGAGGTCAAACAGAACGCCACAATCCCCTGAGGTCCTGCTTCTCTTACGAGAGGGATGGGGGCTGAAGGGGCTTATCTAAATGGGGTCAACCGGTCGAAAGACCAAGAATTCCACGGAACGGATGGACACAGAACGATGAAATGTACCGGGGATGAGGACTGATCAGGGGCACACCATGGCCTGGGGATTGGCCTTGGACGGTCTCCCAGGGGAGGGGTCAGCACAGGCATCGCGGTCTTGTGGTGTTTTCCAAAGCCGTGTACAATATTGAGGCTGTAGAAGTCGGGGCGTAGCGCAGCCAGGTTAGCGCGCTTGGTTCGGGACCAAGAGGTCGGTGGTTCGAATCCACTCGCCCCGACTCTTTTCTTCTATGCCCACCTTGATCGCCGTTGTCGGGCCGAGTCAACCCGACCGCCAGGTCTACGAAAGCGCCTATCAGATCGGCCAATTCCTTGGAAAACACCCTGAAGTCGTGGTCCTGAACGGCGGTATGGGCGGGGTGATGGAGGCCACGGCCAAAGGGGTTCAGGAAGCGGGTGGGATCTGCATCGGCCTGTTGCCGACCCACACGAAGACGGACGGGAATCCCTACCTGAGCGTTGCGTTGCCGACCGGACTGGGGCCGTTCCGGAACTATCTGCTGGCACAGGCCTGTGACCTCATGGTCGCGGTGGGCGAAAGCCCCGGGACGCGCACCGAAGTGACAATGGCCCTTAGGCTGGGAAAGCCTGTCCTTGCAGTCCATTGGCAGACTCCACTCCCTGGCCTTCAACAGATCCCCGATCTCGACACCCTTTATCAGGCCCTTTCGGACTTCCTGAAGGGGTAACGGCTCCCCCTCTTGCCGTGCTTTTCCTTGAAGTCAGGAAATTTGGAGTTTACTCTATACGGAGGACCGGAGGTGCACCATGGAACTGAACGTCATCAAAATCGAAAAACCAGACGATGTGAACCTGATCTTTGGCCAGGCCCATTTCATCAAGACCGTGGAGGACCTTTACGAGGCGTTGGTCACCAGTGTTCCGGGCATCAAGTTCGGACTGGCGTTCTGTGAGTCCTCCGGGCCTCGGTTGATCCGACACACGGGGACCGATCCAGACTTGGAGACCCTGGCCATCCAGAACCTCGAGCGGATCGGCGCCGGACACACGTTCCTCATCTTCCTCGGGAACGCTTACCCCATCAACGTGTTGAATGCGGTGAAGTCTGTGCCGGAGGTGGTTCGAATCTTCGCAGCAACTGCCAACCCCCTGGAGGTCATTGTCGCGGAGACCGAACAGGGTCGTGGGGTCCTGGGCGTCGTGGATGGAGGGACCCCGTTGGGGGTGGAAGGGGAGGAAGATATCCAGAAGCGTACGGCCTTTCTCCGGCAAATCGGATACAAGCAAGGATGAAACCCCACCTGTTTTTCCTTCTTGCCCTGATCGGGGTCTCGTGTACCCCCGTGTGGCATGGACGCCATTCGGGGTCTTCAGATCCCGAACTCCCCCTGTATCCATCGGACTCCCTGCCTTCGGAGACGGAGGTGGTCTTAGAGGAAGGGGCTGCATTTGGCGCCTCGATCCCGGAGTCGACCCTTCAAGCGATCTTACGAGCCGAACAGGGACGTCTGGAAGCCCAGTTGGAGGTCTTCCATCTCAAGGTCCCTCAGGACGAGGAAGCGGTGATCCGATGGTTGGAGTTCTATCGGGGCCCGGGTCGGGCCACCCTGGAGCGGTTCTATCGCCGCGGCTTACGGTACTTGCCCGTCATTCTCCGTCTCTTTGAAGCGTCTGGACTGCCGAGGGATCTGGCTTACCTGCCGTTAGTGGAGAGCGGGTTTAACCCCAGGGCGAGATCCCGGGCCGGGGCTGTCGGCATCTGGCAATTCATGCGGGGGACAGCCCGGAAATATGGGCTCCGAGTAGATTGGTGGGTCGATGAACGGCGAGATCCGATCCGGTCTACACAGGCCGCCATTGCGTATCTTCGGGACCTCTATACCGCGTTCGGGCGGTGGGACCTGGCGCTCGCCGCTTACAATGTCGGAGAGGGCAAAGTTCGGAGGATCCTTCAACGGACTGGTGGGGACGATTTCTGGGAAGTCCGACGCCGGCTCCCGCGGGAGACCCGGAACTATGTCCCTGCATTCTTCGCGGTCTTGCTCCTTCTGAAAAATCCGGCTTCCTATGGTCTCACTCTGGACTCCACAACGGCTGATCCCTGGGTCTACGACTCTGTTCTCATCCCGGCCCAGGTCGAACTCAGAAAGGTCGCGGAATGGGCGGGTACCACGGAAAGGGTGATCCGGGATCTCAACCCGCAGTTCCTGCGATGGGCCACGCCGCCGGATCTCAAGAACTTCTACCTGCGGGTCCCGAAGGGGACAGTGTCGCAAGTGCTGGCCGGCATGGAAAAGACCCCGCGATCCCGGTGGGTGACGAAGTTGCTGCACCGAGTGCGGAAAGGGGAGAGTCTCTGGACCATAGCGCGCAAGTATGGGGTGTCTATGCACGCGATTGCGCGGGCCAACCACCTCCGGAACCCCCGATATCTACGGGTGGGGCAACTCCTGTGGATCCCGGTACCCGGAACTCGGGGCAGTCGAACGGTGGGCACTGCTGTGGCGGACCGGTCCCCGGACCCCTCTTCAGAGGGTAAGGTCGTCGTAACGGTCCGGCGAGGGGATACCCTTTGGGAAATCGCACGACGTCTCGGGGTCACGGTCTCGGACCTGAAAAAGTGGAACCGTCTGAAGACAAACACGTTGCATCCAGGGCAGCGGCTCGTGGCTTACCCGCAAAAGACGGGATATCTCACCTATCGGGTTCAGCGGGGGGACACCCTTTCGGAGATCGCCAGGCGGTATCAGGTCTCGGTCCGCGAACTCATGCGGATGAACGGAATCCGTAACCCCCGCCGTTTGCAACCCGGCCAGCGTCTCAAGATCCCCATCTCCTCCTAAGGAACACCGTTCCAGTGTTCCAAGCCCTTGGCTTCCATAGGAATCAGCACATAGATGCTGTACAATTATGATCAGACAGACGGCTTATTCGAGGTTATCAAAAGTTTAAAAAGAGAGGTGATGCGTCAATGGCAAAGAAAAATGGGAAAAAGGTCGAAGATCTCCAGCCTTCACACTCCGTTCCCTCCCCACTCCAACCCGAGAGGCTTGTACAGCAGGAGGAGGGCCAAAAGTCCATATCCCCATCCCTACAGCCCTCCGGCTCCCGGGCTGAAGGCGAGGGGACCTCGGAAGAGCCTGCCCGGCGCCAGAGGGATTGGGAACACCCGATCATTGAACGGGTAGAACGGATTGAAGGGCATCTCATCAACCTGGAACATACCCTCCGGGAACTCCTTGCGGAGATGACCACGGTCCGCGAACTCCTGTCCGTGGGACAGGGGCCAGGGACACCCCTCAAGAAGCGTGGAAACCGGCTGGGGATCTACGTAGATATCCAGAACCTGTATTACGCGGCCAAGGACCTGGGCGGCAAAATTGACTACAAACGGCTGAAAGAGTGGATTGTCGCGGGTCGGACCCTGGCAAAAGCGAACGCCTATGTGGTCATTAACCCGAACGTCCACGACCAAGAGAAGTTTCTCCGAGCACTGGAGAATTACGGGTTCCAACTCCGGACCAAGGTCATTAAGGTCTTTTACGACGGCAATCAAAAGGGCAACTGGGATCTCGGGATGGCCGTGGATATGATTGAGGACGCGGATTACCTGGATATCATTGCGCTCATTTCTGGCGACGGTGACTTTGCCCCGGTCGTCCGGATGCTGAAACGGAAGGGGGTCCGGGTTGAGGTCTACTCGTTCCTGCACACCCTGTCGCACGAACTGCGCGAGGCTGCAGACCACTTCTTCCCCCTGTCCGAAGCCTTCTTGCTGAAAGAAGAACACACGAAGTAGGTTGTACAGGCGAACCCGCCTCCTTGGACAATCCGAAGGGTCCAAACACCGAGTAGGAGAACGAAAGAGTGTGCGGATTCGAACGGGTAAAGGGGAGAGTCTGGGTAGAGGGACGAGCTGACGGGACCACTTCCCCAACCCTTGGAGTGCCAAAGAGAGAAGAAACGGTCTGTATCGGAAGGGAAGAGGGATCGTTTTCTCGGAAATTTCCCTTTATTCTTTGTTGGCACCATCATACCCATGAAAATCGAGACGTTGCGGTTGCCCAAAAGTTATTGGGATTTCGATCGTTTCGGCCTGACACCGAGGAAGGTGTGGGCACGGATCTCCAATCGGAGAGAACCTAAAATCTTCTCCGTCAGCATCCCCAAAGCGGGAACCCATCTGTTAGAACGTGCGCTCTGCCTCCATCCCAGACTTTATCGGAAACTCCTCCCGAAAATTACCGATGAAAATGTGGAGCGCTATGGCGGGATGCCTCGGCTTTTGGAAAAACTTCGACCCGGGGAAGTGCTGTTGAGTCATCTCTATTACGATGATGCCTATATGCCGATGCTTCAAAGGATGGGGATTCGGACGATTTTCATGGTCCGTGACCCACGAGATATCGTCGTATCGGATACCTTTTTCATTTGGCGTTGGTCCGGACATCCTCTGCACGACTTTTTCCGAAGCCAGGGCGACATCCAGAAGTGTCTGCGGATCGCGATCGAGGGATATCCCCCACTCCGGTACCCCTCGATTGCCGAAAAACTGGAGAGATTCTCGGGTTGGCTACGTCCCGAGATCCACCTTTTGCGCTTTGAAGACCTGGTCGGTCCTCATGGAGGGGGTCGGCAGGAAACCCAGATCCAAACCTTAGAGAGACTCTACGAATTTCTGGGGCTCCCCTTAGACCCGGCAACCCGTCAGTGGATCCTCTCACAACTGGTTTCCAAACGGAGCCCGACGTTTCGCAAAGGACAAACCCGACAGTGGGAAGCCCATTTTACCCGGGAACTGCTCAATCTCTTTGAGAACTTGGCCGGACATTGGCTGGAAGTCTATGGCTATGTGTAATCCCGAGAGTAGGCCAAAAGTCGGGACACTTCAATTCTTCAAGGCCAGGGGTGTGCTCTTCCTGCTGGCTTTGGGCTGCGGATTCCTTTGGGGACGTCCAATGACTCCTCCGACCGTCCTCCCTGTCACCCAGTGGGGCATCTTCCCCAATGACTCCAAGGTGGATGGAAAAACCCTTCAACGGGTGGTAGACTCCCTTCAGGCGCAAGCGTTCCAAATCCTTGGACGAGGGAAACGGGTCGACCGGGCCTCCCGGTTCAAGCGAACAGTACTCTGGTTTCCCAGTGGGATCTACCTGCTGGAACAACCTCTGGAGATCGACCTTTCTGTGGTCTCCATTGAGGGGCGTGGAGCCATTTTTCAAGCGGTTTTCCCCACGAAGGAATCCGAGAAATCCTGTTCCTATCTGGTCCGACTCTACTCTTCTCTTCAGTACCACTTTCAAAGGGGCGAGAATTTATGGGGCCGCCAACTGGGCTTCTTTTCCGGCATCTCGTTAATTCCCGGAGACAGGCCAGGCACTCGTGCCCCGCGCGTGGCACTCTGGATTGGCCCACTGGACCCACATCAATGCCCGGATGCGAGGGCTCAAGAACCTACGCGCAACGCCTTCTTCTTGCTCCAAAATTTGGAAATCCACGGGTTCCCCGTCGCAATCCGGTTTGGGAACCATACCTGGCGCATCACAGTGGAGAATGCCTTGCTCTCCCAAAACGATACCCTTTTCTTCGCACCACCGTTCCCCCCGGAGGTCCGGGACTTCGGTGAGAACATGCGGATCCTCAATAGCGTGCTTTCCGGCGGTGAGACCGTTCTGGCGACCGGCGAGTTTCATTTCGAGGGCTGTTCCTTCCTCAATCACACCCTGAAGATATTGAACGATGCCCGAGTCTGGGTTAGTCAATCCCACTTTGAAAACCCGGGCCAAAGCCGACCTCCCTACCGATTTGCGGTCGTGGAAGGGAAGGATGCCCTACTCTCCATCTCGCAAACCGAACTGGTCTTAGGGAAACCCACGGGGAGTGGGATCTTTGACCGCGCGATCTTTTGGGTCTCGCCAGAGGCACGACGTGGTGGACTGATCCTGCGGGATCTCTATACCTTCCGACAGCCCTACTACCAGCCAGAACGCCACGACGGGAATCGTGTCCTGGTCGCAGGAGGAGGAGCGGTCTATGCGAAGGGTATCCGTACGTATAGCGATTGGGGAGGCATGTATGTCATCGCCTCCTCCCTCAACGAATTGATCAACGGCGGCGCAGAACAGGGACTGAAAGGATGGGAGACAAGCGGTCGGGTCAGTGTAGGAGGCCCGTCCGTTGCTCAAAACGGAGATTCTTGCTTCGTGTTCCAAGGCAAGAGTTCCCTCTCCCAAACCCTTGCGGTCGCTCCTGGAGATGTCATCTGGATTCAAGCCTGGGGGAAGGCGATTCCCTCACCCTCGCCCAATGAACTCAAAGTGCAGTTTTCGCTTTCCTCTTCCAATGCTTCTCTGGACACAACATGGACGGTATGGACATTCCGGTCGGAACAGACCTCATGGACGGTCCAAAGCCCTCCTTATGTGGTCATCCCACCCGGCTATCATACCCTCCGGATCACCTTCCTTCACTTGGGTACGGATTCCTCGAAGTACCTCTTAGACGACGTGATTGTGAACCGAACATAGACTGGGCCTTGTTTGGGGTATTGAGGGGTGCGTTCAGGCTTTCACCGTGTCTTGCGACCTTCCTGTACAATTAGAACCGGTGAATACGCACCCCTTTAGACCGTTTCAAACCGGTAGAGTGTGGGCGTGAACATGAAGGTGAATCAAGAGGCGATAGGACGGCTGGGCAGACACAGGCTGACAAGTCTTCCTCCCCATGGTCGGGTCATCCAGGGAGGTGATGCATGAATCCCCAGGCTCCGCTCATGGATCTGCCCCCAGAACTGGAAGGAGCGACCCTCAACTTCTCGATCCTATGGGGGATCTTCAGGAAATATGCCCGTCAAATTTTGGGAGGGACGGTGGCGGTAGGGGTGATCGTAGGCTTAGTCTCCCTCTTCATCTGGCCCAAAACCTATGAGGCGAAGGCCGTGATCTTGCCTCCCACTGAAGAACTGTTAGGGGGGAGCCTGCAGTTCATCAAAGGATTGGTCCCCGGCCTCAGCGGGAGCGCCACCCCCACAGAAGTGGTCTTGGCCATGTTCCAGAGCGACCGGGTCTCCTGGGATATCATCCAAAAGTTCCGTTTGGACACCTTGTGGAACAAGACCCATCGGGAGGATCTTTTAAAGGAAGCCCACAAACGCTTACATGTGGGGGTAGATTTACAACTGGGGACGATTGAGGTTCAGTTCAAGGCCCGAGACCCTCGTCTTGCCGCACAGATCACCAATGCGTACATCCAGGTGGTGGAAGCGTTGAACGATTCCCTGAAAATCAGTCCCATCAAACCCTTCTTAAAGGTCCTGGATTACGCACACCCTCCCAAAAAGAAATCCAGCCCCAAAACGACGCTGAACGTCTTGCTTTCGATGATTCTCGCCTGGACCGTCTTATGGGGGTGGGGGGTCTTCCGGGAAATCCGGAACCCCTGGGTACAAACGCCTTTGGATGTCCAACGCATTTCAGCGGATTTACCCCTCGTCAGGTATCAGACAGGAGCCGATCTTCCAAACATTACCCATGCCTTAGCGAAGGCTCTTCGCCCAGGCGATCGGGTTTTGGTGGCCTGGTTTGAGGGACTTTCAGAGGAGGAGGTCCGCGGAACGATCCAACAGGCATGGGAACCTGTGGGGATGGAATTCGCTGTCGAGCGTGTGGAAGGGCTTCGGGAAGGTCATGAATCCCTGCCCTCTCAGGGAGACTCCCGGGTGACCTTTGTCTTTGGGGGTCCCCTCCCCAAACACTCCCCGGCCGTGTTCGCACTCCACGCTGTACACAAGGTGATCCTTTTCATCGTCCCGGGGAAAACCCTGCGTCAGGACCTGAAGGATTTCCTGGTCTCTGCTTATGAAGCAAAGGCTATGCCGATCGCTTGCATTTTGTGGGAGCGGTCCTGATTTTGCGGGTTGCCTACCCTCGCTTTCAGGAGGGCGGCGCCTGATGTGGGTCTGCGAGTGTGGAGTGGACTCGGTTTCGGAGCGCAAATCCCACAATGAGCCCACTGAGCAGGGCTTCTGAAAAGACACTCGCCCATGCCGCGCCAAATGCCCCATACAACGGGATGAGAAGCAGGTTCAGGCCGAAATTGACGGCAACCGTTACCAGAAGAAAATAGGTCCGCTGTTTCTGATAGCCTGCCCCTGTCAGTGCGTCCCCGACAACCAGACTGAACGCCTGAAAGATGAGAATCAGGCTCATGACCTTCATGAGGCCGGTTGCGGGAAGGAACGCGGCCCCAAAAATCGTTCGGACAATCCAAGAGGCACTGACAAAGATCCCCCCGACAATCAACAGCGCATACGCCAGTGTGATCCAAGCCGCACGAAACCCCAACTGGAGCGTCTTCCGGATTCCGAACTGGCCTCGATGAAAAAATAGCGGGTACATCACGGTTAACGCTGCGGTCACCGGAATGTACAGATACCGAATCATTCGGAAGGCAATGGTATAGAAGCCCACCATATTGAGCGTACTCAACTTGGAGAGCATCAGTTTGTCGACATTACCGTAAACCTCATTGGAAACGGTGGCTACCGAAAAATAGATGCCTTCGCGCACCCGGTGGAGATCCAAGCCCACCGCAAAGAGGTTCTTGGGGATGTACAGGAGAAAAAGCCCCACCATCAACAAGATCTGGAGGGGCTCTAAGAAAACAATCACTTTCGTAAGGGTGACTGGAGGGTTCAGGAGCATCAATCCCACCAAGGTCAATATGCGCAGGCTGGGAACGGCAACAAAGACGGTAAAGGAGAGCTTGGAGAATTCATGGGTACCTTGGAAGATGCCTTTAAAGAGTTCTCGAGTCCCGTTGACCCAAATCTCAGCCGCGAGGAAAAGGAAGATGACCCCGATCGGCAACGGCAGATGAATGAACGACCGGAAGCCCCAGGCCCCCAGGCCCCCAAAACCCAGGGCACTTCCCACAGTCAACAGGAATCCTGTTGTAAAAAGTGGGGAGGGGACCGGCTGCTTCCTTGCCAAATGCTGGACAAAGAGATGCTGGTATCCGAAGGTCGATAAGGGTGCCGCAATCAGGATCAAGGCAACCATCGAGGCATATACGCCAAAGGACGACGGGCCAATGGCCCGCCCCAAAAGAATAATGAACAGAAACCGTAGGAGACGGCTATAGGTCAGGAAGAAAGAAACCAGGCCCGTCCGCCGGCCCAAAACGGGAAGGCTCTCGGTCTCCTTCGGCTCATGCTGCACGATGACTCACCTCCCACTGGATGTGATCGCCAAGCCCTTTGATCAAGCCGAGTCCTAACCACCAGTAGATCCGGTTGTAGCCATCCGTATACAGCATGGTCATCAGGATAAAGAAAAAGAGGAACACGAGAATAAGAGCATGGGGTGTGCGTCGCGTGGCCCTCTTCAGCGTCTTCAAGATCTGGTAAAGGAACAGCCCAAAGAGGATCCCGCCCACCAGCCCCCCTTCGGCCAACACGGAGATATACATGTTTTTGTACCCGATCGCTCGATCCGTGGTCTGAGCGAAGAGCACCCAGAATAACTCCTCGCTGATGATGCCCACTTTGTTCAAATACGTGTTGAAGTAAAACACCAAATTCCCCGCCCCGATGCCGAAGAAAGGCCGTTCGACAAAAATCTTTAACCCTACAAGCATCTCCAAGACCCGGGTCAGTACGGTATTTTCATAAACCTGGAGCGCCAAGAGTTCCCTTCCGGTTTTCGAAAAGAGTCCGACCCCTCCAATCAGCAGGGTGAGGGCCAATCCACCCAAGAGGAAACGAAGTCGATGTCTGCGGTGAGGGGAGACCCATCCGCCAAAGATGGACGTAAAGACCAAGGCCAGGACGACGGAGATCAGGGCGCCCTTTGACCCCAAGACGAGCAACAAGAGGAACGCCAATAAAACCAACACGGGGTATACCCATCGTTTCACGCCTCTCCAAAACAGATATAGCAGGATGCTTGAAAAGATCACGAGATAGGGAGCGGCCATGGATGGTTCCGGGGCGGTGAGCCGAAGCCGACTCTGGAGCCCATAATAACTGTCCGGAATTAACGGATGGAATACTGCTTCAAAGGGTAGGGCACCGGAAATCCCCAGTCCGTATTTGAGGTATTCTAAAAAGCCATACACCAGGAGGAATCCCAGGGGCCACGCCAAAGCCCGCGCAATCCATGAGCCTTTGGACCAGAAACTCACCCGGTACGTCGTGATGTAGAATCCCACCGCCAGGCCGATCATCAAACTCTGCTTGATGCTCTTCACAATGCCGGTCTCCCCCAGGATATGCTTCCCCATCAGGGGAATGGAGAGCACCAGGCCGGCGAGCATCATGTACAGGAAGAACAGGAGAAACCACATCTCCGCCCGCTCAATCCGAATCCGCTTCTTCTCGAGCCAAAACCCATTTAAGCCTACTCGTACGAGGATCGCCACCATGACCAGTGTCGGCAGGGCAATGCTCAAAAAGTATTGCATTTGATCCGTCGGAGAGAGATCGATCAGCGGGGAAACCAAAAAATACAGAAACGTTAACATCGTCGAACTCCGGGGACATGTCCCTGCGTTGAGGCTTTGTTGACCATCTCCTGGAGGAGGGTGACTAAGCGGTCTCCGATGCGATCCCAGGAAAACATCTGGCGAATCTTCTGGAGCCCTCGCTGTCGTAGTGCCCAATACTCCTCCGGAGACGCGAACAGACGGAGGACCTCGTGTACAAAAGAGCCTTCGCTTTCTGCGATGCGCACCACATCCCGAAGTTGCGGTAACCCCTGGATCCCGGTAGGTGTCGTAACGATGGGGATCCCCATGGCCAGGCCTTCCAAGATCTTGATCCGCACACCGCTCCCGATACGCAGGGGGACAACCATCACTCCGCCCCTCCGAATGTAGTCCCGAAGATCCGGAACGAACCCGGTGACGGTCACTCCAGGGATCCGTCGCCTCTGAAGGTGTTCCGGGGGATTTTTCCCCACCACATAGAACTTGAGATCGGGCATGGCCTGTCGCAAGGGCTCCCACACCTTACGGAGAAACCACTGGAGGCCCTCCACGTTCGGAATCCAATCCAGGGAGCCAACAAAGAGGAGGACATGGTGCTGAGGCGATACGGGTTGGGGGGGCAACGCGGTGGAATCCACCCCAGGAGGAATCACCACGGATCGAGGGGCCCCCCAGCATCGGGCTGCATCCTCAGGACTCAGGAAAATGACCCGATCAAACCCAGGCCACAAACGACGTTCGTATCGCCACATCTTCCAGGCTTGGAAAAGGGTCAGCATCTTGGTGGGCACCGCACCGTAGTATCGCGCAGTTTTCCTCCACAACTCATGCTCAGCGTTGTGCACACGGAGAACCACTGGGACCGAGAAGGCTTGCCGAACCCATGACCCATAGAGAGCCGTGTGGAGGTGATCACAAAAGACCACATCGGGTTGAAGCTTTGTCATCGCCTCGTTGATGGCAATTCCATATGCCGAACTTCGGTATTTCTGCGCAGTGAAGGGAAGCGGGGTGATGAGACTCCGGAAATAGTGCCGCGGGGAATTGTGATAATCCAACGGGATGGTACGAAAAAAATCCAGGCCCGAAAAGGGCGGTGCACCCTCCCAGCCCCGTGGCACAAAAGACACTAAGCCCACACGCCATTGATGCTGGAGAAACGCCTGAAGGGTTCCATACGACACACTCACCCCCCCTCCATAAGGACTGGGAAGTTGATGGGTGAGAAAGAGCACCGTAGGCATCGTGTCACAGGGGTCCGGAAGTCCTGTGTATGCTCGAAACCCTTTGATTAGCCATGGTTCGCTTTTGTCTCACGGGCGCGCCATCCGATCAGGAGGAAGAGGGTGATGAGGACGACGAGGGCCAATCCTCGAGACTCCCAGGTGACGGGCAACACCCGGCCCGTTGCGATCCAAAGGGCCAGAAGAATCCCCATCATGGCGTCCCCCGCCACCAATCCAGACGAAAACAGCACCCCTTTCTCACGGTAACCAAAGACCCAGGCTGCCAGCCCCCCGGCAAACAGCGACGTGGAGAGTTCCAGAGGCAAGTATAAGCCCACAGCAAACGGCAGGGAGTGGACCCCGAGGAGTTCGACGGCCAGAGCGGTGAAGATCCCCGCACCAACCAGGAGCCACGGCAACGTCCCTTCAAAGACCCCTTTGACCACCAGGGACATCAGGGTCGCCTGGGGTGCCGAGAGTTCGCTCGAGCCGATACCATAGGCTCTGTGAAGCAGGAATAAGGTCCACCCGATGAACACGGCCGAGGCCAGAACCCCAATGAACTCCCCGATTTGCTGTTTCCACGGGGTGGCACCGACCAGATAGCCGGTTTTGAGGTCCTGGGACGTATCGCCCGCGATCGCTGCAGCAATGCAGACCACGGCGCCGAGGGTCAGAGCCTTGATCATGCCCGCGGTGCCCTGGATCCCCATCTTCACAAAGATCAACGACACAAAGAGCAGGGTGGCGATCGTCATGCCCGAGACCGGGTTGGAGGAACTCCCCACCAGCCCGACGATCCGGGACGATACGATGACGAACAGAAACGCAAAGATCACCGCAAAGATCGCGGCACGGGGCCCCATCTGAAACGCCGGGACGACCGCAAGAAGGATCAAGATCGCACCGGTCCCCCAGAACACATACTTCATCGGGAGATCCCGCGTCCCGGCCTTGAATTCCACGGACTTTAAGGTTTTGACCATCGCGGGGATGCTTCGGATAAGACTGAAGATCCCGCCCGTCAACACGGCACCCGCACCGATATACCGGAGGTACTGAGACCAGATCTGGTAGACCTGATCCGTGGTCTGCGTGGGCAGTCCGGTATAGGCAGCGATCAGGGGGATAAAGACGAGCCATCCGAGTACGCCGCCGGCGAGCACCAGGGCCGCGATCCGGATATTCAGAATGTATCCCACACCAATCAAAGCGGGCGAAAGGTCAATGCCCACCAAGGTCCGGAACGGTGCGATCAGCCAGGCTGGGGCATCCTGGAAGAGTTTGATGCCCGTGCCAAAGAACTTGAACAGACCGCCAATGCCCATGCCCAGGAACACTTCTTTGGCTTTGACACCGCCTTCCTCGCCGGCCTCCAGGACCTCGGCGCAGGCTGTCCCTTCGGGATAGGGCAACCGATCGTGTTCCTCCTCAATGAGATGTTTCCGGACCGGGATCATCAGGAGGACCCCAAGGAGCCCACCAGTTGCGGAAACCAGGAAGATGTAGAAGATGTTGGGGGAAAGACCGAGGAGGATCAGGGCCGGGACCGTAAAGATCACGCCTGCTGCCAGGGATTCGCCCGCAGAAGCAATGGTCTGCACCATGTTGTTTTCTACAATCGTCCCACGTTTGAGCAATCCGCGCAGGATCGCCATGGAGACAACAGCCGCCGGGATCGAGGCAGAGACAGTCATGCCCGCCTTGAGACCGAGATAGGCATTGGCCGCTCCGAAGACGATGGCCAACACAATCCCCAGGATCAGTGCTCGAACCGTTAACTCATGATCCTTGAAAATGGCTCGACCTCCTTTTTAGGCTTTCAGTTTAACCGAACCTCAAATATGACGCAAATCGGAACCCGTTAGCCCCGAAGGAATTGCAGCCATCGTTGGCGTTGGATCGGGGACATGGAGAACCAGAACGGGATGATCAGGGAGGGGACCCATACCAGGGCCCACCATCGGTGGACCTGTTCCCCAAACCCCCAAAGGGCAAGGGCCCAAATCGCCAGGGCTCCAAGGTATCCCAGGGATGGGAGGCGAACCCGCATGCTCCGGATCACAAGCACCCAATAAATCAGGGCGATCCCCGTGGCGACCAGGAAAGAAATCGCCATCCCCAAGGGCCCGAACCGCTGGGTCAGCACCAGGGCAACACCTACATAGATTCCATTGCGCAGGGCGTCTCCCCAGAACAGCGCCTTCATGTTTCCCAGGGAACGGGCCACAACGCCCATCGGCCCGGCCATGGAGAGGAGGACGACATGGAGGGTGAGCAGGACCAGGAAGACGGATGCCCCCTGATAGTCTGCTCTGGAGATCAGCACAATGAGATCCCGCCGGAACAAGAGGATCGGGATCGCAACCATGACGCCGATCAAGAGATAACTCCGGATCAAAAGCGCGGCCGCCTCCCTTGCGATCTCTGGGTGTCGGCTCTGGAAACTCAGTTCTGGGGCCAGGGCTTCCAGAGGGAGCCAGAGGAGTCTGCGGAGGAAGTTTTCAATGCGGCGCGCAACCCCGAAAAGGGCCAACGACGGATAAGAGGTGAGTCCTGCCAGCACAAGGTAGTCAAAGTAGTGGTACACGGGAGCAAACACAGTGCTCATCGCTGCGTACTTTGAGAAGTGCCAGAACTCGGGGTCTGGGGCCCAGCCCCCGGGCAGGGTAGGTCGGAGCAGGATCCACCCCACGGCGGTTACCATCCCGGCCGCCAGGAGGAGGTCCCCAAAGACCAGGCCCAGGGTCAGCCGGTGTCGGTGAAGGAGCAGGAGCAGGGTAAACCCCAGATGGGCCACGAAGGGGAGCAGGGCTGCGGTCCGGACCCGGCGTTGGGCAACCAGGCCGACCGAGACCGTCTGAAGAAATGCCAGGACCCCGAAGGCCACAAACGCCCACGGCAGGGTTTGCCAGAACACACTGTCCGAAGGAGCCAGCCGGGCGAGCGCGAGCACGACCAGACCGGCGATCCCTAAGAGCCCTCCATACCCCAACACGAGGACACTGATGAGTTTTTGTGCTTTGTGCCCTTGCCCTTGCGCCTCGTACAGCGGCACGAACCGGGGGAGAATCTGGGGGATGCCCACTTTGAGCAATTCCGCAACAAAGAGGACGGTTCCGGAAAGACCGAAATACAGCCCGACATCGTGCTTGGAAAGGCCCTGGGTAAGGATCTTGACCTGCACGAAGGCCAAGAGACTGACCGAGATGCCGGCCAGGGCATACAAAATCGCGTTTTTGGCTACACGCATCTTCTGGAACTCGTTGGAGATGAACGCCTTGAACCGGAGATGCTCAACGTTCCGAGGGGATCACAATGCGGGAGAAGTCTGCGTAAGCCAGATACAGCGAGCGTGTGGCCGCAAGGAGTTTCAGCCGGTTCTCGCGAATTCGGGGATCGTCCACCATGACGAAGACGTGATCAAAGAAACGATCAATGAGTTCCCGGGTCTCAATGAGCAGGCGGAGCGCCTGGGGATACCGGTGTTCGTGGATCGCCTGGAGATAAGGCTCCCGGATTGCCTGGATCCGGTCGTATAAGGCGCGTTCTTCCTCTTTCTCAAAGAGATTCGGGTCTGGTGGGCCAGACCCCTCAAAGTCTTTCAGGATATTCGCCAACCGCTTTTGCCCAATGACCAACCGCTCAAAGTCCTCTGGGGCCTCCTTCATCATCCGGTTCAGCACCTCGGCACGCTTGGCCAGGATGACCAGATCGGAAAGTCCGGACCCAATGACCGCGTCCACAATGTCATACCGGATCCCCTGGCGTTCCTCCAGGTAGTGTTCAAAACGGGTCAGGGTGAATTCCAGGGCCTTCTGTTGAGCCTGCGCTGAAAAGTTGGCCCAGCGGAAGAGGTCCGTGAGGTTCAGGGAAAACCGGAACTTGAGGATCAGATCAATGAGCGCATAGGCGGTCCGGCGGAGGCCCATCGGGTCTTGAGCCCCTTTGACCTCATAGCCGGTGTGGAAAAGGGCGACCAGGGTATCCACGCGGTCGGCGATGCCCAGCAGGGCCGCTTCGGGGATCTCAGGCAATCGGTCACCGGAAAAACGGGGGAAATGCGATTGCTCAATGATCTCCGCTACCTTTGGGGGTTCTCCGTCGTGCAGGGCATAGTACTTGCCAATGGTTCCCTCCAGTTTGGTGAACTCCTTGCCGTCCCGGATCATCTCGGTGGTCAGATCGGTCTTGTATAGCCATGCAGCCCGGGTCAACGCAGGGATGTCCAGGGTGAGGCCTTGCGCGTCTATCGCACGGCTCAGATGCTGGAGAATCGTCTGCACCCGCTTCACCTTATCATAGACCGTGCCAAGTTTGGGGAACCAGGTGATGCCTTTGAGGTCTTCCACCCGATCTTCCAGTTTCCGCTGCGTGTCCACCTCAAAATAGAAGGCCGCGTCTTCCAGGCGGGCCTGTAAGACCTCTTCCAGGCCCTGGCGGACTTTTTCTACATCGGCTTTGGGGTTATTGATGATCGCCACAAAGTGGGGCAAGAGTCGGCCTTGGGAATCAAAGACCGCAAAATACCTCTGATGCTGTTTCATGGCGGTGACCACAACCGGGGCCGGGAGCGCCAGAAATGATGGATCAAAGGACCCCAGGACCGCACGGGGGGCTTCCACCAAATGGGTGACCTCCTCCAGCAAGTCAGGGTCTTCCAGGGGCTGACCGTGGACCGGTTCGACCGCCGCTACGAGTTCTTCCCATACGCGGCGTTTCCGTTCTTCCGCGTCTGCCCAAACATCGGCCGCTCTAAGACGATCCAGATACTCATCGGCACGGGTGAGGGGGATGGGGTCCGGATGTGTCATCCGGTTGCCGTACGTGATGCGGTCGGCCTGCAGCCCTGCGAGTTGGATAGGGAGCACGTTGTCGCCATGGAGCGCCACAATCCAACGGATGGGGCGAGGAAACTTCAAACTCCCTTGCCAACGCATGACTTTGGGGAACGGGATCGCCTGCAGGATGTCCGCCAGATGCGCCTGGAGGATGGCTTCCAGGGAATCCCCACCCTCTTGGACCATGGCATAGAGATAAACGCCCTTCGGCGTCTCCTCTTCCCGCACATCCTCCAGTTGGACCCCCAATTTTTTGATGAACCCCAACAAGGCACGAGTGGGACGCCCCTCTGGGTCGTATGCCACCTGTTTCGGGGGGCCCATGACCTTCTTGAGACGGACGTCGGCCCGCTCCGCGATATGCTCGAAGTACACCGCGGTCCGCCGAGGCGTCGCAAACCACCGGCCGCCATGGTACGCAACATGCTGGGCATCCAGGACACGCTGCAACCCCTTGAGGAGCCCTCGGCCGCTCAGGGGCACAAAAGAAGCCGGCAACTCCTCATGCCCGATCTCCAAAAGAAACGACGGTGGCATCAGAACAAACCCTCCTTGGACGTATCCTCGGACCCAGAAGTGCGAAAGAGATGCGGTTCATGGTGTCTGCCTGGATCCTCAGGAGGTGCGTCCTCCATCGCTTGTGGGTCCTCTGGGTCTACGGGTCCGGTTTCTGGACCCCCGATAAACACGGACCGGGAGAGGGGTTTCCAGTATTCAGACCATCGGGCACCGGGCTCGGTAGGGTGCTGGGCCGCCTCTTCAAACATCCAGACGCGAGAATCTAAATAGTCCAGAAAGTGGAGGATCTGGGCCTCTAAGGTGCGGGGCTCAACGGGCGACCCCTTCGCCAACTCCCCATGGTGGGAAAGGATAAGATGGAGCAATCGGAGACGCAGTTCCTCCGGGAAATCCCCCCGCCGTTCACGCACCCTGTCTATGGCCTTTTGGACCCGTTCATACCCCATCAGGATGTGTCCCAGAAGCCGCCCTTCATCGGTCTGTTCAATAACCGGAAACAGCGTGTACTCGTCAATCTTGCCGATGTCATGCAGGAGGGCACCGACCAGTAAGAGGTCACGATCTACGCTGGGATAGGTCGCTGCGACCACATCCGCCAGACGCAGGAGGTTCAGTGTGTGTTCCAGGAGGCCACCCATGTAATTGTGGTGATACCGGATCGCGGCGGGCGCCTTCTTGAGTTTTTCCACAAACTCCGGGTCGTCAAAGAGCACGGTCACCAGATCCCGAAGGTAGGGGTTTCGGAGGGTGTTCAGGAGGGTTTGCAGTTCCTGAAACATGGCAGGGATTTCATGGGGGGAGGAAGGGATGAGGTCGGCGATGTCATAGTCCTCGGTTACCTCTGCGGTGTGGATGCGGACCCGGGGCGCGTTCTGGTAAAGGGAGACCTGGCCGCGGATCCGCACCACCTGGCCACGGGTCAACACGGGCGCGAGCGCGTCAACGTCGTCAAAGACGGTGCCCTCAATCTTGCCGGTCTTGTCCGAAAGAACTACGACGAGGAACCGTTCGCCGGTCTTCCGGAGCCGGGACTCGGCTTTTGCCACGACAAACACCGACTCGATGGGCTGGTCAATCCATTCTTCCAGGTCCTTCACATAAAGGTCTTTCATAACGGCAATTATGATAAACCTTCCTCTCGGTCGGGCGAAAATTCGAACCCCCCTGCATCTTCGCATTCTCGTTGGTTCAGGAGAAAATCTATGGGGAAGGCTTTCCGTTGACACAGGTTACATTCAATTGATGGGAAGTTCCTATGATAAGGGTGTTACTTTGTGAAATTTTTCATCGCGGCGGAAGCGTTCCTACATCGTTCTTCGTTGGCCTGGTCGTGACCTTCCTTCTCTGTTTTCTTGTAAGATCTGTTTTTTGTAGGAGTCGCTTGAACGGCGATTCAGTGGTTCGCTCTCTTTCATGGTTCATCGCCAGGTAGACTCCAATGGAATGGTTTTTACACCTTTTTTCAATAAACCGATGATCCCAATTCCGTATAGATTTTAATAAGCCAAATAGAACTTGACAAACATGTAGGGGGGGGGATAATGGGGATCATCAAAGCCAAAATGTGGGAGGTGCGTGATGAGGACGTATCTAAAAAACAAAAGGGTGCTGGGTGTTCTGATAGGAGCCCTTGTCATCATCGGGCTTGTGGGCATCACGCCTAGAATTGCCCATGCAGATAATCCGCAAGAGGCACCAAAGTTCTGGGGCTACGCCTACGATATTAACGGGAAACTAAAGACAGACGGATACGTTTGGGCGACTAACGTGGATGACCCAAGTGAGGTCTATGGCCCTGCTGCTATAAATCCCGATGGGAGTTATGAACTGTACATGTGTCTTGGATGTCAGTACAAAAGGTTCTATTTAGCATATGCACCTAATGCAACGAGTGGTACCGGACCTGTTAGTCCTCCAAAAAATGTAGATATCCATCCTGACCAGTGGTAGGGAGAAATTGGGGGGAGGGAAACTGCAGTTTCCCTCCCCCCAATAAACAAGAACTGTGTTGAATTTTTTATATATATTATTGATATTGACACCTCCTCAAGTAAGACCGGGCTGGCCAATATATGTTCAAAGTAGTTCGTGGATAGAGTTTTACGGTGGTCTGAAGGCATTTGATTTTGACGGTGATAGAAATAAAGAAATTTTTGTAGTGACAGGAAACTCCTTATTTTTCTCATTGCACGGATTCCGGATTAATGGCGAGAATATCTTTGGCTATCCAATCGTGTACCAACAGCCTAATTTAACATCACAGCAGTCGGTAGGTATAGGTAATATTCTGGCTAACAATTCTCCGTACATTATTTTCGGCAACAAACCCATATCTGGATTTTCACAGGCCAATGTTTATTCAAATGATATTGGTGGAGAATCAGCAAGCGGATTCCCCTATTTACTTCCTTATGGGATCGGAGTTAGATATCCTGTCACCTTAAGTGACCTTGATCATAACGGTGACGCAGAAATTCTTGTTCACAGTCACCAATTAATCCTTAATGGCGATGGCTCAATATATCCCAACTGGGAACCTCTTAATAACCCAATATACACCAGAATGATAGCGGGAGATTTAAATAACGACGGTGTTCCCGAAATAATAGGATTATTTATGCAGGATTCATTACCTGCTCTTGGTGTGTGGGATTTAGACACACATTCGTTCCTGCCAGGTTTTCCGGTTGTTTTTAATCTAAATAATATCATATATGGGCTTACCCCAGTAATTGCGGACTTTGACCAAGACGATACCTTTGAAATTCTTCTTCCAACAAATTTAGCTCCAGGAACATCAGATACTGCTTTTTTTCATGTCTTTAAATATGATGGTACAGAACTTTATGGATTCCCAATCAAAATACCGGATGAAGATTTCCACGCCCCTCCTGCAATTGCAGACATTGATCATGATGGCCAATTAGAAGCTATAATCGATGGAATTTTTGATTTTGTCATCATTAAGAGAGATGGATCTTACTTGCAAATACCAGATGACGGATTGTTGATTGGGGGTGAACCTGCAATAGCAGATGTGGATGGAGACGGACAGTTAGAAGTTGTCATTGGAAGACACTTTACCCAAGATAGTTTGAGTGTATGGCATGCTTATAGGCTCGATGGCTCAGAACCCGACGGTTGGCCAGTCTCAGTGTATGGGACTACAATTGGTACACCTCTTATTGACGACCTCGACAATGACGGACTCTTGGAAATGGCTGTGTTATCCCTTGGTAATCCGGTGATGATGCAGGATACAATGATCATTTATGTCTTTGACCTTCCTGCGCCCTTTGACTCTGCGATGGTGCCCTGGGGGCAATATGCCCATGACCTTTGGAATTCCGGGATTTATGGCTTCAATCCCCCGGTCAGTGTTGCGGAAAGAGGTCCAACGTCCGTTCTCCCACCGGCGTATTCTGTGGAGTATGCTCATGGGCGGCCTATCCTCACCTTGACACTGTCCCATCCTCAAAAGATCAGCCTCTCCCTCTACGATCTTGCTGGTCGTTTGCTGTGGGCCCGGTCCCTTTCTCTTTCCCGTGGCACCATTGTGCTTCCCCTCGATCAGCCTTCCTCGAGGGGCGTGTATTTCCTCCGGGTCAATCACCGGGTCTTGAAACTCTGGATCCCTTGAACTCCTTCTCCTGATTTCCCCGGACCGGGAGCAAACTCGTCCCCAATATTTATCTCCGCTTTTGAAGGATTTTTGGGTGGGCCTTATACTTACGCCGTTCCAGAGGCTTTCACCACGGATGGCATCGGCAATGGGTTGGATCAGGGGTAACCCTGAAAAACACCGACGATGACCTATAGGGTTTTAGATCACACAGGCGACATTGGGATTGAGGTGGAGTCCAAAACGCTCGACGGCCTCTTTGAAGAGGCCGGGCTCGCCATGTTCCAGGAGATGATCGAAAACTTCTCCGAGGTCCAGCCACGAATCACCAAGCCCCTGTCCCTTCAGGAACACAGCCTTGAGGACCTCTTCCTCGGCTTCCTCTCCGAACTCCTGTTTTACTTTGACGCCGAAGGGTTTATCCCCAGAGTCCTCTCTGTGCAGGTCGATCCCAACCTCTTCATGCTTTCCGGCACCGCACAAGGAGAGTCTCTGAACCCCGAAAAGCATCGGGTCCGTCTGGGCATTAAGGCCGTCACCTACCACATGCTCCAGATCGAAAAACGGGAGCACGGTTGGTACGCCCGGGTCATCTTTGACGTGTAGCACCATGGAACTTCGGGTCCAGTTCAGTTTTCGCGCGGAACATTCCGTCCGGATCCAAGGGGTCCGGGAGGAAACCCATCGTCACCGCTTTCGTGGCGAGGTGATCCTTGAGGGCACCCCCAATCCCGATATCGTTGTGGACTTCTTATACGTGGACCGGATCCTTCAGGAGCATGTGGTCCAGCGGTTCCACGGCAAGAACCTGAACGCCTTTTTTGACAACCCGACCGCCGAACACATCGCAAGGGCGATCTTTGAGATCCTTGAACCCCTGCTCCACGGCCCGAATTACCGGCTCATCGGCGTGGTCCTCTGGGAATCCCCAAGGTTCTCTGTGTATTATCGGCCATGAACCGGGTGACCTTGGTCTGCTTGTTCCAGGGCTCCTGGGAGCCTCCCAGCGACCCCAGCGTGGATCGGGTCCTGTTTGTGGACCCCGCATCCCCCTCGTTCCTCTGGCAACTCCTCCAAGAAGTCCCTTACGATCTCCTCGTTGTCCAATCCCCACTGGTCCGGCTCTTCCCCCATGCGGTTTCCAAATTTGCCACAACCCCTGGTGCACTGGTCTTCTCCGACTACGAAGAAGAGGGCACCGTCCAGCCCCTGGTGGAAGACATCGGGGATATCACGGAGCGGTTCAAATTGGGACAGGTCTTCCTTCTCCGGCGACAGGCCGTGGACGCCGTGGGTGGAGTCCGACCGCTTCGGTATGCCTGGCTTTATGATCTCCGATTGCGGTTCCAGGAGCACGGATGGTATGCGGTACATATCCCCGAGCCCCTTTATCGTGTCGATCTGCAGGAGGACCCTCGCCACCGATACACGTTCTCCGACAGTTTTGACTACCTCTTCTACGGCAAGGCCGCGGAACGCGAATACGAACAGGTCTTCAAAGCCATGCTCCGACGGCGCGGAGCACTCCTGGACGGCACCTATGAGTCCCTGCCCGACCCCCAGACCTATCCCGTAACGGTCTCCGTCGTCATCCCCGTCCGGAACCGACAAGATTACATCGGAGAAGCCCTGGAGAGTGTGCTGAAACAGACCTTCCAGGACTTTGAGATTGTGGTGGTGGACGCTGGGTCCACCGACCAGACCCCGGAGATCGTCCGGCAATTCCAGCGCCGTGACCCCCGCGTCCGGCTGGTCTCCAAGCCCCCAGGCAATATCGCCGAGGCCATTAACTTCGGAATTCGTCATGCCCGAGGGAAATACATTGCTCAGTTGGATTCCGATGACTTCTACGAGCCCGAGACCCTGGAGGCAATGGTGGAGACCATGGAGCGGAATCCGGACGCCGGCCTGGCCATCTCGTATTATCGCATCGTGGACCCGGATGGCCAACCCGTACCCCTGGCCCCGGTCACCCACCTTGAATTTGATCGGAACAATATCCTCCGGGTGGATGGGGCCGGTGCACTCCGGTTCTTCCGAAAACGGGTCTTTGAAGTCCTGGGCCCCTTCAATGAGAAGTCCTTTGGCGATTACGGCGAAGATTACGATATGGTCTTACGGATCTCAGAACATTTCCGGATCCTTCGCGTTCATCGGGTCCTGTACAACTATCGCCGGCACCCCGGCTCAACAGACGCAACCCGGGAGTACCGGCACAAGGCCCTTCAGAAAACCCGGATCCGGCTGCTGGCCCTGGCGCGGCGCCAGATGCTCAACCGAACCCGCCAGATGGCCGTCGGGTTGCCTTCCTCATGAAGGTCGCTATCGTCGGCACCGGCATCACCGGCCTTTCCTTGGGCTACTTCCTCAAGCAAGCGGGGGTGGAGGTGGTGTTCTTTGACCAGGCCAACTTGGTCGGCGGAAGCTCGGCCAAAGCGGCCGGGATCGTTACACTTCAATTGCGGAAGCCCTTGGATATCCTGGCCGTCCGCGGTTCCATCGCCTTCTACCAGACCGTACAGGAAAAGTCTGGGGGGATTTTCCGGTATCGACGGACCGGCCTGGCCTGGCTGGCACGATCCCCAGAAGCCCTGGAAGCGCTCCATGAGGCCTACCGCATCCAGAGAGATGGAGGGGTCCCCGTGGAGTTCTACGACGGCCCTGGCCCGCAGTTGCCGGATGGCATCCTGGGTATCCTCGGCTCCACCTACTGCGCGGAGGACGGTTACGTCAACCCCTATGCCGTCGGCTATGCCCTCTATACCTATTTCCGCCATACAGGTACGCCGGTCCGGCTCTTAGAGAAGGTCACCGGGCTGTGGACCGAGCGTGGACGGGTGGTGGGCGTGGTCGTGGAGGACAAAGAAAAGGTCCGGGCAGATTGGGTGGTGCTCTCTATGGGGGTGTGGACCGCCAAACGCCTGAAGGAGTGGCTGGGCCTGCCCCTGCCCCTGGTCCCTTACCGCGCCCAGGCCGGAAGTTTACAGTGCGATACCCTGGAAGGACCGGCGCTCTACGATCTGGATTCCGGCGTCTACCTCGTGCCGGAACAACCTGCGCGATGGATTGTGGGCAATGGGACCCAACTCACTCCGCAAGATCCGGACGGGTACAAGGAGGGAGCAGACCCGGAGTTCTATGAGCACGTCTCTGAAACCCTGAGCACCTTCCTCCCCCGATTGTCTTCCAGGGCCACTTTGGGGCAGGGATGGGCCGGTCTCCTTGCAGGGACTCCGGACCAAGTGCCGCTCCTGGGGCCGTACCCTGGGACCGAAGGTCTGGTCCTTGCGGCAGGCTTCAACGGCGCAGGCATCATGCGTGCGCCCGGAATGATGCAATGGCTTGCGGAATGGCTGACGACTGAGAAACCCCTCCCTCCCTCGGTCCAGGTGGGCCGATTCTCCGATCTGGGGATGGCGTTCACCCTTCAGCCGGGCTTTCCCGCCATCCAGAAAACACCCCCTCCCGACAAATAAACTCCTGTCTTTCCGGCATAGCGAAGAGTCCCTATCCTCAAGGGCCAGAAGAACGGTTTGACCTCACCGGGATCATGATCCACGATGTCTTACTGGCTTGCCTATTCCTCATAGCCTTGAACTTCAGCGTCTTTGAGGGTGCGTCGGGCCAGCCCCTGGAGGACCCGGCCGGGCCCCACTTCCAGGAAGAACCGTGCCCCCTGTCGGTACGCCTCTTGGAGGGATTCGGCCCACCGGACCGGTGAGCGGAGTTGTAACTTCAAGGCTTCCCGTACGGCTTCGGCGGACGTCGTGGCTTTTGCTGTGACATTGCACAGGACCGGCACCCTGGGGGCCCGGAACTCCGCTCCGTCCAAAACCTTTGCAAAGGCCTGTGCCGCCGGCTCCATAAGCGGCGAGTGGAACGCTGCGGAGACCCTCAGCGGGATCACGCGCCGTGCCCCTCGGGCCTTCAGGTGCTCCATCGCCGCTTGGACCGCCGCAACCTCCCCGGAGATCACCACCTGTTCTGGAGAATTCAGGTTGGCCACCACCACCGTCCCGTCCACCTCTTGGAGCGCCGCCTCAATCTCCTGGACCGGCAGGCCAATGACTGCGGCCATGGTCCCCGCCGCCTGTTCTGATGCCTCCTGCATCAGCCGGGCGCGTTCCCCCACGATCCGGACCGCGGTTTCAAAGTCCCACACCCCTGCCACATACAGCGCGGTCAACTCCCCAAGAGAGTGTCCCATGACCAGGTCCGGCGTCTGTCCTTGTTCTTCCAGCCTCCGGGCCAACACGGCCTCATACACAAACAGGGCAGGCTGCGCAAACAGGGTCTGGGTCAGCCGTGCCTCCGGCCCCTCAAACGAGACCTCCCGTAAGGGCAACCCCAGAATCCGCTCCGCCGTCTCGTAAAGTTCCCGTACCCAGGCATGGGTCTCATAGAGCGCTTGGCCCATCCCGACCTTCTGGGAACCCTGGCCGGGGAACATCCAGACCTTCATGGCGTGGCTCCTCCTTTCCTGTGCTCTGTTGGGCCCGCAGGAAAACTCAAAAACTTACGGCTTCTCCGCACCGCATAGAGCGCCAACGCAAAGATCAGGACCATCATGGTATGGATCGCGATATCCCAGAGCATCATGACCTGGATCTCGCCCTCCACGGTCTGGACGCCGAGGAACAGGAGCCGCCGCACCGATGCGATCACCGCGACAATCAAGAAGGGTTCCAAAGGCAACGTCCGGCTCCGAAGATAACCCACGGCAGTCCACACCAACTCGAGGATGATGAGCACGAGCAGGGCGTCATGGATCAGTTGGTATGCGAGTTGGAGGATCTGTTCCCCTCGTGCGACCCCGCCCAGCAGTTTGGTCATGAGGTCCCAGAAGACCAGTGCGGCTGTGATCAAGAGGGCGAGCGCCACGAGCACCTGGAAGATGTCGTCCGCACCTTCCAGAAACCGGATCCAGAAGGCGGTATTCCAGAACCCCTTCCGGGCTTTTTGTGGCTCCATGGAGTCCATCCTCCAAGATTTTTGTGGTTCAGATTGCCCTGATATTATGAGGCATGCCCTCGGCGGTCCAAGCCGTGGTTTTGAATTCTTTGAACGCCTGGCGTAAAATCGGGGTTATGAAACGGCTTTGGGCTCCCTGGAGGATCACCTATATCCGAGAAATTGAGAAGATTGAGGGCTGTATCTTCTGCACCAAGCCCGCAGAACAGCAGGACGATCAGAACTACATCCTGTACCGTGGGCAACACACCTTTGTCTTGCTCAACATCTTCCCATACAACACCGGCCATCTGATGGTCGCCCCGTACCGCCACATCGCCAACCTGGAAGAACTCACCCCTGACGAACAGCGCGAACTCCTCCACCTGACCACGGTCTCTGTTCAGGCCCTCAAGCGTGCGTTCCAGCCCGAAGGGTTCAACCTGGGGATCAACCTGGGCAAGGTTGCGGGTGCCGGGTTTGACCAGCACCTCCACATGCATGTGGTTCCCCGATGGACCGGGGACACCAACTTTATGCCCGTGATCGGCGATACCAAGGTCATCCCCGAGGGCCTGGAGGAGACCTATCGGCGCCTCAAGCCCATTTTCCAGGACCTGCTCCATGCGTAAGCCGATCCGACTCGCAATCCTCTGTGGCGGTCGGTCCGCCGAACACGAGATCAGTTTAATCTCTGCTCGTTCCGTGCTCCAGGTCATTTCCCGTAGCCGCTATGAGGTCACGGTCATCGGGATCACCCGGGGTGGGTTCTGGGTCGCGGATCCCCGGTTCGAGCAAGAACTCCTGGCCGGCCTCCCGGCGTTTGAAGATGACCATCCGCTGGTCCAGGCCCGAGAGGAACGGCTCTCCGCCCAGGTCCTCCACGTACTCCGGCAACAGGATGTCGTCTTCCCGTTGCTCCACGGCCCGTTCGGCGAAGACGGGACGGTCCAGGGGTTCCTGGAACTGGAGGGGATCCCGTATGTCGGCGCTGGGGTCACCGCATCCGCGGTCGCCATGGATAAGGTCCTGACCAAGGCGGTGCTTCAGGCCCACGGCATCCCGGTGGTCCCGTTTGAGGTGGTGTTTGAGGTGGATTTCCAGGACGACCCGGCGGGCGTGGTTCGGGGCCTCCGGGAGCAGTTCCCGCTCCCGGTCTTTGTGAAACCCGCCAATCTGGGGTCCAGCATCGGCATCACCAAGGTCAAGCGGTGGGATGACCTGGCAGAGGCCCTTACCCTGGCGTTCCAGTACGATACCAAGGTCCTGGTCGAGCAGGGGATCCCGGCGCGGGAGATTGAGGTGAGTGTCCTGGGCAACGAGCGTCCCGAGGCCTCGGTTCCAGGCGAGATCCGGCCTTCTCGGGAGTTCTACGACTACGAGGCGAAGTACCTGGACGACCGCTCGGAACTCCTGATCCCGGCCCCCTTATCGCCGGCGCAGGTCCAGGCCTTCCAGGACCTGGCCATCCGCGCCTACCGGGCCATTGACGCTGCCGGCATGGCCCGGATCGACTTCCTGCTGGATCGGGAGACCGGCGCGATGTATGTCAACGAGATCAATACGATCCCCGGGTTTACCCCCATCAGCATGTATCCCAAACTCTGGGAAGCCTCCGGGCTCCCCTACCCGGACCTCATTGACCGGCTGATCGAACTGGCATTGGCCCGGGCGCAGACCCGGACCTCAAAATCTGTGGTCTGGAAACCTACGGCATAGCCCGGTCCGGGGATTTCCTGACAAGGTGTAAAATTAAAGTGGACCCAAACAGGAGCGTGTATCATGGCCGTTTCTCCATGGCTGTTTTTTGTGGGGGCGTATCTCGTCGGGGCGATCCCCTTTTCCTATCTGATCGCCCGGTGGCGGAGCGGGATAGATCTCCGACGCCTATACGATGGGAATGTCGGCGCACACAATGCGGCACGCGCTGCCGGGCTCCCCTTCGGGTTCCTGGCAGCCCTCCTGGATGGCCTGAAAGGGTTCAGTGTCGGCGTGGTGGCTCAGGGGCTCTATGGGCCGGGGTCCGGAACGGTATGGTTCGCCGGACTCTGCGTGTTGCTGGGACACCAGTTCCCGATCTACCTCCGGTTCCGCGGCGGCAAAGGCATCTCCACCCTCTATGGGTTCTTCTTCGCACTCTATCCCGGATTGACCACCTTCTTCCTGGCGGTGGTGGCCCTGGCTTTTGCCATCACCCGGAACTTTGATCTGTCCTTGGCGATCGGCATGGTGATCTTCGCATTTTCCGGGATTCGCGTCGTGGGGTCCACCGCCAATTGGATCCGTCTCGTGGGGCTGATGGCGGTCATTGGGTTGAAAAAACTCATTGATCTGCCGTATGAACGGTCGGTACTCCAGGAGTACCACAAGAAGAAAAATGGTGTAGTCTGAGAGCATCGGGTCAGGCAGGGCGGGAGAGGAAACAAGGAGGTTTCGCATGGCACAAAAGCGAGTAGCCATTGTTTCTGCAGTTCGGACCCCGATCGGTCGGTTCATGGGGGGCTTATCGGCCTTAGAGGTGACCGATCTCGGGGCCATCGTGGTCCGGGAGGCGCTCAAACGGGCGCGCCTGGACGGCGCAGAGGTGGATGAGGTCATCATGGGCAACGTGCTCCAGGGTGGCGCAGGACAAGGACCGGCCCGTCAGGCGGCGATCAAGGGAGGGGTCAGCCCTCATACCCCGGCTTTTACGGTCAACATGGTCTGTGGGTCTGGCTTAAAGTCTGTAATGCTCGGGGCCCAGGCCATTGCGCTGGGCCAGGCCAAGATCGTCGTCGCCGGCGGCATGGAGTCCATGTCCAACGCCCCCTTCGCCATCAAGAACTACCGGAAGGGCCACAAATACGGCAACGCGGAACTCATTGACCTCATGATCTATGACGGCTTGCTCGACGCGTTCTCCGGCCTGCATATGGGGAACCTCGCCGAATACACCGCCAAAAAGGCGGGGTTGACCCGAGCGGAACTGGACCAGTTTGCGTACGAGAGCCATCGGAAAGCCGTGAAAGCGATAGAGGACGGCCTCTTTGATGAAGAGATTGTGCCGGTAGAAGTGCCCGGCCGGAAGGGCGAGGTCCAGGTCGTCCGTGTGGACGAGGGGCCGAGGAAGGATACCTCGGTCGAGAAACTCGCGAAACTGAAGCCGGCCTTTGAAAAGGACGGGATGATCACCGCCGGCAATGCGTCCACCCTGAACGATGGCGCCGCGGCGGTGGTCCTGATGAGCGAGGAGGAGGCCGAAAAACGCGGCTTAGAGCCCCTGGCCATCATTGAGGGCTATACCTCGGGGGCCGTGGAGCCCAAGGAACTCTTCTTTGCCCCGATTACAGGGGTCCAGAAACTCATGGACCTCCTCGGCCTGAAGGATATCGGGGCTTTTGACCTTATTGAGATCAACGAGGCGTTCGCCTCCCAGACCCTGGCCGACGGCAAAGCCCTGGGATTTGACTGGTCCAAGGTCAATGTCCACGGGGGCGCCATCGCGCTGGGGCACCCGATCGGTGCCAGTGGGACCCGGATCCTCGTGACCCTGCTCTACGCCATGAAGCGATACCAGGCCTATCGTGGCCTCGCAACCCTGTGTATCGGGGGCGGTATGGCCGTCGCCATGTCCGTCATCCGCCCATCATAAGCCGGAAAAGGAGGTGAACCATGAAACTCATCGTGTTCCTCAAAAGAGTTCCCGATACCGGGATCCCCGTCCAGGTCAACGACACGGGGACCGATATCGTCCGTGAAAACCTGAATTATGTGGTCAACCCTTATGACGAGTTCGCCATTGAAGAGGCGCTCCGGATCAAAGAAAAGGCCGGGGACGCAGAGATCGTGGCTGTCTCTCTGGGCGACGATGGAGCAAAAGAGACGCTCCGGAATGCGTTGGCATTGGGGGCCGACCGCGCGGTCCATCTGAAAATCAATGCCTCACCCTTTGTGTCGCCCGAGGCCACCGCAAAGGCGTTCCATGAGTTCCTGAGCCAGGAAGGCTTTGATCTCGTATTGATGGGGAAAGAGGCGGTGGACGATAACTTCGGACTCGTGCCCGCCTACCTCGCTACCCTCGCAGGGGTTCCCCTCCTGACCTACGTCGTGCACCTGGAGGTCCAGGACGGCAAGGTGAAGGCACACCGGGAGACGGACGATGGCGCCATTGAGGTGGAGGCGCCGCTGCCCTGCGTGATCACCACGGAAAAGGGCTTGAATGAGCCCCGGCTCCCCACGCTCCGGGGCATCATGATGGCCAAACGGAAACCGATTGACGAGGTAGAGGTCTCACTCCCGGAGAGCGCACTCGCTCTGGATCACATGGAAATGCCGCCCCAAAAAGAGGCTGGGATCGTGATCCAAGACGAGTTCCCGAAAAATGTGGAACGGCTCCTTGAGATCCTGCGCGAGAAAAAGGTCCTCTAAAGGAGGTGGATGATCATGGCCAAGACCTTGATTTTCGTTGAAACGTTTGAGAACCAAGCCAAGAAAGGCGCTTTGGAACTCTTTACCTTGGCACGCAGGTGGGGCGATGAGATCGTTGCGGTCACAGCGAACTTGTCCGATCCACAGAGCCTGGGGGCATACGGCGCCCAAAAGGTGGTGTCGCTCCAGGGACTGCCGGCGACCTATGTCGGCGAAGCCTATGCCCAGGCCCTGAAACAGGTGGTGGACAACGAGTCGCCAGAGGCCGTGCTGTTCCCCGGCACACCGAACGGCAAGGAGTTGGCCGGCCGGGTGGCGGCCCTGCTGGGCGTGCCGGCGGTGACGGATGTCCTGGAGGCGGAACGACAAGGCTCGGGCCTCCTCCTCAAGAAAACGGTTTATACCGGCAAGATCTTCGGCTTCTTCCGGCTGAACGCACAGCCTGCAGTCTTGGCGATGAAACTCAAGGCGTTGCCCATCGAGACGGTGGACGCCGGGAGCGCACAGGTAGAGGAGTTTACCCCGCAACTCCCGGATAGCCCGGTCCAGGTCCTGGGTGTCCACGAGAAGGCAAAGGGCGAGACGGACGTCGCGGAGGCGGACATCGTGGTCTCTGGTGGACGCGGGCTCGGTGGGCCTGAGGCCTTTGATCTCCTCAAGGCCCTCGCACAAGAGATTGAACGGATTACCGGGGAGTCGGTGGCCATCGGTGCCTCCCGCGCCGCTGTAGACGCGGGCTGGATCGACCATAGCCATCAGGTGGGGCAGACCGGGAAGGTGATCACACCCCGGCTCTATTTTGCCATCGGGATCTCCGGCGCCCTGCAACACCTCGCTGGAATGCGGAACTCACGGTTCATTGTCGCGATCAACAAGGACCCGGAGGCCCCGATCTTTAAGGTGGCCGATGTCGGCCTGGTGGAGGACCTGTTCAAGGCGGTCCCTGAACTCACCCAACGCCTGAAGAACCTGTAAAATTAAGGGCCAAAAAAACGCCAAGGATGGTGACACTGAATGGCCGACAAGATCATTACGGATACTTCGCTTTCTGCAACTCGCGAACTGGAGATCCTCCTCGATCCTCAAGAGATCCAGGAGCGGATCGACCGCGTTGCACGCGCACTGCAGCGAAGAGTCAAGATTCGGGGCTTCCGACCCGGGAAGGCCCCGTTAGAGGTGGTCAAGACCGTCTACCGGGACGAGATCCGGAGCCAGGCCTTTGAGGACGTCCTCAAAGACAAAATCCTTGAAGAAGCCAAACTGCGGAACCTCCACCTCGTCGGACCGATCCACCTCTTAGAACAGACCGAAGAGGACGGCAAGATCAAGGTCCGGACCCGGATCGAGGTCATCCCGAACTTTGAGTTCCCCCCGATCCAAGACATCCAGGTCAAGAAAAAGGTGATCCGGGTTACCGAGGCCGAGGTCGAACGCCGGATCCAGGGGCTCCGGGAATCGCTGGCAGAATTTGAGACCAAGGACGGCAAGACCGAGCCCGGAGACTACGTGTTTGTGGACTACGAAGAACGGGACGAAAAGGGCAAAGTCCGAGACCGCCTGAAAAACGCCTATATCGTGCTCGATCCGGAGCGGACAAACCCGAAGATCGTGGAACACCTCCTGGACAAAGCCCCTGGCGATCTCGTGGAAGTGCCGATGACCTTCCAGGACGATAAGGGGAACGAAGTCCATCGGACCTTTATCTACAAAATCCGGTCCATCAAACGCCGGGTCCTGCCGGAAGTGAATGACGAATTCGCTCAGATGCTGGGCTACGAAAACGTGGACGAACTCTTCAAAAAGATCCGCGAGGAATTGGAAGCACGGGCCCGCGAAGACTCGGAACGGGACGTGGAGAATCAGATCATCCACGAAGTGTACCAGCGCATCCAGTTCGAGGTGCCCCCGACCCTGGTCCAGGAACGCATCGAGATCCTGAAACAGCAACTGAACCCGGACTTCCTGGAGAACCTGGAGAAGCCCGACGAGTTTCTGCAGGCCGTGGCCACGAACCAGATCATCCGGGAGATCCTGCTGGACCGGTATGCGGAGAAGATGAACATCGAGCCGACCGAAGAGGAGATCCAGGAAGAGATCGAGCGTCGGGCCAAGGAGTATCGGGTGCCCCCGGAGAAGTACCGGGAGGCCCTGGAAAAGAAGAACAACCTCGGCTGGATCAAGACCGTGATCCGCCGACGGAAGGCCATGGAACAGATGAAAAACCTTGTGAAATTAGAGGTGATTGTCGAGTGATGAAGGGACAATACGTACCGTATGTCATTGAGCAGACCGGCCGTGGGGAGCGGGTGTACGACATCTATTCGCGGCTCCTCAAGGACCGGATCGTGTTCATTGGCACGGAGATCAATGACCACGTGGCGAACCTGGTGATCGCCCAACTGCTCTTTCTGGAGGCCGAGGACCCGGAGAAGGACATCTATGTGTACATCAATTCGCCGGGTGGCGTCATCACCGCAGGCCTCGCGGTCTACGACACGATCCAGTACATCAAGCCGGACGTCTCCACCATCTGTGTGGGGCTGGCGGCGTCTATGGCGGCGGTTTTGCTGGCCGCTGGGACCCCGGGCAAGCGGTTCGCATTGCCCCATTCCCGCGTGATGATCCACCAGCCGTGGGGCGGGGTCCAGGGCCAGGCCGTCGATATCGATATCCACGCCCGCGAGATCATGCGGCTCCGCAATATCCTCAACGAGATCCTGGCCAAACATACCGGCAGACCCATTGAACAGATCGAGAAGGATACCGACCGGAACTTCTTCATGTCCGCAGAGGAAGCAAAGGAATACGGCATCATTGACGATGTCATCACAAGCCGAAAGGAGATCCCGAAACATGGCACAAAAGAAAAAGGCAGCCGGTAAACAAGAGCCCAAGTGTTCCTTTTGCAATCGGACGGCGAGCGAGGTCAACCGCCTGATCTCCGGTGCAGACGCGTATATCTGCTCCGACTGCGTAAAGATCGCGTGGGACATCCTGCAGGAAGAGCACATCCTGAGCCGGGAAGTCTCCATTTTGAGTCCCCCACCGCCGGAGGAGATCAAGGCGTACCTGGACAAGCACGTGATCGGCCAGGAATGGGCAAAAAAGGTCTTGTCCGTCGCGGTCTATAACCACTACAAGCGGCTGAGCCAGAAGAACAAAGACCTCAAACTTGAGAAGGCGAACATCCTGCTGATCGGCCCTACGGGCACCGGCAAAACCCTGCTCGCGCGGACCCTCGCCGAGTTTCTGAAGGTCCCGTTCGCCATCTATGACGCCACGCCCCTGACAGAGGCTGGCTATGTGGGCGAGGATGTCGAGAACATCCTGGTCCGGCTCCTGCAGGTGGCAGACTATGACGTCGAGCGCGCCCAGATGGGCATTGTCTATATTGACGAGATCGACAAACTCGCACGCCGTAGCGATTCGCCATCCATCACCCGCGACGTTTCCGGTGAAGGGGTCCAACAGGCGCTCCTCAAGATTCTGGAGGGCACCGTTGCCAATGTGCCGCCCCAAGGCGGCCGGAAGCACCCGGAACAGCCCTTTATCCAGATTGACACGACCAACATCCTGTTCATCTGTGGAGGCACGTTCTCCGGCCTGGAGGAGATCGTCAAGGCCCGGTTAGGCCGGAACCGCCTGGGTTTTGCCACAACCCTGGGCAATGAAGACACCCAACCCAAAGAGGCTGAGGTGCTCCCGGTCCAGCCCGAGGACTTGATCAAGTACGGCTTCTTGCCAGAATTCGTGGGGCGATTCCCGGTTGTCGCGACGCTCCATCCGCTGAACAAGGAGCACCTGGTCCGGATCCTGGTCGAGCCGAAACGCGCCCTGATCAAGCAATACACCCACTACTTCGAGATGGAGGGCATCCGGCTGACCGTGACCCAGGACGCGCTGGAGACCATCGCAGAGATTGCGATCCAGAGGGGGACCGGTGCACGGGGACTCCGCGCTATCCTGGAAGATCTCCTCATGGAAACGATGTTCCGGGTCCCGTCCATGAAGAACGTCGTGGAGATCGTTGTGGATGGGGACACGGTCCGGAACGGGACCTTGCCCCGGTTCATCCGTGGCCGTCGAAAGAAGCGTGCCTGAGATGGAAACCCTCACGTTGCCTGTGATTCCACTGCGGGAGATTGTGCTGTTCCCCTACAGCATGCATCCCATCCTGATCGCCCGGCCGTTCTCCCTCCGTGCAGCCCGACACGCCCTGTCCATGAAACAGAACGTCCTCTTCATCACACAGAAGAACAGCAGTGTGGAAGAGCCCGATCAGGACGACGTCTATCCCGTCGGCGTCACCGGCACCTTCGTGCAGTACATCACCCCTCCGGATGGCAGTATCCGGGCGCTCGTTCGGGGGCTCGAGCGGGTCCGCCTCCGGGAATGGATCACCCTGGAGTCCGAAGGCTACTATGTCGCCACCGTGGAGCCCTATCCCCAGGTCCAGACCGGCCAGCACATCCCCGAACTCCTCCGGATCACCCAGGACTATTTCCGGCAACTCCTGGAAGCGAAGTCCTATCCGTTAGACGAGATCGTCCGGAACGTCATGGACAACGAGACCGACCCCCAAGTCATTGCCAATATCCTTTCGGCACACTTCCCTCTGCCCACCGCAGACCGCCAGAAACTCCTGGAGGCCGAGACCCTGGAACACCAACTCCGACTGCTCATTGAATTCTTCATCCGCGAACTGGAATTCATCAACCTCAAGAAGAAGATCGAGGAACGGGTCAAAGAGGAAATCCAACGCAACCAGCGCCAGTGGTTCTTACAGCAGGAGATGAAGGAAATCCAGCGCGAGTTGGGCGAAGACGAAGAAGACGAGTATTCAGTCCTGGAACAGAAGATCCGGGATGCAAAGATGCCCCCTGAGGTCGAGAAAAAGGCGCTCTCCGAACTCAACAAACTGCGGAAGACCCCGGCGATCTCTCCGGAAGCCACCGTGCTCCGCAATTACCTCGACTGGCTCATCTCGTTGCCCTGGTCCAAGAAGACCCAGGACAACCTGGATATCCGACACGCCCGCAAGATTTTGGACGAGGACCACTACGGCCTGGAAGAGCAGAAGAACCGGATCTTGGAATACCTTTCCGTCTTGAAACTCAAGGGCCGGCTCAAAGGCGAGGTCATCTGCTTCGTCGGCCCGCCGGGCGTGGGCAAGACGTCCCTGGCGAAGTCCATCGCACGGGCCTTGGGCCGCCGGTTTGTCCGGATGTCGCTCGGCGGCGTCCGGGATGAGGCCGAGATCCGCGGACACCGTCGGACCTATGTCGGCGCATTGCCCGGCCGGATCATCCAACAGATCCGCCGCGCAGGCACCAAAAACCCCGTGTTCCTGCTTGACGAGATTGACAAGATGGGCGCCGATTTCCGGGGCGACCCGCAGGCCGCACTCATGGAAGTCCTGGACCCGGAGATCAATAAGTCCTTCGTTGACCATTACTTAGAGGTTGAGTTTGACCTCTCCGAGGTCCTGTTTATCACCACCGCCAACTCCCTGTATGGCATCCCCAGGCCCTTGATGGACCGGATGGAGATCATCCCGATCCGGGGCTACCTGGACCACGAAAAGATCCAGATCGCCAAGCGTCACCTGATCCCGAAGAAACTTGAGGAGACCGGGCTGCCGAAGAACGCCGTGACCTTTGAGGAGAAGGCGATCCTGACCATCATCCGGGAGTACACGCGGGAGTCCGGGGTCCGCGACCTCGAGCGGCAAATCGCACGGATCCTTCGCAAGATCGCACGGGAGTACCAGGAGACCGGCAAGCGGGTCCGGGTCACCCCGAAACGCGTCCGGCAATACCTCGGCCTGCCCAAACAACGCATCCATATCGCCAAGCCCGAACTGCCCGTCGGCGTGGTGTATGGCCTGGCCTGGACCGAATACGGGGGCGAGATCCTCCGCATTGAGGTCGTGCCCGTCCGCGGCAAAGGCAACCTCGAACTCACCGGTCAACTGGGGAACGTCATGAAGGAATCGGCACGTGCGGCCTTGACCTTTGTCCGTGCCCATTATGAGGAACTTGGCCTCGACGAAGACTTCTATGCCACGTACGATATCCACCTCCACGTGCCCGAGGGTGCGATCCCCAAGGACGGGCCCTCCGCGGGCGTCGCGATCCTGATCGCGATGGTCTCCGCCTTGACCCAGAAGCCCGTGTCCGGCGAGATCGCCATGACCGGCGAGATCACCCTCTCCGGCGAGGTCCTGCCGGTCGGCGGCCTCAAGGAGAAACTCCTGGCCGCCAAACGCGCAGGGATCCGCGTGGTCTACCTGCCTAAAGCCAACGAGCCGGAAATCCAGGAGATGGAAAACGAGATCAAAGAGGGTCTGACCCTGCGGTTTGTAGAACGCGCCGAGGAACTGGTCCGCCAGATCTTCCCGACCGCCCCATCGGTGTCACCTCCCAGCAAGGAGAAGCCGTCGGCCCGCCAAGCATGGATCAGCCCCTAAGGGATTCCGAGAAGGAAAAGGCCCTCCTCGTAGGCTTCGCGACCTCCCCCCAGGACCGCTGGAAGGAAATGGATAGCCTGGAGGAACTTGCACAGTTGACCCAGACCGCGGGCGCCGAGGTCTTTGAAAAGGTCATGCAGATCCGGCCTGAGCCTGACCCCGCCTACCTCATCGGGAAAGGAAAGGTCCACGAAATCCGCAAGATCGTCGAACAGTTCGGCCTGGATATGGTGATCTTCAATCGCGAGTTGACCCCTTCCCAACACCGGAACCTGGAGCGCGAGATCGGCGTCAAGGTCATCGACCGGACCGAACTCATCCTGGACATCTTCGCACAGCATGCGCGGACCGCGGAGGCCAAGATCCAGGTGGAACTCGCACAGTTGGAATACCGCCTGAGCCGGCTGACCGGCAAGGGCCTGGAACTCTCCCGACTCGGCGGGGGCATCGGCACCCGCG